>JBNARN010000078.1:0-4276 GCA_049718365.1 Candidatus Bathyarchaeales archaeon
TGATCTCGCTGAGGACGTTTTGGAGTTAGAGCGCCGAATTGACACTTTGGCTTACCTTCTGGATATGGAAATCATGATTGCAGCCAGAGATGCAAAGGATGCTGAAAGTCTGATTGGTGTTTCCACGGTTGCTGCTGCTGCAGATAAAATCTCTGATGCTGCTGCAGATATTGCAGCTATAGTAACGCGCAAAATCGGCGTGCACCCCATAGTTGGCGAGATTTTTGAAAAGGTTGAAGAGCGCCTCATGAAGGCCACGGTTAAGGAAGGTTCAGCGATAATCGGGGAGCAGATAGCTCAACTTAATTTGGCGCGGAAAATGGGCGTTGACATAATTGCCATCCGCCGAAATAAAGAGTGGATAATCAATCCCAACAAAACTGAGCGCCTTTTCCTCGGGGATGTTCTGATAACACGAGGCGCCCCGCTTGGCATCAGCGAATTTAAAAAGCTTGTTGAGGGCCAATCAAAAGCGGAGGCTTCTACGTGACTGAGCTGAAGCGATTCGAAGAAATTGTGGAGCGCTTCGTTGAACTCAAGAATACTTCCGAGCTTATGATTGATTTGGCTTACTCTTCACTTATGCTGAACAGTAAGGACTTGGCTGAGGAAGTGCAGCGGCTCGAGGAGTACGTGGATCAACTGCATACGGATTTTGAGCTTCTGGCTTTGACAAGCGATTTTAAGAAAGAAGAGGCGTCTGGCTTTTTAGGGCTTATTCGGCTGGGTGTGGCGACTGAAAAAATCGCGGATGCCGCTGCAGAAATTGCTGAGGTTGTTTTGAGAGGTATTGAGCCTCATCCCGTATTAAAATTAACCATACGGGAAGCGGAGGAAACTGTTACTCAAGTTTGCGTGACTTCAGGTTCGCCGCTTGTGAATAAAACTTTGAAGGAGGCGCGGGTGCATGAGGCGACAGGTATGTGGGTTCTTGTTATAAGGCGCGGTGGGAAAAGTTTGCGCCCGAAGCCTGACACAGCTATTCAGCTAGGCGATATCTTGCTTGCTTCAGGCTACGCCGAGGGTGTTGATGCTCTCAAAAAGCTTGCTTCGCCTGAACAAGTTTGCAATCTTGAGTAACTCTGATACGTATTTCAAATTCATTAATACTATAAGTGTGGACGCTGCATTTTTTCTGTGGGAGGGTTATCTATCTCTAGGCCTGAAGAAGAAAACCAAAAAAGTAGTGCGTTTACTTGCCAGAATGTTTCTTGCGGCAGAGTTTTCACTAGGCCCATTAGAGTTTTAAATCTGCAGCAAGCCTCCCAAGAACCGTATGATGCATGTCCATACTGCTTGACCAAAATAATGCCGATTGAAGATAAAGTGAGTGTTACTGTTGAGGAAGTGGAAGAAACCGTTGCAGAAGAGCATGTTGAAACTCGCGAAAAGTCTGCAGGCTGCAGTTACTACTTGGGTTATCTGAGCGAAAGGTCTTCCAAGGATAAGATTCCTGATGAATGCATGATGTGCAAGGATATAGTTGAATGCATGCTAAAGAAAGCGAAGTAGGTATGTCTGGCTCTGTTACACACACTTTCTTTTAAGCAGTAATCGTTTTTCTAAAGAATAGTTAGGAGATGTTATAGTTGGCAATACCTTCGCAAGAAACAGTTCCCGACGCAGTTGTCACTTCTGCGTTGGCTCAGCCAAAAAAGTTGAACGCTGAAGTAGTCACGACCATAGCTACCACTTTTTTGAAGAGGCTGGGTCATAAGGGCATCTTGAAGCCTAAACGGGTTGCTATGGAAGGCGAGGTTTACACCGTTGAAGTTGAAACGAAACGGTTCACCGCCGTAATCCGCATAGACTCGTCGGCTCGTGAAATTAAAGAGTATGATGTGCAGCCTAAGGTTGAAGAAAATGCTCTGCCTTTTTCTCCAAAACTAGTTTTAACGGTGCTTGTTGTCTCTGCTGTGGTCAATGTAGTGCTGTATTTCGCTTTTAAAATGCTTGGCATATAAGTTTGACTTAAAATCGTTAAATAAACTATTAACTATTTTTAAAAATAAAAAAAAACTAATAAAATGGATTTTTTGTTGTAAAATTTGGGAGCTTAAGCTTTCTTCTTTTTCTCTTCGGCGGCTTCTGTCGGCTTTGTCTCCTCTGTCTTCTTTTCTTCCATTTCGGCAGTGATTTCTTCGATTGGTTTTGGCGGCGGTGTAGTAGCCATTGTCCAGCCTATCCAAGCGCCTATGAGCAGTATCGCAATGAACGCTATGAACACTGGTATAGCAACTACCCATAATGGATCAAAGACATACTGAATTCCAATCCATGATGGCCAGTCTGGGATAAACAGCGAAAGTGTATAGCCTATAGCGACAAGTAAGCAGACAACTAATATTGCTCCACCTATTGCTTGATCTTTACTTTCACCACTTATAGGGCATGTTATATTCTTAATCCATTTAAAGTTTACCATAACGGCTGATATACTTCAGCTATGTAGTGCCCATTTCCCACGTAGCCAAGTACTTTCGCTGCTCAGGCGTAAGTTCATCGATTTGTATTCCCATAGCTTTCAGCTTCAGTTCCGCAACTGCTTCGTCTATTTCCCTTGGAACCGTGTAAACTTTCGGCGGCATCCTCGGGGTTTTGGCGATGTGCTCCACGCATAGGGCTTGGTTCGCAAAGGACATGTCCATAACCTCTGATGGGTGTCCCTCGGCTGCAGCCAAGTTTACCAGTCTGCCCTCAGCTAAAAGGTAAAGTCTTCTTCCGTTCCGCAGCGTATATTCCTGCAAGTTGGGTCTCACGGTTCGTTTCGCAACAGCCAGTTCTTCTAAATCATTCAAGTTAATTTCAACGTTGAAGTGCCCGCTGTTCGCGATTATGGCGCCATCCTTCATTTTCTCCATATGTTCTTTCCTTATCACGCTAATGTCGCCGGTGGCTGTAACAAATATATCACCTACTGCAGCCGCTTCAGCTATCGGCATAACGCGTAGCCCATTCATTGCCGCTTCCAAGGCTCTGAGCGGATTGGTTTCTGTTACCACAACGTTTGCGCCCATGCCTTGCGCGCGCATGGCTATGCCTCTTGAGCACCAGCCGTAGCCGCAGACCACGAAAGTTTTGCCTGCCAGAAGCGTGTTTGTGGCTCTTAGGATTCCGTCTATGGTGCTTTGGCCCGTTCCATAGCGATTGTCAAAGAGATATTTCGTATAAGCGTCGTTTACAGCTATAATCGCGTATTTGAGGCTTCCCGTGTTCTCCATCGCCCGCAGCCGCAGCACGCCCGTTGTGGTTTCTTCTGTTCCGCCCTTAACATTCGCCAGTTCTCCTGTCCGCTTGCTATGCAGCGTACCGACAAGGTCGGCGCCGTCGTCAAGCGTTATCACCGGCTTATAATCTAACACCTTGTTTATGCACCAGTAATACTCATCGGTTGTCTGGCCGCGCTGTGCAAAAACGTGGACGCCTTTTTCCGCAAGCGCCGCGGCGACGTCGTCCTGTGTGGAAAGCGGATTAGAACCGCACAAGGCAACTTTTGCGCCTCCAGCCATTAAAGTGTCAACTAAAACCGCAGTCTCCTTCGTCACGTGCAAGCATGCGCCGAGCGTCAAGCCTTTCAGCGGCTGCTCTTTGCTGAATCTGCGTTTGATCTGGTTGAGCACAGGCATGTGAGCTGAAGCCCACTCGATTTGCAGATGGCCTTGCGGCGCCAACTTTTCATCTTTAACTTGAAATTCCTTCATGGCAAAGGTCCTTCTTTTTCAGAAAAGAATTGCCGACTAACTATTTAGCTTTGTCTTTGCAAGATAGCGTTTACAGCGCTTTTATGTATGCTCATTGTCTTTTTGCTGCTGGAAAAGTTTAATTATGCTTTTACGTCAAATCCTCATTTGGGAGGATGCTGTTGAAGGAACCTTTTGCTGAATTCGTAAAGAAAGAGTTAGGCTCCAACGTTTTGCTAATCACCTGCGGGTTACCTGGAACCTGGAAAACCGAGACATCCGAGGAAATCTCAAAAATCAAGGGGTACCCAATTCTCAGAAGCGATTTAATCCGCCTCGAGGTTCTCAAAAACGAGGACGTGTTTGACCCTAAAGTGGCGGGGAACATGAGCAAGCGCTTGTCCGTATATGATGAGATGTTTCGCAGAGCAGAGGAGCATGTGGGCAAAAGCAAGCAGGGCTTAATTCTTGATGCCACCTTCGTTACGCAGGATCTGCGTAGACGCGCCGCTGAAATCGCCGCTAAACACGGCATGACCTTCGTTATTCTTGAAACTCACTGTTCCGAGGAAGCGTCTATTGCGCGGATTCTTAGG
>JBNARN010000078.1:4286-5877 GCA_049718365.1 Candidatus Bathyarchaeales archaeon
GAAGCGTTTTCCGCAGCTTAGCATTATGCATTTTACAGTGGACACGGAGCATGATGCCCCAGAAGACTGGTACATCATCGGCATGGAGAAACGGTAGCCAGGCGGCTCCATGATAATAGATTTGCATATACATTCGAAACATTCTGACGGCGCCTTAACAGTTGAAGAAATCTTCAAGGAGGCAAAGCGCCGAAACATTGGCTTCCTGTCCATCACAGACCACGATTCTATCGACTGCCAGCCAGCCGCCATTGAAGCCGCTGCAAAAGCCGGAATCCGCTATGTTTCAGGTGTTGAGTTAAACGTAACCTTCTCGCATCAAGGGTATCATCAGGGTAAGCCAATATCGCTGGATTTTCTAGGCTACCAATTTGACGCTGAAGATAAGGCGTTAAAGGCTAAGCTTGAGCAGATATCGCGTTACCGCGAGGAAAGAGCCGCAAAAATCCTCAGCAATCTTAACGCGGAATTCGAAAAAGAAGGCATCCCGCCGCTAACGAAACGTGATTTCGACGAGATTCAATCATCTGTTGATGGAACCCTTGGCAGGCCGCACATTGCGGATTACCTTGTGCGGAAAGGCATCGTCAGGAATAGGCAGGAAGCTTTTGACCGTTACCTCGTGAAGTGCGACGTGCCCAAGTATCCGCTTTATCTTGAGGAGGCCTCGCGGCTTGTGAGAGGCGCTGGCGGAAAAATCGTTCTGGCGCATCCCAACGACCCTCATGGGACATCGCTTGTGACACTTACCAAATCGCTGCCTGAACAGACCAAAATAATAGAAGAGGCAATGCTGGCGTATATTGACGGCGTGGAATGCTGGCACATCCGCAATGACGCGGAAACCACGGCGCATTATTTGCGTTTCGCAAAGGCGCATGGGTTAATCGTGACGGGCGGAAGTGACTGCCACCAGAAACCCATAGTTATGGGAACAGTAAAAATCCCTGAATACGTTGCTGAGCAATTTAGGTAATCGCGGCTAAAGGTTCTTCGCGTAAGTAGTGGCCAGTTTGAAATAGTCGGCTGCTTCCCTCTTTGCGGCGCTTTTGTCTTCGCTACGTACATTGGGGTCGTTTAGTTTGAAGCTGACAACTTTCCCGCGAACGTAAGCTCGGTAGCACTTGTAGAACGGCAAAAGCAACGGCAATTCTCTGTCGCCAGAATATTCCATGTATTTTTCAATAAATACTTCTGAAAGGTCTCTGCGCCCCCTGAAGTCTAGGTCCATGGCGAGAAATGCCACGTCAGCGGCGACGTCGGAATACCGAAATCTGTCGTTGAATTCTATGGCGTCGAAGATGTAGATTCCGTTTTCAATGAAAATGTTGCCTGAGTGGATGTCGCCGTGGCAATCTTTGACCTTGCCCGTTGCAGCGCGTTTCTCAAAAACCGCTGAGTTTCGCTTCATGAAAGCATAAACCTTGCTGCGGATTAGTTCGAAGTCTTCTTTGGATACTGTGTTGCCGATGAACTCCTTGGTTTGCTCAAAATTTTCTTTCCAATTGGTCTCTATCGTGGCTAAGGAGCCGAACTTGCTTATTTGCTGGTTTGTCTCCGCTTTCGCATGGAAATCCGCGATTATCTTGGC
>JBNARN010000079.1:0-5832 GCA_049718365.1 Candidatus Bathyarchaeales archaeon
AGCAAATTTTTCTTCTATGTTCTCGTAGCCCGCGTACACCGAAAAAGAACGGTTAGGAACGAAAATAGTGTATAGGTCGGTTAATTTTTTCACGTTGCTTTCGCTGGGTATATCCGAAAACTTGTCTAAGAGCAGGATGTGATCAAAAAGATTGCGGTAATACTTGGTGTAGATTTTATCGCGGCCTTTTTGGCAGACCACTACGGTTTCGAAGCCTTCCTGTTTGGCGCCGGAAGCTATCTCAAGCGCCGAGTGCGAACCCAAAACGCCGATGCGAATTCGGTGCGGATCATAACTTTCTATTACTTCGCGTATTTTTTTATTCATCATCTCTTGTCGCCTATATACTCGCGGTATTTCTTTATTACTTCTGCAAGCCGCGGAGCGTCAAACAACTTGCGGTCAGTCAGCTCATTAGCCGCAGCCATATACATTTCACTGATGATGGTTTTAAGTTGCGCATCAAGCCTCGGCGGCTGCGTCTTGCACAGCGACTTCCAATCTTTCACGCCTTGTTTTTCAGCGGCTCGCTTTGCCTCCTCTACATCACTGTACCAGCCGGTTTTCTTGTAGAATTGCCGCGCAACCTCTTTGCTTACGTGTATGCCGTCGTAGGTGAAGCGGCACTCATCCAGCGTGCCAACAACATCAACAACCATCAGTCTCCTTTCACTGTCGAAGGCAAGCTCGATTTTGCCATCTTCATTCTCCAGCCCAGCGTGAGAGGCAATGCGGCTTATCGCGTCGTTCACTTTTGAGAGGACAGCCTTAACCGCGGTTACTTCTTGATCGGTTAAGCCCGCAATTTTTTGGGCTTCCTTCCATGTCACGTAGCGGTCAGTTTCCTCGAGTTTGGTGCTGACGTCAAAAATTGGCTTGGCAAGACGTTCTCCGGGCCTTGGATAATGATCCAGTCCCAAGTCTTCAAGCGAGATTTTTCCCTGCTCGAGGCGCTTGAACACCGATGAGCCTTCTGGAAGCCCATTTCTATATATTATTTCAAGTGGTATTAGGAAGTTCTTCAGATTCGGCGTGTAAACGCTGTAATCGTATTCGAGTTTGCCGCGTATCACACGAGCTTCTGGCTTGTAAACGTTAACCAAATTAACCTCCATGATACTGGTGGGTGCGTCGAGTTCTTCAAAAGTAACGAGCTGCCCGTTCTTGTCAACTAAACCTCTATAATGCGTTTCAACGCCTTCGCTTTCCAGAAAACCGAGTAGCGATCTGAAAAGTGAAATCTACCTACGCCCATTGCATCGCGCGTCGGCTTCTGAAGCACTTCTAGATCCTTTACGCTGCCCATAACTTAAACAGCCTTCCATTTCACGTTGCAGTTCTGCTTGAGTATTATCCCGTTTTAGTTTATATTGCTTTTTTTAGCCGAGACAACGTCTCAGCTTTGCTGCTTCAAGAAGCGCCTTTTTAGCTTCCGCATCCTCGAGCTCCAGATAGGAGATTAGGAAGTTATTTGTGAAGTTTTCATGCTTCCTCTGCAGTAATGTCCTCGGTCCAAGTTTAACGCCTAGCGTTTCTTCGACACCTTGGAGGTCTTCCATAACCTTTGCCAGCGCAGTCCGTAATTGCTCCTGAGTCATGCCTGCTCTTTTAGCAGTTTTCTCGGACATATCCATTAGCATGTTTACGTTTTCCCAAGAAACATAGCCGCCCACGAAGCTCAAGTCATGCGCCAGCTTCACGTAGTACTTCTTCAGGAGAGCCCACTCTTCATCCTTAAGCAATGTCAGAGTTTTCATTCCTATAAATTCTGGTGGTAACCCAATACTGTAAAGCGCTGCGGCGAATGTGATCGCTCTAGGTAAGCATACGCCCGCTACACATCGGCTATAGCCGAAAAGGCCAATGTGCAATTTCCTTGCTCTTCGCGGCGGAACATAAGCCGCGACGCTGTTCACAAGCGGCGCCAGAGCTTCGATTGTACTCTCGTATTGCCGTCTAAATTTCTGGAGCATCCCATGCAGGATTTCCTCTTCATGTAGCTCGATGATGGCGGCTTCGCCGTTGGGTAGCTTTTCGTTAAGACTTTTCACACACTCCTTCACTTGGTCAGCGGGATAATCGTATCGCAGGGCAGATTGAATTGTAACAGTTGCTAAGCCGCGATATTCTTGCAGGAAATTCTCAAGATTCTCAGGAGACAAGTGCCCGCGGAAGGGCTTTGAGCCCACGCCAATAATTGGATTGATTTTTACTCCCAACTCTTGCGCTACGGCGCGCAGCTTTGAAAGCGCTATCTTGGACAGTAAAACTGCGCATATAAGCCCATAATTCAGCGCTGGATCCGACCTTGCAATGAAAACTCTGAAGCGGCGAGGTTTTACAGCACGCAGGTAAGGCTTAACTATGCGGTCAATTGTTAAGAGGCTGTCGAAATCCTCGACAAGGGGAATCACGTTTATGCTTTTAGGCTTAAAAGAGCCAATCCAATCCTCCACTTTTGTTGAATCGTCGAGCATTACCTCTCCGTCAGCAGCGATGGATTTTTTGTAATAGTTATAGAGAAGGAGAAGTTCTTTGCTTTCGGTAGTTAAGGGGAGAATCACCTCAAAAATTGGGGCCACTTCCCTTTTATAGAAAGAAGAAGCTACATCGTGAGCCACGGGGATGTTCTGAAGCGTTTCAACTGCAACTTTACGTTCTATAATTTCAAGTTTTGGATTAGGAATTCTGTAGGTTAAGAAGATATTATCTCCTAAAGTGTGGTCACGGAAAAACGCCATGTTTCGGTTTAACAGTTTTCTTACAACGCGTGTGTCCACATCCTTACCTTCAGAGTCCCACATCACTTCTTGGCAACCAAGTGTTGCATAAGCAAAAAAGGCCTCGTAGATTTCTGCGTCGCCATCAATTACTTCGCCAGTACACCATTCTGGAACATTTGCGTTGTCAGGGTGCTGTGTTGCCATGGTACGCGGTATTTTTTTCTCTTCAAACTCTTCGCTCATAAATAACTCTCCAAACACAACTTACGTAGAACCAATACACAGTTTAGTTCGCGGTTATTTTATGTTTCTAACTTTTTCGTCTGCTTTTTCAAGCTCTTTCTTCTTTTCCACTTGATACTCTTTTACTTGTCTTTCGGTCTCTTTGTCAGTAAAAGCCAAAATTTTCGCAGCCGCAATCGCCGCGCCCTCAGCCTCAACCGTAACAAGCGA
This sequence comes from Candidatus Bathyarchaeales archaeon, assembly GCA_049718365.1. Taxonomy (GTDB): domain Archaea; phylum Thermoproteota; class Bathyarchaeia; order Bathyarchaeales; family Bathycorpusculaceae; genus JAOAIV01. The sequence goes on from JBNARN010000079.1 coordinate 3,177, forward strand.
GCCGATGCCGCTTGGAACCCGAAGTGATGAGTAAATATCTGCTCCACCAAATTTTTCCGAATACGGCGGACACGCGATAACGGGTTTAGTTGTATGCGCATCCACAAAAGCGCTCAATGCATTAGAGCGCCCGGCAACTGTAATATAGACAATCTGCTCCTTTTCGTATTCGCTTAGAATCTCAAGCACTTTCTCAGGGATTTTGTGGGCTGAAGCCACTCGGAATTCATACTCTACTTTCAAAATTTTTAGAAACTTGGCTATTTCTCGGCAGAAATCTAAATCTTTTTCTGAGCCCATAAGTATTATTGCTTTTCCTTTCATCATTTCACCCGCAAAGGATTCTAATCGCAGACTAATAAGTTTTTTTAGAAACAAAAATACGTCATGAAAAGGATAGGATCTTTCCCTGTCAAAAGAGATATTAAATCGCTAAGCCGTCTATAAACAGGCGTGGTTAACATGAGCCAGAGAAAGTTTGCGGTGGTTATTAACTGTATTGATGGCAGAGTGCAACTGCCAGTGCTTGATTACTTGAAAAGGGAATATGGAGTTGATTACGTTGATAATATCACTGAAGCGGCGCCGGTAAAGATTCTTGCAGAACGTAAGACTGAAGAGCAATTAGAATCTATTCGAGCGCGCCTAAAAATTTCAACAGAAAAACATGGATCAGAACATTTAGGCATAGTAGCACACCATGACTGTGCAGGAAATCCTGTTGATAAAGAAACACAGCTTAGTCAACTGCGGAAATCAATGGAAACCATTCGCGCATGGGGATTTAAAGGTGCAGTTATCGGTTTATGGGTTGACGAAAACTGGTGTGTCCACGCGGTAAAGGAATGAGAAAATAGGCTGAAATAATTGTTGTGGAAAGGTTTTTGCTACATCAAACAGCGGATATTGTTACTATCAAGTGTTGGCAGGTATAATGGATTATGGAGTTGGGTTATGCTTTTTCATTTTTGTAAGAATAATTACAGCAGCTATGTGTGAGCATTTCGCCTTTTTCAGAAATCCTATACAGTTACAACTTAATTTTCCAGTGATATCTTCGACTACCGTGTAGGTTCCATGGTCTCCGATAACGTTGTAGATTCCTTGCCCTAAAGGTTCAACTCTTCGGCTTTCCACAAGCCTTTTAGCCTTCTCATAGAGCTTATCAACAGGCATTTGACCACGCAGCCAAGTTTACAGAGACACACGCAAATAGGGACACAACAATAACTAATATCGCAACTGCCTAATTAACCAGTGCATTCAGCTTTAATAAAAATCTGGTGGGTATCTGGGCTATTTCGGAGGTTTATACTTCTCGAGGTATCGCTCAACAGTAGGGAAAAGTTCGCTTACGCGTCCACAACGCTTCTTCGCATTAATTTTCTCTGCAAGCTTCACAACTTCGCGTGGCTTACTGAAACGTTCCGTGGTGCCATCTTCGCGTTTTCTCTCAACTTTTATGCAGTCGTCAACCATACAGCTTAGCACGCATGCACCGCAGTAAACACACAAGTCATCCACGATGCCGACTTCGCCGGTCTTCCAGTACAACGCGTTAGTTGGACATGCCTTGATGCATAGTTTGCATTCCACGCCCCAGCAGGTTCTCTTGTCAATGCTGATGCTGCCTTCAGGGAAAAACTCTTTAACGCCCGATGCTGCCAGAAGCTCCGCCCGCTGCTTCTTTTTGGCTTTTTCTCCGTTTTCAGATAAGAGAAAGAATATGTCAAAATTTGAGGAGCTTTTTTCAGGCATTTGAGTCATCATCAGTTCATTTATAGTTTAAAGTGTATAATATTCATGAATTATAATTACTTATCTGGATTCAAAAGCTTAAATCACCTTGCAATTGCCACCGAAACAAAGTGCTTATAACCGAGAGAAGTGTTTTACCAGTTTGTGAATAAAAATGTGCGAATTTAATGTTATCTTGAATGGGAAAACCCTTTTCAAAGATGTGGTTTACGCCAAAGCTGAAGGTGCAACTGTTACTGTAAAAAGTGTGCTAGGCGAAACGAAGGAGTTCAAAAACTGTAAAATCGTCGAAGTTGACGTGAATTCGACGAGGCTGGTTCTGGCAAGTCTTAGCTGAAGCGCCGTCAGCACTCGCCACCTTTTTTTGGTGCTGGTAAGCGTCAATGCGCTGTTGTTCGCGGATTAGCGAATGTGTTAAATTGGTTCTGCCATACTTAGTTTACCATGCTGTCAAAGTTTAGCTGAGTGAGCTGTATGCAGAAACTCGTAAGGCTTAGCATCGCCATAGGCGGTTTCCTCATGGTGTCAGGCTTAATTTTGACAGGCGCAATTTTACTCGTTTTATTAGGCATAATAGACGTAACCGTCTTTACAAACCAAGCAACAGAGGCTTTGCTAGCGATGCTGCTCCTTGCAGTTGGCATAGCAGACTTTGCCGCGGGGATAATTCTTCTCCTACGGAGATGAACAAAGAATGGATAAAAGGAAAATCTCGAAAATGGTGGGTTTAGCACAAGCCAGCGTAGGCGCCGCAGCAATAATTTTTGCCTTCATCTTTTTCTACAACATTTTTGGGCTGCAGGGAGTTTTAGATGCTTCTGAAACGCACGTTGGACTCTACCTTTGGGTGCTCATCATCTTTGGCTTATTATCTATCATAAGTGGTCTGCTTCTTTTC
>JBNARN010000080.1:0-5812 GCA_049718365.1 Candidatus Bathyarchaeales archaeon
CATAACACGCGAAGAGGACCCATGGAAATACGAGTTAGCTCAGAAAACCAATGCTGAGGGCCGAACGGGCGACATTGCAGAAGCATTCAAAGGCGTAGACGCCGTAGTTGCCGCCTCAAAGCCCGGGCCGGACACAATTAAAAAGGCGTGGATTAAGACGATGGCGGACGACGCGATAGTTTTTGCTTGCGCTAATCCGATACCTGAAATTTGGCCGTGGGATGCGGAGGAGGCGGGCGCGCGGATTGTGGCGACAGGCAGAAGCGACTTTCCTAACCAAGTGAACAACAGTCTTGGGTTTCCAGCGATTTTCCGTGGAGTGCTTGACGTGAAGGCGCGGACTGTTACAGATGACATGTGCATTGCAGCAGCGCAGGAATTGGCAAAGTTTGCTGAGGAAAGAGGCATGGACGAGCGGAGTATTTTGCCGCGGATGGATGAATGGGAGGTTTTCCCCCGAGAAGCCGTGGCTTGCGCGCTCAAGTCAATTGAGCAGGGCGTGGCCAGAGTAAAGCTGAGTCGTGAGGAACTGTATCAGCGTGCTTCCGCGATAATTCAGAATGCTCGGCGGACAACAGAGCTTCTTATGAAGCACGATTTAATAAAGAAGGCGCCTGCAGAAGACAAACTTTTAAAATAAAGCTTTCTGCAGCCGCAAAATTCCTAAAAACTTCCAAAAAGGGAGAAAATTATTTAAGAGGTTCCATGAAACATAAGCTCAGGGATTGAAAATGCGTTTAGACTATACATTATACGTGCTAGGTGCGTTAATTTTAGTCGTAACAGTAGTGCCTTTTGTTATCACAATAGAAGGCGTCGAATCAGATACACGGAACCTATGGGTGATATCAACCGTGGTGCTAGGCCTATTATCCATCGGCTTAGGCTACTCTCAACGACCAAAGACAGCGGCACAAGCATGCCAAACAGCCACAACAACAGCGCCACAGGAAACTGTGCCCACACAAACGCCTGAAGTAGCTGTTCAAGAGCCCGCCGCTTCTGCCATTGAGGCGCCTGCTGCAGCTACAGTGCCTTTAGAACTAACAGAAGTGAAGGGTATCGGTGAAAAGAGGGCAGCGCAGTTGAAGACTTTAGGTATAAACAATGCTGCCGAGTTGGCGAAAGCTTCCGCAGAAGACATTGCAAGCAAACTGCAGATTTCCTCGAAAATAGCCCAGAAATGGATTGATAACGCACGGGAATTAGTTAAGTAATCAGAGGAACTGCCTATTTTATAGCGGCAGTATTTTCACTATATTTCTTTTCTCTAAGCGTTTGATAGCATCCAAGCACTCGTCCTTTTTCTTTTCAGTGAGATTCAGATTTTGCATTATATCCTTGATTGACATGCATGGTTTTCCAAAATTTTTATGCCTATTATGCAAGTGCTTGACGATGGATTTTTCAAGTTTGCCGCAACGCCAAGTAGTATTGCGAATCAAAACCACTATTGTTTGAACGAGAGTTTGGTCATTGGATTTGCGTTTCCGCAAGGTCTCCCCCTCCCCCGTGGGTATAGTTTATTTTCGTCAACATTTTTAAACGTTTGTTCCGAAAGGCGTAATTTTGATAACTTTGGATTAAACTTTAAATGCGCATTCATCTGTCTAAAGTTTTCTGAAGGCATAAACCATCCGCTACGCCATAGTACTTCTCAAGTTTGCCCACTATCTTGTATCCAAGCTTTTGGTAGAGTTTCAGTGCGGCAATGTTATCTTCCCGAACTTCTAATCGGCACTTTTTAATGCCCTTCTCCCGGAGCAGTGCTTCAATTTCCCCGAGGAGCTTTTGCGCTATACCCTTGCGTCGATAAGCCGGCGCTACATTTACCGTCAATATGTGCCCAAACAGCGTGCTTCGTTCAATATCTATGCAGGCTATTGCAAAGCCAGCTATCTCGCCATTTACTCGAGCTACCAAGCCCACAGTGTTGTAATCAGTTAACAAATAAGCCAAATACTGCCTCGTAAACGCTTCCTGCTCAAAGCATTGTTTTTCAATCTCGTAAAGTTTATCCAGAAGCCGAATTGTCGCATCTTCAATTTTCACCGGCATTGGTTATCATGAAACAAAGGTGTGAAAGGGCGATTTTAGGCTTTTTCCACAGGCAAGTTATTCGCAGGAGCTAAGACTGGCTTCAGCTCGAGCCATTGCTGTGCCACGAAGCCTATGGCAAATTTTAGCCAAAGCGTTATAAGCCTAGTCAATATTGTTGCCGTGGCGCTTATCCCTGCTGGGACTCCGAGCGAAGTGTATAAAGTCGTCATAGTTATCTCGGGTATCCCCACTTCAAAAGGTACGCCTACGGGTATGGATTTGACGGCTAAAACTATGGTTGACGTTACGAGAATCACGCTCCACGAAACAGGAAACTGGAGTGATAGGAAAACTAAGTAGGGTATGCTTAAACTAAAAATCCAAGATAGGGTTAAGTAAAACAGAGAGAAAATAACCGCTTGAGGTCTATGCTTAAACTCCTTCATTGAAACATGAAAACTCGTAGCCACTCTAAAGGCATCCTCTTTAATTTTCGTCAATCGCCCTTGCCATTTTCCCCTGCTAAGAAAAATGCCGATTCTTATTAGCCAATCGATTATTTTCAAAATCCATTTCTCCTTAAAGGAGAAAACCATAATCAAAAGAAGTATAACCGCTATGCCAGATGCAAGAAAAAGGATTAGATTCAAAATTAACGGGCTGATCTGTGTTTCAGTTAAAAGCAAAACCATGCCCAGAATAAGGATCACAATGTTCAAGCCCATGCCCAAAAGCCGATGCACAACAAGGGACGCCACTGCATGACCGCACTTGCTGTTTCCCTGCTCTCTAGTGATTAAATATACTCGCAGTGCTTCGCCGCTTATGGATTCTGCTGGAACAATCGTGTCCACAAATATGCCGTACCACACGTAAAGGTAAGATTTTATAACAGACAGCCTAATTGCGAGAAAATTGGCTAAAACCCGCCATGACACTGAAAAAAAGAACACTTCTAATAGGCAAAGCAGCATGGCCAAAGCATAGGGAATTAGGTCAACACGTTGGACTGTAGCGATTATGGTTGTGACATCCACTTGAAAGAGGTAAATATATGCAAAAAAGGCAACTAAACCTATCAGTGAAAACAGCAGCGTCCTGCGTGTTGCTTTAGGCTTCGGCGACTCCATTTGGCTTCTGCACCCGGCGATTAATCGCAGAGAACTTGCAGTCTCGGCCATTATATGCTTTTGCTATTAATGTTTTCGTCGTCTGGCAGAAACACTGCTTTAGCTAGCTGGCTGCTTTTGCATTTTCCTGTGCAGATTCCAAAGTCTCGTTTAGTGCGCTATTCCATACCTCTTCGAAATAAGCAGCCATCACTCTTATGAATCTAGGATTAGTTGAAGATAGGCTAGGTACATCATTATCTGGCAGCGTTGCTATGCACATATTTATCTCTGCCCCATCGTGAATTACTGCATTAACTGGAATTGTCTCGGGCTTGTATCTTATTTCAAACGAAGGATATTTTCTGAACGTTCGTATAATTCTTTCAACTTGCCGATCTTTCTCATGCGTTTCAGTGATTATCCTAAGCTTCACGTTTCTTTTCAATGCGTTAGTCACGTCTTGAGCTCTGTGGAAAAAAGTAGCTCTTATTGTTTTCCAGTTCCCAATCGCGTCGATGCTCTTTTGGGCTTTTCTATCTTTTTCAGAAAGCCTTTTATGCAGAAGTCTTTTCGATGAAATAATACTGAACTGCTGCTCCTCGTCTTGCAATGACGCATCATCAAATTTATTTTGAAAATTATTAAACAGATCCTTCATCTTCATTTGCAGCTCAATGCATTCTTTTGTTTTATTTTGAAGCAAAGTGCAGAGGCTTTCCTTTATTGGAGTAACCTTATACAATGTTGGTGACGCCACAATTTTTTCTACAAGACCCATGTTTTGAAGCGCGGGCATTATTCGGTAAATGTCTTGTCTGGCTACTTTTGAAGCTCTTGCGATTGTTTTTACATCTGCTTTCCCGAGTTTAGCGAGAGCTAAATATGTTTTTGCCTGCAAATAAGTTAGCCCTAACTTTGACAATATCTGAATTTGTTCATCCTCTTGAAGCATAAGTCAGCCTCATTCAGGCTTATATAGGAAGTATTGGCAGGAGCTTATGAATGTTTTTCAATTTTGTCAGAAGATGCACTTATTCCATATGTTTAAAAATCTCAACAATAATTAAATCGCCGAGAAAAGGAGAAACACGGGGGAATAAGGGGCTGAGTGGGCTCTGGGCAAAGTGGCAACAGCTTCTAGTTGCGAATTGCGTTTTTTCCTATTCTCCTTTAATCTCCTAACCAGAGCCTCAGCAAACCCAATGAAAAACATTCATCTATCCTTTTCTGTTCATGGTCAAGATAGCAAGTTGACAGAAGCGGCACTTGCTACAAGTCTTTAAGTAAATTACCAAGAAACCTTTTTGCGGTCTGCATATTCGTGCAGATACACAACTAAGGAGAAGAGAAGATGGAAACTATTAAAAGCAAAACCAGCGCTGCTGCTTTACTACTGCTTTTAACCATGGCTTTTGCATTTGCCATTTTACCCGCAGCTAACGCACAAATAACAAGAAAAACATATGCTTTCTGCGGCGTCACCCCTAACCCAGTCGGCGTAGGCCAAGCAGTCTTAATTCACCTGGGCATTAGCCAGCAAACTGCCACAACTTATGATAGTTGGAAAGGCTTGACGGTTACAGTCACAAAACCCGACGGCACAACAGAAACCCTAGGCCCATTCAAAACTGACTCAACCGGAGGCACAGGCACAAATTACATCCCCACCATGACAGGCGTATACAAGTTCCAGACGCACTTCCCACAGCAAGTCTATGCAGGTTTTGGTCAAAACATAACTTGGTTAGCCAGCGACAGCCCAATCACAGAACTTGTAGTACAATCCGATCCAATACCATACTTTCCAGGATTCCCACTGCCAAATGAGTATTGGACACGCCCAATAAACGCGCAATTCCACGAGTGGGCACCAATCGCAGGCAACTGGCTGAGACCCGCAGGCAGCTACACAATGCCGCCGATACCGAAGTATCACCCATACAACGAGGATGCGCCTGAAACAGCGCACATACTATGGACAAAGCAATATGCCCAGGGAGGTCTCACTGGAGGCGACCTTGGTAACGTCCAATACGAAATGGGCGATGCATATGTAGGCAAATTCTTAGGTTCAGTCATAATCGACGGCGTAGTATACTACAACCAATTCCAATCAACAGGCGGCACAGCTGTTGAGCAGCCTGTTGTCGCGGTAGACCTCAAAACTGGCGAGGAACTATGGAGAAGAAACTGGAATAACACTAGGCTAGCATTTGGTCAAGTGTTCTTCTGGGACTCCTTCAACTATCACGGTGCCTTCGCATACCTCTGGACAGAAACAAGCACCACATGGGATTGCTTCGACGCCTTTACTGGACGCTGGCTCTACCGACTGACAAACGTGCCTTCGGGCTATAACCTCTATGGGCCGAAAGGCGAAATCTACAGATACACCGTCAATTTGGCACAAGGCTGGATGACATTATGGAACTCCAGCAGAGCCATTAACCCGCAAAGATCAGGCGGAGTAAATGATGGCAGCTGGACGCCAATAGGAAGCACATTCAACGCGACACAAGGTATCGAATGGAATAAGACAATTCCACTCGGCTTACCAGGAAGCGTTGCACACTACTCATTCAATGACTGCATATTTGGCTCAACATCCTACGCGTTTCCGGCTGCAACTGGTCCAACGCTTACTTCGTGGGCGATCAGCA
>JBNARN010000081.1:0-5769 GCA_049718365.1 Candidatus Bathyarchaeales archaeon
TACTGCTCCATGTTCACCAAGTGATACGCCGGATAGGGAAGCTCATCCAAGTTCTTAATGAACGGCCTCGCCGGATTCTGCTTCACCTTGCCGTTCTCGCGGTAAACTATACCCTTTACATCGCTTATTTTTCTGGCTCCCGCATAGAACTGAGCGATTTCAGGCATAGTGTATTCGCCTTCGCCGATGACGGCGATGTCTACGCTCCGCGCTTCTTCCATGAACTCGAGGGGCACAGCGGACACATGAGGGCCGCCCACCACCGTTAAAATGTCCGGGTTTACTTCTTTCGCGGTGTCAGCGACTCTGATGGCATGCTCAACTTGGGCTGTGAAAGGGTTTGCTATGCCGACGATGTCAGGCTTTCTCCTGCGAATTTCCTCTTTTATCGCCTCGTAAGGCATGCCAACAACAGTTGCGTCACCAATTTTTCTGAACAGCGCGTCAGTCATGAAGGCATCTAAAATCTCCACCTTATATCCTGCCTTGTCAAGAACGGCGGCTATATACATCAACCCTAGGGGAAGGTTGCCTGCAGGCGGATCAGAACCGGGATAAAAGGTCTGCGGTGGATTAATGAGGAGCACTTTCATGTTTAACCAGTGGTATTAGATGGCGGCTCTGAAATATTTAAACTAACCCATAATACATTGGTTGTCAGAAAGGCGTGGTTGTTTGGATGCGGGAAAGAGTGGTTGTGGCGTGGAGCGGCGGCAAAGATAGCGCTCTTGCGCTTTACGAGATTCTGAATTTAGGCGGCTACGAGGTAAAAGCGCTCTTGACAACATTTACTAGGGATTATGATCGAGTAAGTATTCATGGCGTGCGTCGCGTTCTGCTGGAGCAGCAAGCAAAAGCTCTGCGCATCCCACTTGAAGAAATGTTTATTCCTAAAGGAGCCTCTAATGCGGAGTATGAAAGCGAGTTGCTGAAAGCGCTCATGCGGCATCGAGACACGGGCGTCGGCGCGGTGGTGTTCGGTGACATTTTTTTGGCTGATGTGCGCAAGTACCGTGAGAACCTCTTGGGGAAAGCTGGGCTGAAGGCGATTTTTCCTTTATGGGGAAGAGATACAAAGGTTTTTCCTTTAATGTTCATAAAGCTCGGGTTCAAAGCAGTAGTTACGTCTGTCGATTCAGCCGCTATCGGCAGAGACTTTGTCGGAAGAGACTATGATGAGCAGTTCTTGGCAGATCTCCCGCTCAATGTGGATCCGTGCGGAGAAAACGGCGAATTCCACTCATTTGTTTATGACGGCCCCATATTCCATGAGAGAGTGGCCTTCAAGAAAGGCGAGATTGTGCTGAGGGATAACCGCTTCTACTATTGTGATTTACTTCCTCTTAGCTGATAAATCTACAAGGGCCTTTTTCAAGCCGCTTTGCCTCAAGTTTTCTCGGCATTAGCACTTCCGCAGTGATCTCTGCTAAACCGATGAGTGCAGCGGCTCGGGGGCGCCAAAATTTTCATTTAATATTTTGGCTTCGTTTTTAATGTTGGTTTGCAAAAGGTTCATATGGTTTGGATGCAGAGTTTTATTTAAATGGTGAATTTTTATGTCGAAAATTCTTGTTCTATATTATAGTCGCAGTGGGAACACGGAGAAAATGGCTAAAGCTGTGTCTGAAGGCGCAAAAAACGCTGGCAACGTAGAAGTGGAGTTGAGTTATCATGTTGACGCTGAGGACTTGGCAAAATTTGATGCTATACTGCTGGGCGCGCCAACGTATCATCATGACATGCCCATGGATATGAAGAAACTGTTCGAAGAAGCAGCGGTAAAGGGCATAAGTCTAAAGGGGAAAATAGGCGCCGCTTTCGGTTCTTACGGCTGGAGTGGTGAAGCTCCAAAGTTGCTTCTTGAAATTATGAAAAACAAGTTTGAAATGCAAGTGATTGAGCCACCATTGCTGGTGAAGTATGCGCCTGACGAGAAAGCGCTGAGCACGTGCCGCGATTTTGGGAGTCAAGTCTCTGAAACCCTCCTGCGCAAAGTTTAACATGTTTCAACTGGAGGTCAGAAAGAAAATGAGTTCAAAACAGCATGAGGAGTTGATTGAGTTCATAAAACGGCAGATAATTGTTGAGAAAGAAATTGTTGACTCGCTGAATAAAGGTTTTGTTGGCATTAAGAACCCTGCTGTGGCAAGCGTTTTGAAAGGTATAGCCTTCGACTCCATGAAGCACGCGGATCTTTATGAGTCAGCGCTTACCTTTTTGACGGCGGTTTCGCAAGCGTTAACCCAGGAGAATTTTGATGCACAAAGGGCGCTTGTGGAGAAACATATCCAGCTGGAGTCGGAACTTATCAAGAAAATCGAGAAGATACTCCCCGCCATCGAGAACAGCAAGGTCAAGTTCCTCTTGGAATCCATTTTGGTGGATGAGAAGCGGCATCATGCCCTGCTGAAAGCTATTCTAGAGGTAATTGTTAAAGCAGAAACCATAACCGAAGAAGACTGGTGGCAACTGCTATGGGAACGCGCTCCTTTCCATGGAGCCCCAGGCGGCTAACCATACGCCCTTTCAAATTCCCATTTCACGATAAAGCAAACTAAGTCGGCCGTGTTGTTCGTTGCAACATACACCATAATAGTTGCTGCATTATCCGTAGCGGTAGCTGGAGCTACAATGTTGCTCAACCAAGATTTCTATGGATTAAAGTAGCAAGAATTGGCTAATTTTGTAAAATTTATCTATAAATTTGCAAAGAATTGTTGTACGTGGCTATTTGGTCTTCTGTTATCTGCAGTGTTGATCTATTATTTTTTGCGTTGGTTAGCCGTTAAGACGCAATTATCACGATGCCGCAGCTACTTTTTGGTTACCAGTTGCGCAGTACTATCATGGTGTTGGTCTTCATTATGCCTTCTACTCGCCGGATTTTTTCTACACACTCGTTGACTTCGACTACGTTCATTCCGCTGATAACTGCGACAATGTCGTATTCGCCAGTTACTTCGTAGACGGTTTCCACGTTCGGGATCTCCCGTATTTTCTTGGAGACTTCCTGCGTTGGCAAAGCTGGATCCGTGGCCAGTAGCGTGATTGCTTCTGCGCCTTCTGCTACGCCGATTTTGACTGTGAACTTTCTTATTACGCCAGCCTTTACAAGCTCTTTGATTCTTTTTCTAACTGCACCTTCTGATAAGCCTACTTGCTTGCCAATGGCTGCGTAGCCGGCGCGGCTGTCTTCCTTGAGAATCTGTAGTATTTGTCTGTCTTTGTCGTCCATTAGTGTTCCCTACGTGTTTGTGTACTGTGAGAAATTTAACGGTTTCTGCATTCAGCTCCGTATGGTTGCTGCGGTTTTCTGTTGTGGTTCGCGTTTTCTGTGTCGTTTTTCGGAAAACGCTGAGAATGCAATGCCCTGTTGCTTGTTCTAAATGGAACATTAGCAGCGTAATGTGTTACAAATAAGTCGCAACATTTAAAAGAAGGACGTGCAAATGAAGATGACATTTCCAATAAATAAAATGTGATAAGCAAATGATTAAGCAAAACGCACATACAAACCCCCAAGAGGTGAAGGTAATGTACAAGACTAAATGCCCAGATTGCGACGCCGAGCTTGACGTGCCATCAGATACGGAGACAGGCGAAATCCTGAGTTGCCCAAGTTGCGGGCTTGAGCTTGAAGTGAAGCAGATAAACGGCGGATGCGTCGACCTTCAAGAACTAACCATGGAAGGAGAAGACTGGGGCGAATAAAATCTTCACCTCTAAGCGTGAAAATGAACTTATCTCTCAAGTTTTTTAATAACCAACTTTTTCATGGGATGCCGGCAATCAATGAGTATCGCACTTCTTTATGAACATTCAGAAACCGATGAAATGGGAATAAAGCTCACTGCCCAAGACCTAGGTATAGATGTAGTTTTCCTGCCGTTCCGCAAAATTGCACTAACCATAGGCAAAATGGGCTTCACAGCGAAAACTAAAGGCAAAGACTACACCAGCGTGGTCAAAAGCGCAGCTGTGGTGCTGAACAGAGCGCAAAGCAAAAACCGTCGGCTGCAAGCCGGCTACTTCATGGAGATGCTTGGCAAGAAAACAATAAACTCAAGCCAGATTGAATTTATATGCTACAGCAAACTGCGAACTTTGCTGCATTTCTGGGCTGAAGGGCTTCCCATTCCCAAAACCGTTTACGTTCCCTGCGACGCAGTTGACACCTTAAAAAATGGCAGTTTAATCCACAACGAAAAGGACATCGCTGAGCTGCTGCAGAACGAGTTTGTCCTCAACGAAGGTATCGTGATAAAACCCGATGCAGGAACACATGGAAAAGGCATGGTGCTGTCCAAAAACCGCGAGCAGCTCCTCGCTAGCATCCAAGAAATAAAGCCGACAATAATAAATCCTGTGGGCATAGTCGGGCAAGAGCTAATTCAAAAGTGGTTTTACGACCTGCGGATAATCGTTTCAAAGGAAAAAGGGAAAGCGCCAGTTTGTCATCCCGTGGCTTTAGCAAGAGGCGGCTTCAGAGACTTCCGAACAAACACCTACTTGGGCAACACGGTTTTCGATGCACGAATCCCCCTTAGCATTAGAGAGTTAGCCGTAAAATGCGGTCAAGCTCTTGGGAAGAATGCTGAAGCGTGGGTTTTAGCGTTGGACGCCATGATTAACGTCGGCGAAAACAAAACCGTGGATGACACGACACTTATTTCCGAGCTTAAAAAAGCAGAGTCGGAGTATGAAAAAGTGCGCGTAGTTAAGCAGGATGAAACTCGGCTCAGAGACTTCCAAAGCTGGAACAGATTGTTGGAAGAGGCGTTTCAGCGTTACAAGAGCACCAAACCATACGAGAAACTTAAAAGCATAATCGAAGAAAGCCTCGAGAAAAACAAGGATCGCGTGGTCTTCCATGAGGCCAACTCCTGCCCAGAATTCTGGGAGCACACGCGGCTAATAGCCGGCATGAACGTGGCGGTGCCACTGCTAAAGTGCGCACAAAGCCTAATCTAGTCAAGGTAACATGAAGGTGGAAAAATGTTTAGAATAGGAATAATTGGTGGAACAGGATACGTCGGCGGAGAACTCCTACGCTTGTTGCTGCTCCATCCAGAAGTGGAAGTTACAATGGTTACTTCCCGCCAGAGCGTAGGCGAATACATCTTCAACGTGCATCCGAACCTCCGTGGACTAACACAACTAAAGTTTGTGCCTCAGGACATAGCGGAACTCAAGAAAAACTGCGACGTCGTGTTTACGGCTACACCTCACGGCGGCTCAGTAAACCTTGTTCCCAAACTTCTAGAGGCAGGACTAAAAGTAATCGACATGAGCGCCGACTTCCGACTGAAAAACCCCGCGGACTACGAAACCTACTACGGCTGGAAGCATGCGCATCCTGAAATGCTTAAAGAAGCCGTGTACGGCCTGCCAGAGCTGCATAGGGAAGAAATCAAAAAAGCGCAACTCGTGACATGTCCAGGCTGCGAGGCTACCGCCGCCATCTTGGGTTTAGCGCCAATTGTGAAAGCCGGCTTGATTGACAAAGACAAAATCGTAGTGGATATAAAGGTCGGTTCTTCCGGAGGCGGCAGCAAACCCACAATTGCTTCGCATCATCCCGAACGCTTCGGCGGTGTACGCCCCTATAAGGTCGTTGGGCACCGGCACATTGCCGAAGTGGAACAAGAATTAAACGCGTTGAGTAGCGAGCAAGTAAAGATTTCGTTTACGCCGCATGCCGTGAACATGGTGCGTGGCATACTTGCCACCATCCACACTTTCCCCAAGCAGCCATTAACCGCTAAGGAT
>JBNARN010000082.1:0-2556 GCA_049718365.1 Candidatus Bathyarchaeales archaeon
CCATGCGGGAAAGCCAGCTGGAGAAGGTTTTCACTGCCGCTGAACGCTTCGTGGGCATATGCAAGAAGGAGTATCCGCCAGGCATGATTGGGCTCTTCGCTTTGCAGGGCGCCGTGACCAAAGACTTGGAGTTCTATGTTTTCGATGTGAGCCCGCGTGTGCCAGGCTGCCCCTGCGTTGAGCCCACATCGCCTTACATGAAGTATAAGTATGGCTTCGAAGTTGGCCCGGGTAGACGCGTAGCCATGGAGATAAAACAGGCCATAAAAGCTGGAAGACTCTCGGAAGTGGTGACGTGATAACAGCCAAAGACATAGCTGAAATACTTGGTAAGTATGACGTGGATAAGCTGGCAATAGGCACTTTAGGCTCGCATTCTTCCCTGAACATTTTTAAGGGCGCCAAGGAAGAGGGCTTCCGCACCGTCTGCATCTGCAAAGAGCAGGACGCCATACTCTACAAGAAATTTCCCCTAGCCGACGAACTAATCATCGTGAAGGACTTTACCGAGCTGCTAAGCTCTGCGCTTCAGGAGAAACTCCGCCGATTAAATACTGTGCTGATCCCGCACGGTTCATTCACGGCTTACTTAAGCACTGAGCAGTTAACCAACAGCCTTTATGTGCCCATGTTCGGAAACCGCCAGCTACTACACTGGGAAGCTAACCGCAAATCGCAAGAGGAGTGGCTGCGCCAAGCTGGGCTACGTTTGCCGGAGACGTTTAAAACGCCTGAAGACATCGACCGGCTGGTAATAGCTAAGCTGCCTGGCGCGAAGGGCGGCCGAGGCTACTTCCTAGCTAACTCGCCAGCTTCGTTCTACAAGAAGTTTGGTGAAATGGTTAAGCGCGGGCTCCTACGGGAAGAGGATGCCGGCAAAATTCATTTGCAGGAATATGCCTTCGGCGTCAACGTTTACCCCAGCTATTTCAGCTCGATAATTAAGGATGATGTGGAGCTTCTGGCGGTGGATAGGCGGTACGAGTCAGCGGTGGACGCGATAGGCAAGATTCCCGCCGGCGAGCAGCTGGAAATCGACGTGAATCCCACGTACACCATAGTAGGCAATTTTCCGATAGTGTTGCGCGAGTCGTTGCTGCCTGAATTTTTGCGCATGGGCGAAAACGTGCATAGGAAGGCCAAGGAGCTTGCGCCGCCTGGAATCATCGGGCCTTTCTGCTTGGAAACAGTGGTGACAGATGACTTGAAAATTTACACGTTCGAGATTTCAGCGCGCATCGTGGCGGGAACAAACGTTGGCATTGGCACTTCGCCCTATGCTTACCTGCGGTATGGCGCGGGCATGTATATGGGGCGGCGCATTGCGCTTGAGCTGAAAGAAGCCCGTGAGCAAGGTCGGCTGCAGGAAGTTTTGGCTTAGGCATAAAACTATCTTCTATAACTTTTTTCCATAGAAAATAAAAGCGCATAACTCCTTTTCTCCTTCGGGGAGAAGGGTTGGCAGCAGAAAAAGAAACCTACAGTTGGCTATTCGTAAACACAATCCCTCTTTTATACGAAGAGAAAAAAATCGAGCGCCAAAGCAAAATAGAAAACTGGCTGAACCTTTACCAGCTAACAAGAGAAATAGACACACTAATATCAGAAAACCAAAATGTCGAAAAAACCGCGCAAAGTTACATAATTTAAGATAGGCAAACCCGCACCACGTGACTGAAATTCTCTCTTATTCTCTCATTTTTATAATGCCTTAACGCGTCGATTATTAAATCGCGTTTTCTTTCGCCAAGCACCTCCGCCACTGCTCTCGCTACTGCGCTGCGGCTTGTGAAAAGAAACTGGCAAACCGACGTAACATTCGCGGGCCTTCGGCTTAAGCTGGCAGTTTCAAAATCAACAATCCACGGCTTAGCCTGCCCGTTAACCATTAAATGCTTTGGTGCATTGCTAAGTTCGCCGTGGTCTAAGCCGATGCTGTCCAGCCGCCAGCACTGCTCCAAAATGTCAGTTAAGACTCCACTTACCAGCATTTTATCTTTATGCACGGTAAGCCACTCAAAAAGAGCTTTGCCCTCGATGTACTGCATCAGAAGAAAGTTCTTGCTTACACCTATCAATCGCGGCCCAACCTGCACCGCATTAGCCTTAGCAAGCAACTCTGCTTCCCGATGCAAACTAGCCCGATCAGCATCCACCCGACGAATTTTCAACGCCACTTTCTGACCATTCAAGTAAGCGGCTATAACGACGCCTACAAAACCTTTACCAAGCACGGGCACATTGACAACTGTTGCGGCTCCGCTGAATTCAACCTCGTTAACACCGTGCTCACGGAGCTCGGCTATTCGGCTTTGCAGTTCCCTGTCGCTTGCTCTTGGGTAGCAGAGAATAGATGCATAAGGTTCTTCACTAAGCTTTTCAATCTGAACCCTGATTGTTTCCGTCAACCTTTCCGTTTTTTCCGACATCAGAGTAAAATGTATGCATCTCATACATTTATATGAGCACTCAGTCAACTAAAAATCCACAAACAAGCGTGTAAAGCCATGCCGAAATTCAGACAAATTCCCCACATTCTAAGCTTGATGGCGAATA
>JBNARN010000082.1:2566-5724 GCA_049718365.1 Candidatus Bathyarchaeales archaeon
CAATTTGGGGATAATCGCTCACATTGACCATGGAAAAACCACGCTAACAGATGCGTTGCTGGCAGGCACAGGACTGCTGCCGCTAAAGGCCGCGGGCTCAGCCCGAGTTCTCGACTATCTCGAGGAGGAGCAGAAGCGCGGCATCACCATGAAAACCGCCAACATATCCCTGCTGTACAAAACCGATGATGGCGGAGCCTTCATAATAAATTTGGTTGACACGCCTGGGCATGTGGACTTCACAGGCAAGGTTACCCGCGCCCTCCGCAGCATAGACGGCGCCATCGTGGTAATCGACGCCGTAGAAGAAATTATGCCGCAAACCGAGGTGGTCATACGCCAGGCGCTTGAGGAAAGAGTTCGCCCCGTGCTCTTCATAAACAAGGTAGACCGCCTAATAACCGAACTGAAACTAACAGAGAACCAGATTCGGGAAAGGTTTGCGCGTATAATACGCGGTTTTAACGACTTAATCGACTTCTACGGCGAAGCGGAATTCAAAGAAAAATGGAAAGCTGATCCAGCCAGCGGCAGTGTCACCTTCGGCTCGGCGTTATATAAATGGGGCTTCACCCTAGGCATGGCGCGTCAGCAGAATGTAAACTTCAGTACCATAATGGCAGCGCACAACAGCGCGGCGCACGAGACGCTGGTTGAAGCGCTTCCGCTTCACAAGGCAATATTAGGCATGGCTGTAAGGCATCTTCCAAGCCCTCTGGAAGCGCAGAAGTACCGCATACCGAAAATATGGAAGGGCGACGTGGGCTCTGCGGTTGGGCAAGCCATGGCTAGATGCGACGACAACGGCCCAGCGGTTGCCTGCGTAACACACGTTCAAGAGGCCCCCTCTGAGGGCTTAGTTGCCACCTGCCGCGTTTTCTCAGGCACGGTTAAAAGCGGCGGCCACATCTATCTCGTCAACGCGCAGGCAGAAGGCGTTATCCAGCAGGTTTACATTTACATGGGTGCTTTCAGGGAGCCCGCGGCGCAAGTGCATGCGGGCAACATTGCCGCCTTATCTGGGCTGCAGCTGGCTAAGGCAGGCGAAACCATAATTGCAGCGGAGCACCGCGAGGGCATGGTGCCGTTTGAGCGCATCCGCTACGTGGCGGAGCCCGTGGTCACCGTGGCTGTTGAACCTAAAAACCCGCAGGACTTGCCAATGCTTCTTGAGGCCATGCGCAAACTCACGGTGGAAGATCCTAACCTTGCGCTTTCGGTGAGCAGCGAGACCGGCGAGTACCTTCTAAGCGGCTTGGGCACGTTGCATCTTGAGGTGGCGTTGAAACTGCTGAAGGAGCGCGTCGGCAGCATAGACATTACTGCTTCTCCACCGAGAGTTGTTTACCGCGAAACCATTGCTAAAGAAGGCATAATCGCCACAGCGAGAAGCCCTAACAAGCAGAACCGCTTTGCCGTGCAAGTGTCGCCCTTGCCTGAGGAGCTTGTGCGGCAGATTGAGCAGGACAAAACCCGCGTGAAAGACACGCAGGGCTTGCTTGCGGTTGACGATTTCTCAAACATGCTGATGGACTGCGCCGAAAGCGTTGGGCACCTGAGGGAAATTTTGGATCCCATAATTTCTGGCTTCACGTTCGCTTGCAAGGCGGGGCCGCTTTGCGGAGAGCCTATTCGCGGCGCCCAAGTCAAGCTAATGAGCGTCCAGCTCAGCGAGAACGCGGCGCATCGTGATCCAGTTGAGATTATGCGTGGAGTGGGCAAAGCGATTTTCGGCTCCTTCTTGACGGCGACACCCGTGCTGCTTGAGCCCGTCTATAGCACGGTCATAACAGTTCCCGCAGAATCAGCCGGGGAATGCTCGCGAATACTCAGTAGCCACCGCGGAAAAATCACCAGTTTCGAGCAGAAAGGCTTTTCCACGGTGATAACAGGCTATATTCCAGTTGCAGAAACCTTCGGCCTCTCCGAGGAATTGCGTGGCGCTACTTCAGGTCGCGCTTTTTGGCAGTACATTTTCAGCCACTGGGAAAGGCTGCCTGAAAAACTGGCGCCGCGGGTCATAGCTGACATACGAAAACGGAAAGGGCTACCGCCAACTGTGCCTAAGCCCGAGCGGTTCTTGGAGGAGTCCTCTTGAAGCTTGGCGACACGCCCTTCAACTTGGCTGCTACGCTCTGTTGTGGACAAGTGTTCCGCTGGGAAAAGATAGGCGGCTGGTGGTACGGCGTCGCAGGAGAACGAGTCTTCAAAATACGGCAAGTCAATGATGTGCTGGAGTTTGCAAATGCCGATGAACGGTTCATCGCGTATTATTTCGGCTTAGGCGACAACTTATCAGAGATCAGCGCTGAAATAGACAAAGACAGCCACATTCGGGCGGCGCTTCAAGAGTTTTGGGGCATGCGCATAATTCGGCAGGACCCGTGGGAATGCCTCATCTCCTACATCTGTGCAACATACAAGAGCATCCCCGCAATAAGGCGCATGCTGCTGAACCTCTCACGAAAGTTCGGAGAAAAAACCCTGCTGGACGGCATGGAGTTCTTCACTTTCCCAACGCCTGAGAAGCTTGCAAGCGCCACGATGCAGCAGTTAGCCGAGTGCGGCTTAGGCTACCGCGCACGCTTTGTGCTGGAAACTTCGAAGCAGATTTTCGAAGGCGAATTCACGCTTGAAGGCCTGCGGCAGTTGCCCTACGAGCAAGCGAAGAAGCAACTTTGCACTTTGCCCGGCGTCGGCCCAAAAGTGGCTGATTGCGTCTTGCTGTTTTCGCTGGATAAACTGGAAGCCTTCCCCGTGGACAGATGGATTGCCCGCGTCATCGTGAACCACTATGCACATAAGCTGCCGCGCGAACTCGCAAAGAAACTTTTGGTGAAAAAATGTTCAAGCAACGCCGAATGCGCGAGGCTTAATGCCTTCGGCAGAGAATACTTTGGCCGGTATGCTGGCTACGCGCAGGAGTACCTATACCACTACGAGCGCATGAATGCTGTGGGCTGCAGAAAGTCGGCCTTTGGCTATGCTCTAAACTCGAACTGAACGTTTAGTGGCTTATAACCGCGGCTTTCTGTAGGCTGGTGCTCGGAAAACGTTTAAATTCCATCAAAAATAGCAATAGTAAGCGAAGCACAAGAGAATGCGGGCCCGTAGCTCAGCCAGGTTAGAGCGCCAGGCTCATAACCTGTTGGTCGCCG
>JBNARN010000083.1:0-4674 GCA_049718365.1 Candidatus Bathyarchaeales archaeon
GCAGCCGCGGCTGGTGACCAGCGCTGTCCAGGGCTTGTAGATTTCGCCTCTAAGCGGGTTCTCTTTCACAGCGTCATAATAATCCTTAATTGGGAGAAGATGTCTCGCCGGAAAAGGAAGCGCGTCCAGATTCTCCAGTAGCGGCCGCTGCGGAGTGATGACCGCCGCGCCATTTTTTTTGAAGCCTATACCCCTTATTTTCTCCTGGTTCCCTGTTTTCTTGTCCAGCGCGTCGATTAATTCGGCTATGGTGATTTCTGGTTCGCCTATCACGACAAAATCCACATTAGGGTTCGCGAGGCAGTCTTCGGTGCGCGCGGAAGGATGCTGCCCTTCCAGCACCGTGACGACGCTGGGGTTAATGCTTTTTGCTATAGCCGCCACTTCAAACGCTGTTCTGGACCAGCCGGAAAACGGAATCTCAATCACAACCACGTCTGGCGCCCAACGCTTGAGCCTATCCGCTATTTCGGTGCGGCTTAAGCCGACGCGGTATTTTGTTTCGTCTATCTGCTGTAGGTTCCGCCAGCCTTCTGTCGGCGTATCTATTATGCACACTTTATGCGCTTTTTCGAGCACAGCGGCTATGTACGCTAAGCCTATAGGCTGAAAAACGCTTGGTTTACCCCATGCTTTAGGTTGAATACGTGGCGGATTTATCAGGCAAACATGCATACGCTGTACCTGCACTTTGCGGTTTTATTTTGGATTAGGCGAATAATTGGCTGTGAGAATCTGGTGCTGCGAAGAAGCCGACGTGGCCATGTCTCGGTGCGTCCTTTTTTTGAAGGAAATAGTTTAGGGCGTGTGATTAATAGGTTTTGCAGCTGAGCAAACTTGCGGGCTAGTAGGGGAAAAAGTACATTCTCGTAAGCAAAATTATCAGCAGGCTTAGCAACAAGCATAAAAGTAGCGCGGCGTTCCTGATTTTGAGTGCCTTTAGTATCTTGTCTGGCGTAAGCGGCTCAATTTGGTCGCCGAGAATGTATTGTCCTGGCTTCTCCAGTTGCACGCGTAATGCTCCGGCCATAGCGGCCATTGGCCAGCCGTGGTTTCTGCTGGGCGTTTTGGCGTGGTCTCGGCGCGCAATGTTCCATGCGTTTTTGTGGTCTTCGCCGAGCATAGCAGCGGCTATCACTATGAGTAGGGCGGTTAATCGTGCTGGAACATAGTTGACTATGGTGTCGAGGTTCGCGCTGAACCAGCCTGTGTGGATGTGTTCACTGTCTTTGAAGCCGACCATGCCGTCGAGCGTGTTGATGGCCTTGAAGGCTATTGCGCCTGAAACGCCGAAGAGCGAGTATGCAAGTACAGGCGAGATTTTGAAGTCAATTAGGTTCTCTGCCATCGACTCGATGACTGCGGAGCTGATTTGCGGGCCAGTCAGGTTTGTGGAATCTCTACGCGAGAAGTGCGAGTATTTTTTTGCTTCGTTTAGGTCGTTTGCCGCGATGGCTTTGGCTGCTGCTTTTGCCCAGTCGGTTTCAAGTTTTATGCAAATCGTAAACTTCAAGAGTACAACGCCGAAGAATGCGTAGGCTATTGCGCTTAAGAAGGCGTAGGCTGCCCATAAGCCGAGGAAAACGGGCAGCGTGAAAGCGGCGATTACTGTTAAGGCTAAAAGGGCGCCTTTTAGTTTAGCCACTTTCGGGTTTGCATCCTTAAAATGCGGCTCTAGCTTCTTAGTGAATGTGCCCATGAGCACGGCCGGATGCAGTTTGAATGCCATCTTCTCGGGGTAATTCGGTGATGGATCTCCAAGCAGCAGGTCTAATGCTATCGCCAACAATAGTATGGAAATGGCTAATGCCAAGGCTATCATGCAAACCACGAATGCTGAGATGGCTAAACTTCTGAGGAGTGCAGAATTTATCTGTATCGATTATCACGCGCCCTCCATCCTTAATGGTCAAGGTTGGCGTGTCGCCAAGGTAGTCCCCCTCTACTGTTTTCTGCATTGATTGGCTATTAGCCGCCAAATATGAAGGCCCGCTGCTGCTGGCTTAAGCAAAGATACTCGATAATTGTCAAGATAAGCTTAAATAAGCAAAATCCGCATTATCCATTTCGCGTCTTAGGCGTTTGACAGCCCAGGTAGTATAGTCCGGTCTAGTATAAGCGGCTGTCGCCCGCTAGACCCGGGTTCAAATCCCGGCCTGGGCGCCATTTTGCTCTACAGTTTTTTTCTGTTGTTGTAGGAAAGCTTTTGTTAAGGCATAATGAAATAGTGTAGAATTAACCACGTATTGCTTTGACAGCGGTTGTTTTGTAGTGTTAAAATGGAACCGAGGGCCGCAAAGAGGCTGCTGCTAACTCGGGTCGTAGCATCTTAGGGTTTGTAAGCTTTATCACAAGCATTCCCGCGAAATGGTTTTTCAGCTTTCTCCTCCGCGTTTCTTCTATGTTTGCCGTGCGCTAGCTGATAGCGCTTTTTATCTTCAATGCTTGCTTTTTGGCATTTTGATGTATAGTTTTCCAATATTTTTTAGGCTGGGAGCCTTCAATTTTTGCCGCTTTTAACTGCGATAAAAATAAGAAGCCGCTATAGCCATTTTGAAGATGACTATGCCACTGCCATCCACACTCCACAATGCATCAAGCAATTGGATAATGGACATGATAAAGCGAAGTAACAATTCTGCCGTTGAAGAAAGCATAGTTGCGTGCGCCTCAAGAAGCAGCCCATGTGCCCTCTGTAAAGGCGCTAGGTTTCTCTGCGGGAAAACACGCTGTCCCATAATGGTGAAAGTCAACTATTACCTGAAAAGCGTGCCGCTTATGGCAAGCGAGGACATTGCAGGCGCCTCGCCGCCCAGCGTATTCATCGGGCGAATTGGCTATCCTTACGTGTACGCGGGGCCTCTTGTGCCGCCTGTCCACGAGGACACCAGCCTCTACGACTTGCCCGAACAGTGGTTCGGTCGGTCGATTGATGAAATCGTTGGCTTCCGCTCGCTGCTTATCCGCGGCAAGCACCGTGTTCACGTTGAAAAGTTTGAGCAGGCTGGCAAGATAGCTGAGAAAACGCGGGAGTTGGCGCTTGCAGAGAACAGCGTTGACCTTGAATTAAACCTCACAAAAAAGCCTCGCGGCTTCCTTTTCATGGATGATGATGTTCAGCCTTTCGGGCCTTCTGCGCCCATACGAGACATGCGCTTGGGCAACGCCAAGTTTGATAGCAGAATCGAGAAAGCTTACTATGATACTGACCTGCGAGCTACTGAAGCCGTGTTGGAGCTTTACAGCCGCGGCGTCATGGTTACAAAGATTCAGCGTGCCTTCAGCGTCGGCGCATTCGGCATTGAGAAGAACAGACGTCTGGTGCCGACTCGTTGGAGCATAACCGCCGTGGACGACATCATCTCAAAGGCTTTAATCGAGCAGGTGAAGACTTTTCCTGAGATAAGCGAGTACCGTGTTTATGAATCCGTTTACTTGGACAATGTGTTTGAGGTTCTGATGATTCCTGACGCTTGGAGCTACGAGTCCATGGAGGCATGGTACCCCGGCACAGTGTGGAATCCACGTGGGAATAGCACGTTGATTTTTTCAGATTGGGAAGGCAGAGATGGAAGGACAACGTATGCGCAGATTGGCGGCTGCTACTATTCGGCGCGTCTAGCGGTTTGTGAGCAGCTGGTTAAAGAGCGGCGGCAAGCCACCGTGATTGTGCTGCGTGAGGCGCGTCCGGGCTACATAATGCCCGTCGGCGTCTGGCAAGTGCGCGAGAATGTGCGGAACGCCATGCGGCAGAAACCACGGCTTTTCAAAAGCTTAAACGAGGCGTTGCAGTTCATCAGCAGCAGATTCGAGATTCCTCTGCGTCGGTGGGTAATGCAAAGTGAGCTTTTAAAGAAGGCGCTTTTCCAAAAGAAGCTTTCAGACTTTTTCTCTGGTAGAACCTAGGCTTTGTGACAAATTTTTAAATGGCACATGCACCATTTACTCTCGAGGGAAACGGATGTCCGGAACGGGTTCGGCGCTCAAGGAGTTTATTTTACCGTTTACTGCTCTTTCAGAAAACCGTAAGGAACCCTTCACCGCCGAGTTGGAAGCAGCCGCTGTTTTCGCGCTTGCAGAAGAGGAACGGGCAAAGGGCGGTGGTCTCATTTCATCGCGGCCTGAAGAGAAAATCGTTTTCATCGCCAAAATAGGTTATCCTCTCTGGCTTTTTCCGTGGCAGGAAATCACGCTGATTTTTGATGGCTTGAATAGGGCTAAATTCACGTTGCCTTATGCGGCGATTCCAGATGTGGGCGTCTTCGTGGAGAACCTCAAAAGAGGAGCGAAGACACGCGAGACATATCTGGCTTTTCTCTCCGACCACCTTAACTATTTTCAGGCGCCAGCGACAGAGAAAACGACGCAAATAAACGGTTTAGTTAGCGAGCCCGAGTTTTTGAGGGAGTTTGATGTTTACCGCCGTGAAGCCGCAGAAGTAAGCGAGCAGCACAGTAACGTGGCATTGCTTTCGCCTCTTCTGGAGGAAGCGCCGATTGCGGCGGCGTTGGATGAGCTTAAAAGTGTGTATTCATCTCTCAAGGCTGATCGGGACAGGCTTTATTGGTGCATGAAGTTTCTAAACAGGGCAACTCGCCATTACGTTAAGCTGCTGCACGGCAAAGCCAAGGCCGTCAGAGACGAGTTCGCCGTGAAAATTAAGGCGCAGGAGGA
>JBNARN010000083.1:4684-5657 GCA_049718365.1 Candidatus Bathyarchaeales archaeon
GCTTGCAAAAATTGAGCATTACAAGTTGGAAGCTAAGACCCGCGCGGAAAAAGACGATTATGCTGGCGAGCAGAAGTGGAAGGAAAAGGCTAATCAGATGAAGCAGGAGCTTTCTGAAATTGAAGAGAAGCTTGAGCAGGCAGAAAAGGCGCTTAAGGATTTGGAGGAACGCAAATCCCTCGAAGTCTTCAATCTACGCAATGAATTGGAGGCTAAAGTTAAAGAAGCACGGCAGCCGCTGCTGGAGCTTGAGTCTTCACGCGACGCGAAACTTGTTCTTCTGAAGCAGGAGATGGAGACGCTGGAGCAGCAGACCAAACTAATAACTGAGCAACTGGGCAGAGCCGCCAAGTTAATCGAAACATGCATGGACAACTTTGCAAAGCTCGGCATCAAGCAGGAGCTACCGCTAAAAGAGGCCGTCTTGTTCTATGTTCCCTTTTATGTAGCTTGCTATCAAGCAGAATCTGCGAAGCGCTACCTGTTCTTTCCGCCTTCAGAAGCAAACGCCTTCGGCTTCTCCACCAAAATCAAGGGTGCACTGGGCAAGACGAAAATTAAGCAGCTGCTCACGCCACGCTTTGAGGTTGTAACTTCGCTGATGGATACGCTTCAGGTGCTTGCGTATCAGAATGCCGCCTTCGAAGCGGAACTGCGGGAGCTCTGTGAAAGCTTAAACATGCTAAAGCAGGATGTGACGCGCGAGAGCATAAAGCGAGGATTAGATGCCTTGCAGAAAGAGGGCTGGCTATCCGAGAAAGAGCAACAAGCCCTAAGCCAAAAAATTGCCTAAGCCCTTAAACTGCATGTTGCAGCGCGCTATTTCTCTTGCAGTTTCTTGTAGTTTTGCATAGCTTGTTCAACGATTTTCATGGCTTCAGCGGCGTTCTTCCACTCCTTCGCCCTAGCCCACTTGTGTGGCTCTAGGCGCTTGTAGGTTTCAAAGAACTCCTGGATCTCCACAAGCTCATGC
>JBNARN010000084.1:0-5563 GCA_049718365.1 Candidatus Bathyarchaeales archaeon
CTCGTCAGTTAAGATGGTAGTTCTTGACGAAGCAGATAGAATGCTGGACATGGGTTTCATCGACGACATAAAGTACATTCTCGCGAAAACGCCGCGGGCTAGGCAGACTTGTCTCTTCTCGGCGACGATAGACGAGGCGGTAATGAGCGTCTGCAACAGATACTTGAGAAACCCGGAGAAGATACTGGTAAGCAAAGATGAGATCGCGCTAACGCAGATGAAACAGTACTACACTATGGTCAATCAGCATGCCAAGTTTGTTGCTCTCTGCCGAATACTATGCGAAAACCACATGGGGAAAGCCATAATTTTCTGTCGCACACGCCATGGAGCAAGCAAGCTTTCAGAACAGCTAAGCCGCAAGGGCTATAGAGCGCAGGCGTTGCATGCTGGTTTCACGCAGTCGCAAAGAGACTTTGTGATCAATGATTTTCGGCGTGGAAAATTGCGTCTTCTCGTAGCCACCGACGTGGCAGCAAGAGGGTTAGACATAGAGGGTATAACGCACATAATCAATTATGATGTGCCGCTGGATGCGCCTGTCTATTTCCATCGTGTCGGTAGAACCGCACGTAAAGGAGAAGAAGGCACAGCCATAACGCTGGTAAGTTACGGTGAGCTATCAGACTTCGATAGGATTAAGGCTTTGACCAAGACGAAAATTGAAGAGATCAAAAACTCAACAGTTAATGAGGATTCGCCCATACAAAGCTTTTTCTAAAATCAACAAATAGTTTCACTTTCCTAACAGTAGTACTTGTCCGGAGTGCAAAAGCGGAAAAATGCTATGTTCGCAGGTGTAGCCGAGGGAATTTGAGTTGCCCTATGTACTTTATTACCCATTGCACCAGCTCGTCATATGCTTCTGATCCAGCTTCAGTTAAAATGACCAAGCCATTCTCATCAATTATAATGAAGCCTTTGACATCCAAGCCAAATACTTGACCAGCTTATCATATGCCAATCCTGAGGAAGTGGCAAGCGCGGTTCTGTTCATACTCTTTTTTTCCTTAAGAACTTTGATAATTCTGGCAATGACATATATGTCGGGCTTAAAGCTTTGCGCTGAGTTCGCGGCCAAACCTTCGCAACTCCCAATATAGTTTGTCTATTGCTCGGATTTCGTTGAAGCGTCTTGAAAGGTCATTTCTTAAATACAAAAAAGTGATGAGAAGAGAACAGTGAAACGACGCATAACCAAGTGCGCCTATTCGATGCAAAACTACATATGTAACAAGGTTGAATACTAAACCTAATATAAAGAAGGATATGAAACCATAGGCAGCTCCTTTTACTAGACCGTACATAACATAACCCAATCTGCCCGACGAAACAACATCAAAAGCTTCATCTAAATCTATTTCAGATAAAATTTTTAGTGCTGAAGGAAACCCCTGTGAAAGCTCATCTTTCCACTCGCCAGTCTTTACCGCATTTACCTTCCTTTTAACAAGAAGAATGCCTACTGCGACTCCTGCAGCTGGAATAAGTACTATAGGAAATGTCACGAAGAACCGTTGAAATACATCGAATGTGATTAAAAAATCCGAATATGAGACTAAATTGTAGACAATTATGGAAACTATGATTGAGCTGATAACGATTGAAGTAAACATTTTTAAATGCCTTGCTAAAACTCCGTATTTCTTGATTTTGTCCAGAGTTTCCATTAACTCAGCAACTTTCGCGACTACACTTTCTTCTGTAAGTTTTGAGTCATTATTTTTTTCTCTCATTCTTCTCACAGTCATCTTCTGATGATTTGGCTGTTAAAAAACTTTGGCGTGTTTGAGGCTAATTTAAATTTAACTCCCTTCCAATGAGCCAAATTAATTAGCTTATGCCCTCGATTATTAAAACACCAAATTAAAGGAGAAAAAAGAAAAATTGAACTCTGAACAAAACAAAGCTAAGATTATGCTCGCTATATTTCTAGTGCTATCTTTTGTAGTAACGCTGGTTGCATTGCCAGCTGCTAACGCTCATTCACCACCATGGACAATAACTACACATGCTTTCCTCACTGTTAACCCTAACCCTGTAGGCGTCGGTCAACGCGTGATCATTGTAGCGTGGGCAGGCTTAGTCTTGCCAAATGCAGCTGTAACTAATGATATACGCTTTCGTGACTACAAAGTTACTATTACAAGGCCTGACGGAAAAACCGAAACAATAACATGGGATGTTGTTTGGGACACAACGTCAACAGCATGGGCTGAGTATATACCTACCCAAGTTGGCACGTATTCTTTCGTGTTTAGCTATCCTGACCAAGTATACACTTGGAGTGGTGCTTATCAAAATGATACTTTTCTAGGTGCGACAAGCAAAACAGTGTACCTTACTGTGCAGGAGAAACAATTGCCTGAGCCTATATCAAGCTATCCATTGCCAACGGAATATTGGACGCGCCCCATAGAGGGGCAGAACACGGACTGGTGGAAGATCTCGTCACATTGGTTGGGCTATACGCACCCTTCAATTTACAGAATGGTTCAACCGGACGGCACGGCGCCTAACAGTGCACATGTCATGTGGACGAAGCCTATTGATGAAGGAGGCGTTGTCGGAGGAAGCAACACTGGTATAGAAGGTAACATGTTCTATAGCGGGTCAGCATACAACCCAAGATTTGCTGCGCCAATAATAATGAACGGGCTACTCTTCTACGAGCTACCGCTGATGAATGCAGGCACTGGCGGCGGATGGATGTGTGTTGATCTACGCACTGGCAAAGAGATATGGTATAACGACAAAATGGGTGTTGACTCGACTTGGCCTAGCCCCTCCTTTGGTTACCTCTATGCCTGTGACACAGAGAACCAGCACGGTGTCATACCTCGAGGCATCTTGTTCTCAAGTAACTTTGGCACAGCATACGACCCTTGGACAGGACAAAGGCTATTTAATGTAACCAATGTTCCTTCAGGCACAGCGGCAGTCGGACCAAAAGGCGAGATACTGCGCTACCAAATAGACTTAAGCAGAGGCTGGCTGGCTCAGTGGAACTCTTCCAGACTGTGGACGACATCGGGAGCTGGCTGGACCCCTGACTGGAATGTGACAAAAGGTTGGGTAAATGCGAGCTTAACATCACGCTATGACTGGAATGTAACAATACCCACAACTATACCGACGTCGACTTCCCCATACTTCGCTATATGCGATGACATACTGCTTGGCAGTAGCAGCTTCGCTGGCCCCTCAGGCATCGGAACTCCAAATCCCTACACCATGTGGGCTATAAGTCTGAAGCCAGACTCAAGAGGCGCACTGTTATGGATCAAGAATTATTCAGCACCACCAGAAAACATCACCCGCTTCTTGCAGGTAGTGGATAAAGTGAATCGCGTCACAATTTTCCTAGACAAAGAAACTTTCCAGTTTTCGGGCTATAGCATTGACAACGGGGAAAAGCTGTGGGAAACGACGCCACCAGAAGATATGTCTGATTTCTCGTACTTTGATGTAACTCATGCAGCCGTATTCTCTACAGCCGCCTATGGCCGCCTTTATCATAGCGGTTGGGGCGGAGTACTCTATTGCTACGACACGAAAAACGGAAAACTACTATGGACTTACGGTAACGGCGGCGAGGGCAACAGCACATTCGGCGGTCTTCAAACACCCTGGGGCAATTATCCCATCTTTATAGCTTCTATTGCAGACGGCAAAGTCTTCTTGTTTAGCGGTGAGCACTCTCCCAACACGCCGCTATACAAAGGCTGGAGGATAAGAGCTGTTAACGCTACTAATGGAAAGGAATTATGGACTATCCTTGGATCCATGGGTTATCCTCCACGTTCATACTATCCTGTTGCCGAAGGTTTCATTGTTTACTATAACGCGTATGACGGTCAACTATACTGTATTGGCAAGGGCCCAAGCGCCACTACAGTCTCAATCCAAAATGACGTGATAACACTTGGAAATAAGGTGCTGGTAAAGGGCACGGTGATAGATATTGCCGCTGGTACGAAGCAAGCTGAGCAAGCGGCTCGTTTTCCGCATGGTGTTCCAGCAGTTGCTGATGAATGCATGGGCGAGTGGATGGAATACGTTTACATGCAGAAGCCTCGTCCAGCAAACGTTAAAGGTGTTGAGGTAGTTGTAAGCGTGCTTGATCCAAACAACAACTGTTACGAAGTTGGCAGAACCACAAGCGACGCAAACGGCTTGTTCAGTGTCGTATTTGAACCACCTGTTCCAGGCAAGTACACTGTTATCGCCCGCTTCGCCGGATCCGAATCCTATTGGCCTTCCTACGCAGAAACTGCCTTGTTCGTGGAGGAAGCGCCTGCTGCTACGCCTGAGCCTACTCCAACGCCTGCGTCGATAGCTGAAATGTACTTCCTGCCTATGTCCATTGCCACTATTATCGCCATCATCATCGTTGCCGCATTAGTTATACTGTTGCTCAGGAAGAAGTAACCATGCAGAAAACGTGCAAAACTCTATTTCCCCTTTTTTGGTTATTTACCTGTTTATGCTTGGAAGGGCTGAGTGAGCTTTGGGTTTAAATTTAACTGCCGCAGTTGCAGCTGTCATTCTCCTTTTCTCCTATAGCTATCCTAAAATTTGGCTCCCAAAGCTCCAGCAAACCTTGCGCTTTGTGTGCTTGAAACCTCTGCTAAAAACAGCGATGGAGGCTGAGAAGGGCTTTGAACGGTAAGGGCAATAGCAGTTTTGCTTCAAATAAATTGCATTTTTTCTGTTCTCCTATAGCTGGCTCGTTCAAAGCTCTCAGCAAACCATCTCGGTTGTAAGGAAAGCGTAAGTTGGCTGAGCGCTTCAGCCTTTAAATTAGGTGGTAAAGGCTGCACCAAGCCACAGAGAACAAACAAAAGCCAATTTCATTAACTCAAATCATCGCTTTCTTTCCAGCTTTCTCAAGAGAGCTTCAACAGGGAAAACTTGCAATTCTCTGCCACCAAATGGAATATGCCTTGAAGAAGTGTATCCGCGTTTTTCACGCTTCAATAAGCCAGCCTTCACAGCCAAGCCGCCCCCATAACCGCCCAAGTTGAAGTCGGAGCTGATGACTCTGTGGCATGGTATAATAGGCGCGAAAGGGTTCTTAGCCATCACGTTGCCAACTGCTCTCGGGCTGCCTCCAACAGCCTTGGCGATCGCGCCGTAAGAAGACACGTAGCCTAATGGTATCATGCTTGTTGCCTCCAGTACTTTCCTCGTGTACTCAGGCAGATGATCCTTGGCCAAGCATAAGTCGTGCGGCGTGCCGTTTCCATCGTAAACATTCTTCACCGCTGCGAGAGCATTTTCGGCAAAGGTTGAGGGCGTTTGGAAAACTTGGAAGGGAACATTGAAAGGTATACCATTCAGTAAGCATCTTAAAGCATCTTGCTCGCTGCCAGCAAAAGAAGTGCTGAAAACGCGGTGCTCATCACAAGCAACACCGAACCAGACTCCGCCTACATTTTTGGTATACAGGCCTATCACTTTGTTGTGCCCATGCTATACCGAAAGCTGTTCTGTTGTAAAAGCTTTTTTGCATGCACGCTGGCGGCTACTTGCTCTTTTCGAAGCATTCCATGCAGATGGC
>JBNARN010000085.1:0-1450 GCA_049718365.1 Candidatus Bathyarchaeales archaeon
GCTTTCGGCTTTCTGCTCGAATGTGGGCATAAGGTTATGCACCATGTCGAGGAAGATCAGCCATGCCTCGTCGTGCTGCGGGCCTTTAAGCGTTAGCCCGTAGCCGCCCTGCTGCGCCAGCGACTCCTTGGTAACGTATTCTGAGAACTCTAAGCCTTTCGCTTCCATGCCGATGTCATTCATAACCGCGGGGTCGGCGCCGTATTTCTCCGCGAAAAGCTTTTTCATTCGCCTTATGCCTTGACCTACAATGACGCCGAAGCCTTCGCCACGCGCCATCTGATGCACCAGCTCCAGCGCTGCTTCCTTGTTGCCGAACCGCAAATCCAAGCCGCCTGTGGCTTCCTTGCCAATTAAGCCCATCTCGTAGCATTCCATGGCGAACGCTGTGGCGGTGCCTACGCTTATGGTGTCCACGCCGTAGATGTCGCAGTAGAAGTTCATTTCGATAACGTGATCCACGTCGAATATGCCGCAGTTGCTGCCCACCGCCGCCGCAGTCTCATACTCCGGGCCGGTGACGAATACCTTCTGCCCCTTATATGGGCCAGTTTTCAACTCGAAATCCTTGACGACGTGCGCGCAGGACAATGCGCAGCCCATCCAGCAGCCGTCAAAGCCTTTGTGGAACTTGCTTCGGTAAACTTCGCGTCCAAGTTTTTCTGCTTCAGGATGTGAGCCAAAGCGGAAATTATTCACGGGCAGTAGGTCAAAATTATTCATTGCAGAAACAAGCTGAGGCGACCCGATAATGGACATCTCGTTCTGCTTTGGATCAAGCAGCCGTATCTCCCTGTTATGGGCGGTGCCGACCTCCTTCACCAACGCGGCGTCAGCGGGCCCGTTGCTTTCAACGGTTATTCGGCCCGAATACTTGACCACGATGGCCTTTATCCGCTTGTTCCGCAGCACCGTGCCTATGCCGCCTCGGCCAGCCTGCTTCAGCCGATGAACACGCCTCGCCGCGTCGTACCATGACACGTTCAAGCAGCCGATCAGCGTGTGCTCCGCGGCTGGACCAGAAGAAACCACAGATATGCTGAGCGGGTTATCTTTTCCATACTTCTCCGCTAAGAGGTCGGTGATCAAGTGCGCTTCCGAGGGCAGCTCGTCCGCGGTTTCCACTTGAACCTTGCACTCGTCGCCGTCAATGAATATGACTACTTCGGATTTGGGTTTGCCCTGCACTTCAAGCGCGTCCCAGCCTGCAAACTTCAGATAAGGTCCAAAGTAGCCGCCCACGTTAGAGTCCACAACCATGTTTGTCAAGGGCGAGATGGAAACCGCTATGCTCTTTCCGCTGCCAGGATAAACAGGAATGCCGCCTAAAGGCCCGGAGGCAATGCAGATTTCGTTTTCTGGGTCATCCCACCGCACGATGCGGTTTTTGGGCAGGGCGTTCCAGAGCAGCCACAGGTTGAAGCCGCGGCCGCCCGTGAACGTTTCCTTC
>JBNARN010000085.1:1460-4605 GCA_049718365.1 Candidatus Bathyarchaeales archaeon
GATGTGAAGGATGGATAATAGCCTTTCGATGCGTTTAGCCATTTCCTAAAAGGAGAATTTTGCGGTTAAAGCTATTTACCCACGCTGCTTTATTCTCTATTTTGAGAGGCGGAAAAGTGAAGATAATCGAGAAGAACCTTCAGCAAGGCTTCGTTAAAGTCGTTCCCACATCGGAAGATGACCTGTGGCACCTTTACAATGTCATCTATAAGGGCGACGAGGTTTACGCTTACTCCTCAAGAGCCATAAAAACCGAGCAGGATTACTCGCGGCCAAAAAGCGGCGAGCGCATCTCAGCCTTCATGGGCGTGACGGTGGAATCCGTAAGCTGGGACAAGTTCATGGGCAAGCTGCGGGTTCACGGCGTAATCTGCCACGCGCCCGACATAATCCCCCGAGGCGCACATCACACCATCAGCATAGCCCTAAACCAGCCTTTAACCATCGTTAAAAAGGAATGGCCCAAGCACCTTCTTGACAGGTTGACGCTGGCAAGCAGAGCCGAGAAGCCGCTGCTGATCGTTGCGATTGACGATGAAGGCTACGCCATAGCTGAAACCAGGCAGTACGGCGTGGACATTAAGGTGGAAGAGCGCGTGAAACTGCCAGGCAAGCTTGAAGCCGAAAACCGCATGGCTGCTGCAAAAGCATATTTCCGCCGAGCGCTGAACAGCCTGACGCAGCTTTGGGCGCCGACGCATAGCCCCATCGTCATCATCGGCGTGGGCTTCGTGAAAAACGACTTTGCCCGGTTTCTTGCGGAGGAAGCTGCGGACATAGCGAAGTCGGTTGCAGACGTAAAAAGCGTTAACAGCGGCGGCGCCGCCGGCATCTACGAAGCCCTTCGCTCAGGTGTGCTATCGAAAGCGGCAAGGCAGTTGCGTATCGTGGACGAGGCTGAGGTCATGGAGGAGGTTATGAAGCGCCTCGGAAAAGGCGAAGCCACTGTGGCCTATGGGCTTGAGGCAGTTGAGCAAGCTGTGAAAATGGGCGCGGTTGAAAAACTGGCTCTAGCCGACACGATGCTTCGCGAGGCCAGCGACGAACAGCGCTTGCAGTTGGAGGTGCTTATGCGGGCTGTTGAGCAGCAGGGCGGAGTCATCACCGTAATCAGCTCGGAGCATGAGGCAGGAGACAAACTTAGCGCCCTAGGCGGAATCGCCGCGCTTCTGAGGTTTCCCATTAACGGTGCGCATTCAACTTGAAAAGTGCATAAACTCACAAGGTATCGTGTTATAAAGAGATTATGTTATATACTTGTGCTTATTTAAATCCAGAACATTGTTGCGTCGGTTTCTCTAAACCAGAAAATCGACTTGCAGGAAATAGTGGACAAGTTCCCCCAGACAGAGTATAATCCAAACGTGTTTCCCGGCTTGGTTTTCCGCCTTAAAGAGCCCAAGACTGCCACGTTGATTTTCGGAACAGGCAAGATGGTGTGCACAGGCGCCAAGTCTGAGAAAGAATCGCGTACTGCAGTGGAAAGGGTAGTCAACGAGCTGCGCGGCAAGGGCATCCAAATAACCGAAAAGCCCGTGGTGAACATTCAGAACATCGTTGCCTCCGCTGAGTTGGGCGGAGAAATCGACCTTGAAAGCCTCGTGTTCAAACTCAGCCGAGTCATGTATGAGCCCGAGCAGTTCCCCGGCGCCGTTTACAGGATGGATGAGCCGCCAGTGGTTTTCCTAATCTTCTCAGCTGGGAAGCTGGTATGCGTCGGCGCCAAAAAGGAAGAGCAAGTTTACGAAGCCGTCGATAAGATACAGAAAATCCTCGAAGAGAAAAACCTCATTTACTACAGCGACTAAGCCTCACGCTTCAGCCTTCGCCGCACAGCCGGGTTCTCATCCGCCAGTTTCTGCAGCGCCATTTCAAAAGTTTCCTCTGGCGCTAACTCCCTTTTTATGAAGACGCCTGTCCTGCCAACCTCATCCCTTTTCAGCAGAGCACGAACGCGGTCTCGCACCGTCTCCACCGACACGCCCAAAACCTTAGCCGCATAGTCCTCACGGCCGATTATGCTGCTCTCCAAATGCCCCTTCTCTGTGGGTTCAATAAGCATCAGCCGCTTATCCACGCCTGCCACACGCACGTTCGCTTTTAGCTGCTGGAGGGTTACTTCGCCGCCGAACCTGTAGAATTCACGTTCAACCTTGCGCATATGCGTCAACGGGAAAGAAACGCTTGTCTTCTCATCTATCATGATATGCGCCTTCATGGCGTAGAGCGGCGTGGCCTGCACCAGCAAACGCGCGTTAACAGGCAGCCCAGCTTTCTCCAAAGCAGTTTCCACCATGAAAGAGGAAGGTGGCTCGGCGACGAAAACGTCGATGTCGCTTCTCTCGTTTACGTCGCCTCGGGCTATGCTACCATGCACCAGCGTCTGCAGGTGACATTGCTCCAGCGCATCCATTATGCGCAGGGCTTTTTCACGATATTCCTTAAGTAGCTGCCAGCGCTTGCTGGTGTAGACGACTTCGCGGTATTCCCATTGCTTTTTGGGCTTAGCAGCCATCCTTCACCGTCTCTTTACGGAATATTGTGCAAATGTGTTTATTTAGCAATTCTTAATCAAGACATTACCAGCGTGAAACACTTAATGTGCCCCGATGCCCCAGTAGCTGTCTGCACCGTTTGCAGGAGACGAGAAGCTTTCTTTTTTAGACGTTACTCTGG
Source organism: Candidatus Bathyarchaeales archaeon (assembly GCA_049718365.1). GTDB lineage: Archaea > Thermoproteota > Bathyarchaeia > Bathyarchaeales > Bathycorpusculaceae > JAOAIV01. The sequence continues at coordinate 4,137 of JBNARN010000085.1, forward strand.
CGAGAAGCTCTGCCGAAAATGCTTCGCCGAATCCATCGAAGCGAAGGTGCGGGCGACCATTGCCACGTACAAGATGTTCCGTTTTGACGACCGCATAGCCGTAGCGGTTTCCGGCGGCAAAGACAGCCTAAGCCTACTGCATATTTTGGCGAAGATAGAGCGTCGGCATCCGAAGGCCTCGCTGGTGGCTGTCACCGTGGATGAGGGCATAAAGGGCTACCGAGACGAAGCCCTAGCCATCGCGGTGGAAAACTGCAAAACGCTCGGCATAGAGCATCACGTGGCTGCTTTTAAGACGCTTTATGGCTTCACGCTGGATGAAATAGTCGCGAAAGCACGAGAAACGGGCGCCAGCGAGCTTACGCCCTGCGCTTACTGCGGTGTCTTACGGCGGAGAGCGCTGAACGTGGCTGCACGCGAGGTTGGCGCTGACAAGATTGCGACGGCGCACACGCTGGATGATGAGGCG
>JBNARN010000085.1:4615-5508 GCA_049718365.1 Candidatus Bathyarchaeales archaeon
TTGAACATTTTCCGCGGCGACATCACGCGGCTGGCCAAGGAGAAACCCGTCACGGACGAGGCGCATCCGCGGTTCGTGCAGAAAGTCAGGCCGTTCTGTGAGATACCTGAGAAGGAAAGCGCCTTGTACGCGTACGTTAAGAAAATCCAGTTTCAGGATGTGCCGTGTCCCTATGCCTCGGAGGCACTGCGGAACGAGATGCGCTTCATGCTTAACCACATGGAAGAGCGGCATCCGGGAACAAAATTTGCGGTTTTCAAATCCATAGAGCGCTTAAGACCCGCGCTGGATGCCATCGCCAGCAAGGCTGATTTCAAAGAATGCGCCGTCTGCGGGGAGCCCGCGTCCGCTGAGCTATGCAAGGTCTGTGAGATGCTCAGGCAGATAGGCTTAGGTTAGCTGCGGCTGAAGCCTTTTTTTGCTTTTAAGTTTCGCAGTATCTCGGAGGCTTCGAAAGCGTTTCGGGCGGCGGCAACTCGCTTAGCTTTTCTTACATCGACGCGTGAGCCGCAGTATGGGCAGGTTTTTGTTTTCTGGTCTTGTGGTGTGAGGAATAAGCCGCTGCATTTGTTGCACACGATGATTAAGGTGTGTTTAATTTGCATGCACCTCGGAAAGTATAGTTTCTCGCCATGGCCATTTATACCATTATCGCCTTCTGCTCCATCAACAGTTTTAGCTCTTTAAGTGTTTATGGAGCGTACAGTGGTTTAATTGCCAATTTGAATAGAATTGATAAGATAAAAAGGGAGATGACTGCGGGTTTATTTTCTTCTTTTTTGATTGTGTTTTCTGAGTGTGAAAAAGACGGTTGTGCTGGCTACGCAGAGGGTTTCCCAGATTCTTGGAATACTGTTTTTATACGTGTTTGGCTTATGCGTAGGGAAAGAGGC
>JBNARN010000086.1:0-5501 GCA_049718365.1 Candidatus Bathyarchaeales archaeon
ATCCAAGTGCTGATAGTTTATGGAGGTTATCGCCGCAGCCAGCCCATTCAAGATTCGGCCCTTCGACAATTTTTGAATGGCTGCAAGCACCTTCTTGTATGAGCCTTTCCCGCGTAGCTGATCGTTTATTTCTTCTGGACCGTCTATGCTAACGGAAGTCCAGACCTCGTTTTTAACGAGGTTGTCATAGATTTTCCCGTCAACAAAGTGCCCATTAGTTAGCAAGCAAACATTAAGGCCAAGGCTTTTCGCGTAGCCAACTATTTCGAATATGTCTTTCCGCAGTAGCGGCTCGCCGCCCTTTATTCCGAACCATTTGACGCCGAAATTGTAAACTTCATCAACCAAGTGCAGCGCTTCTTTCGTGCTTAGTTCTCTGGGAGCATGCGCAGTCGTTGCGTCAACATTGCAGTATTTGCAACGTGCGTTGCAGGCGCCTGTTGCACGCCAAGAAGTCATGAGTAAAGGACCCTTATTTGCCAAATTAAAACGCCTCTCCCATGGGTATTTTGGTAATTCATTATTCACCTTAGAATTCTGACATCCTAAAAAAGGTTATGCGTTTCTTCCCGTTTAGCCGTTATTGCAGCTGCGTAGCAACCCTGTAGACCAATGGATTCCTGAGAAAAGGGCAGTTAAATCATGCTCCGCAAGCTTTATAGTTAAATTAAATCTTACCACTAGTAGGGGGGAGATAGAGAAAGAATGACGATTCTAAGTTGCCCCTTCAGGTTAGAGGCGGAAAAATGAAGTACAAGATAATTTTGCTTGTTGTAATCGCGTTGGTTGCGGTATTAATAGCATCGCTTTACGTTAGAGAATGGTATTTAAGCTTCTCAGAAAAACAGGGCGCTGAAACTGGCAGCAGCGACCCCCTGCTCAAGTATGAGTGGCCGCAGCTTCAAGGCGACCCAGCGTTTACGCGGTTCTCCGCTGGACCAGCACCTGAGGCGCCTGACGTTCTATGGAAGACGAACATAACGGGTATACAGAGCTATGTAACCGCGTTTAACGGTAAGGTGTTTGTAACCACGAAAACCACGGTTTACGCGCTTGATAGGGAAACCGGCGCCATTTTGTGGAGCACTGAGGTTCCCGCGCCTGGAGCTTGGCCAGCAGTTTACAAAATTGATGACACGCATCTTGTTATAGGCAACAGCAGCCTTGACATAGAAACCGGCCGCATTTTATGGACCAGCCCCGTGTTTTCGTCTAACCCAGCGCCGTTTTTTGTTGCCAACGTTTACAGCCCAGAGGAAAAAATGTTCTACGTTAAGACCGGCTCATATGTTCAAGGCTGGGACTTCTCTAATCCAGACGAGCCGCCTACGTTGAAGTGGGAAACCTATGTTGCCGGCGGCGGCTTGGTCGGCTCTGGCGTAACATACGGCGACGGCAAAGTGTTTCCTGGCGCATATGACCCGCATCAGATGGCGCTTGACGCTAAAACAGGCAAAGTTCTCTGGGACACGGAGACAAAGACGCCGATGGTTTTCTCCGGCTCGTATTACCAAGGCAGGTTCTTTAGAGGCGGCACACACGATAACACGCTGTACTGCTTCAACGCTTCCACAGGAGAAATCATTTGGACTTTTAATCCGCAGACGCCAGACGGCTATTTCTGCATTGGCCCTGCTGTCGCGTATGGCATGGTTTACTCGCTTAACAAGGACGGGCATCTTTACGCCATTGACATCGACACCGGCAAGTTAGTGTGGAAGTATAAGGGGCCAGGGCCATTGATGTTCCCCGGGAACCCGGTGGTTGCTGACGGCAAAATTTACGCTACAACTGGACAACGCGCGTCCTACGTTGGACAGGAAAGCGAGTCGGAATTCGCTTGCCTTGACGCTTTCACGGGGCAGCTCATATGGAAGTTGCCAATAGAAGCCCATGCACCACGGGAGTCAGTTGCCATCGCATATGGCAATTTGTATCTAATCCCTGGCGATGTGACAACGCTGGTGGATGTGGAATCAGGAGAGGAATATGCCACGTTTAATCAGGTTTGGGCAATAGGCACCAGAGACTGGCCAATGTATCGACATGACGCGACACATAGCGGCGTCGGCCAATCTGGCCCCGCAAATCTGACTTTAAGGTGGAAGTTCGCCACGAATGGCGCGGTTGTTTCTTCTCCAACAGTAGCGGATGGGCGAGTCTACGTGGGTTCACATGACAAGAACGTTTACTGTCTCAACGCACGGACGGGCAGTCTCATCTGGAAGTTCAGCACCAACGAGCGCATTAAGTCTTCGCCTGCAGTAGCCAGCGGACGAGTTTATGTAGGCCCAGACGACGGCTACGTCTACTGCCTCGACGCTTATAACGGAAGCCTCATATGGTCAGCTTATGCTGGCGGCCCCATTCAGGTTAATTTTGGCGCTGCACCAGCGCTGAGATCATCGCCCACAGTGGTTGATGGCAAGGTTTACGTGGGCTCATTGGACAAGAAAGTTTACTGCTTAAACGCAGCTGACGGCAAGGTGCTTTGGACATACGAGACGAAGGGTTACATTACGTCTTCTCCAGCTGTTGCCGACGGGGCAGTTTACATTGTTGCCGAAGAGCCCAGCGCGGGAGCCCTTTACAAGCTGAACGCGGCGGATGGTAGTTTCATCTGGAAAAGAGAACTGCCCTACGAGACGATACTTACTGGTGGCACGGATATGCATGCTTCTCCGACAGTCGCGGCGGGCATGGTCTTTGCCTCTTCCAACGTGAAAGATTACTACGGAATAAACGCTGAGACGGGCAATGTTGAATGGACGTATCGAACGGCGACTGCAGGCGAGTTCATAATCTGCACGCCCGTTTTCAATGCTGGAAAACTCTTCATTGTTGACCACTTCTCCATAGTGTGCATCGAAGCCAAAACGGGCAGCCCTGTCTGGAGCACCTACCTAGGAGAAGAGCTTTATGTTTCTCCGAGCTACGCCGATGGAAAACTGTACGTGGTAACAGATCAACGCTCCGTCTATGTTCTAAACGCCACGAACGGCGAGAAAATTTCTGTCTTCAACACCGAATCGAACAGTTGGTGCTCTCCAACCATATACGAAGGAAGAGTGTACGTGGGAAGTAACGATTGGAACGTCTATTGCCTCGCGGATCAGCCAGCGATAAGCGGCGCCATCACTCTTGAGTTATCCAAGACACAGGTTAAGGCGGGCGAATCAGTGGCTTGCAAGGGCTATCTCTCCCCTGCCTATCCCAATGCTTCCGTAAAGGTGACCTTGGTTAAGCCAGATGGATCTACGACGGAACTGCAGGTTGTAACGTCAAAAATGGGCGTATTCAATTTTACTTGTGTCCCAGACGTGGCTGGAAGATGGACTGTTACCGCCGAGTGGCAGACAGATAAAAGCTATTATACCTCCGCGTATAGCGAGCCTGCGTTTATCGAAGCAGCAGAAGCTACAAAGGGGGAACTACGTTTAGAGGCGATTTATTTTGCAGCTGCTGCTTTGGCTGTGATGACGTTCGTCTTAATCGTTTACGCTTATTCCCGACGACCTAAGAAATGACTTTACTCGTCTCTCCACGATTGCCGATGGCACTCTTTTCAGAATCACGTTACGGAAGAGAGTGTGTGCCATATCCCAAAAATTTTAACACTTTGCATGAAACATAAGCAGTGTGAAAGGGTGATGCTGTAACGTCGGCGGATTTGGCTTTAATGGATGGAAACATTTTAACCATGACCACTGCGAAGCCTCATGCGGAAGCAGTTGCCATCAAAGATGGCAGAATCCTCAGGGTAGGCACAAACGAGGAAATCAGCCAGCTTGTTGGGCAGAACACGCAAGTTATCCATTTGAGAGGAAAAACGGTTGTTCCAGGCTTTATAGATGCACACATCCACGTGGCTGACTTTGGAAGACTCTTAAGCTGGGTGGAGCTGGACGCCGTAAAATCTGTTGAAGAATTGCAGCTTATTTTAAAAAAGCGGGTAGAACACACGCCAAAGGGTAGATGGATAATAGGCCGCGGCTGGGATCAAACTTGTTTTTCTGAGCAACGGTTTCCCACGCGTTTTGACCTCGACATGGTTTCTCCAGATAATCCCGTGATTTTTTATCACAAGCTAGGACGGCTATGCGTTGTGAACAGCAAAGCGCTAGAATTAGCTGGCGTAACATCGGAGACAAGCGCGCCTCTGGGAGGCATCATCGACAAGGATGAAGAGACAGGTGAGCTAACAGGTATTTTGCGCGAAAACGCCACAGGCCTCGTGTGGAAGGTTATTCCAGAACCCAGCGAAGAAGAGCTGGCAGAGGCGGCGGAGCTGGCGTGCAAGAAAATAGTGGAAGCCGGCGTTACCAGCGTGCATTGGATAGTTTTGTCTTCGACGGAGCTTTCGGTGATGCAGAAGCTGCTCGCGCAAAACAGGCTGCCATTAAGAGTTTACGTTATTATTCCCGCGAATCTCGTAGAGCACATAGCAGATTTCAAAACGAACGACACCTTGGCATTAAGAATCGGTGGCGCAATAATCGCTGTAGACGGCTATTTAGCTGCAAAAACCGCGGCACTGTTTCAGCCCTACAATGATGAATCTGAAGCACGTGGAGACCTGCTCTGCACAATAGACGAGATAGCAGCTGTCACATCCAAAATTCTCAAAATGGATCTACAGCCGGTTCTGCAAGCCATGGGTGACAGGGCGGTGGACGCAGCGTTAACCGCGATTGAACGGATTTCAGAGGAAATGCGGCTGAGGCGAATCCGCATTGAGCACGCTGCATTGCTTAACAAAGAGCTAATCGACCGCTTGAAAAAGCTGACCGCCATAGTTTCTGTGCAGCCGCTGGTTATTGAATCCGAGTTTTCAGTGTGGTCAGCCGTGGAGCGCTTAGGCGTTGAACGGGCAAGGTGGCTTTATCCGCTTAAGTCGCTTCTCAAAAGTGGCATATGCGTCATCGGCGGCTCGGACTGTCCTATGGAGCCATTGAACCCATTAATGGGCATTCAAGCGGCTGTTACGCGAGAGGTTTTCCCTGAAGAGGAGGTAACAGTTGATGAAGCCTTACGCATGTATACCATTGACGCTGCATACTCAGCTGGCGAGGAAAAGCTCAAGGGATCCATTGAAGCAGGCAAATTAGCGGATCTTACAGTTCTCTCGCATGATCCGAGGAAGGTTCATTCAGCTGCAATCGGGAATATCTCTGTGGAGATGACTATGATAGGCGGAAAAATTCTCTATTCCAAAATTAAATGATGCAGAATTTTGTTTGTTCCCAATAGAAAGCTTTATGTATTTTAGAGTCTAGCTGAGGCACGCATACATTTAGTTTCAAGTGTAATACCCTCTTTTATTCAACATGATATTAATTTTATTAACCTAAAGTTTATATACTTGGATGGATCATCCATAAAGCAAGTCAAGCTAAAAATCCGCGCTACCACAACAAAAAAGGAACGAGGCTGAAAGGGCTTTGGATTTAAATTCAACTGCAGCAACAGCAGATTGCAATTCTTCTATTCTCCTTTAGTTT
>JBNARN010000087.1:0-5427 GCA_049718365.1 Candidatus Bathyarchaeales archaeon
CTGCGGGATCTGCGCTAACGAGTGCCCTACTAAAGCTATAACAATGAAGGTTGAATAGGAGCGGGTGTTACATGAAAAGTGTTGTTAAGCAGGAAAGAATGGCCTTGTCAGGAGATGAGGCTGTTGCCTATGCCGTTAAGCAGTCTGATGTGGATGTTGTGGCTGCTTACCCAATAACGCCGCAAACAATTATTGTGGAGCGCTTCAGTGAGTACGTTGCTAATGGTGAGGTGCAAACGGAATATGTCTGCACTGAATCAGAGCACAGTGCTTTAACTGCTTGCCTCGCAGCGTCTGTTACGGGTGCGCGGACTTTCACTGCGACGGCGTCTGCTGGTTTAGCCCTTATGCATGAAATGCTTTTCGTGACGTCTGGATGCCGCGCGCCAGTTGTCATGGCAATTGCCAATCGTGCGTTATCTGCCCCGCTTAATATTCACGGTGACCACTCCGATAGCATGGCGCAGAGAGATAGCGGCTGGATACAGTTATACGCTGAGAATGCTCAGGAAGTTTATGACTCGATAATACAAGCGTTCAGGATAGCTGAAGACGTGAATGTGCTTCTGCCTGTAATGGTTGGCTTGGATGGCTTTACTTTGAGCCACACGCTTGAAAATGTGGACACTTTGCCAGACGACGTTGTGAAGCAGTTTATTGGTTCGCGTAAGTTTCTGAATGTGCTTACGCATGAAGGGAAAACAGTGCCTTTCAAGCTTGACCCTGAAACGCCGATGACTATGGGGCCTATAGCGTTGCCGAATTATTACTTCGAGTTTAAGCGCCAACAAGAAGAAGCAATGAAAAACGCGCTATCCGTTATTCAGCAAGTTAACAGCGAATACGCGAAAATAAGCGGGCGAAGCTACGGAAACGGTCTAATTGAGCCCTACCGCCTTGATGACGCGGAAGTTGCAGCTGTTTGTTTGGGTTCAACAGCGGGAACCATGAAGACAGTTGTGGATGAGCTTAGGGAGAAAGGCGTTAAAGCAGGCTTACTTCGGCTTCGCACGTTCCGGCCTTTTCCTGTCGAAGATCTTCGAAGTGCACTTTGCAATGTGAAAGCTTTGGCAGTCATGGATAGGTGCATGAGTTTCGGCGGGAATGGCGGTCCAGTGTATCATGAAATTCGCCATGTGCTTTATGACGCGGATGTTCGGCCTTACGTTGTCAATTACATCTACGGGCTGGGCGGAAGAGACACGAGCCCGCGGGAGCTGCGGAGCATTTACTCGGATTTGCAGCGAATATTAGCGGCAAAGCGTGTTGAAAAGCCAATTCAATATTTGGGATTAAGAGAATAGGAGGAATGAATGGAAATGGCAACACAAGAATGGAAATTCACCACAAAGGACATCGCTGAGAAACCAGACCTGTTCCTTTCAGGACACCGCGCGTGCGCAGGATGCGCGCCTACAACAGTGCTGCGGCTGATAATGAAGGCCACACGTGGACCTACAATTGTTACTCAAGCTACAGGCTGCATGGAAGTCGTTTCCTCGATTTACCCGTACACGTCTTGGGCTGTGCCGTGGTTGCACACGGCTTTTGAGACCGCCGCGGCGAATGCTTCGGGCATTGAAGCGGCTTTGAAGGCGCTGAAGCGGAAAGGCAGGTTGAAGCATGAGCATGTAGATGTTATCGCGATTGCTGGTGACGGCGGCACATACGACATTGGCTTTCAGGCGCTTTCAGGCGCGGTTGAGCGTGGCCACGACTTTCTCTTTGTGCTCTATGATAATGAGGCTTACATGAATACTGGTATCCAGAGAAGCGGCGGCACGCCGAAAGGCGCGGCAACGACTACGTCGCCAGCGGGCACCGCAATTCCAGGTAAGCTGGAGTATAAGAAGCCTATTGCCGACATTATGGTGGCGCATGAAATCCCGTACGTGGCTACTGCGGCGCCGTATTATTGGCGTGATCTGCTGGAGAAAGTGCGGAAGGGCTTGGAAGTGGAAGGCCCTGCGTTTCTGCATGTGCTTGCACCTTGCCCACGTGGTTGGCGTAGCGACCAAGCTAAATCCATTGAGTATTCAAAGTTGGCTGTGGAAACTTGTGTGTTCCCGTTGTGGGAGGCCGTGAGTGGTCGGTATCAGTTGTCTGTGCCGAGCAAGCTTATCGCGCTTGCACCGCAGAAGAAGAGGCCCGTAACGGATTACTTGCAGGGGCAAGGCAGGTTTAGGCATTTGTTTGCGCCGAATAACAAGAGCTTGCTGGACGATTTTCAGCGCGTTACAGACGAACGCTGGCAACGTTTGCTTGCAAAATGCGGAATATCAGCGAAGTCATAGCCCGCCTTTTTTCTTGATGGCTTCTTGTGGCAAATTGTAAAGCTATTCATGTCGGTAGAAACATCCTTGTCTTATGTAACATAAACATGCTTGTGCTCTTCCTTTTTTGGCTGAGAAAGGGTGAGTACTAACTGTTTTTCTGCTGCCGTGATAGACCCTCTATAGGTTTCTGCAATGAATTTCTATTAGCCGCCAAATATGTTTGTTGTGTGAGGGTTGTTTGGTTGTTTTTGCGTAATTTTTTTATTTGCTTTGCGTTCTATAGGTGGTTTGGGTGGATGAATTATGCGGTGTGTTTTTGGTTTTCTTTTGTTTTTGTCCTGTTTTTTCTGTGGCGTTTGTGTTGAGGCGCCCTCGGTTATGTGGACCCAAACGTATGGCGGTTCAAGTTCTGATTTTGGGCGTGCTGTGGTTCAAACGAGCGATGGTGGCTTTGCTATAGCTGGTAGTACTTTGTCCTTTGGTGCTGGATTTGATGATGCTTGGGTTGTTAGAACTGACGCAAATGGGCGTTTGTTGTGGAATCAGACGTTTGGTGGGGTAGGTTTTGATCATGCTGAGGCGTTGGTTGTTGCTTCTGATGGTGGGTTAGTCATAGCGGGTTACACGAATTCTTTTAGCGGTTTAGCTGATGACTTTTGGCTGTTTAAGCTGGCTTCAGACACGGTTCCTGCGCCTAAGTCTGAACCTGAATCGGATTCAGGTATGCTGTTCACTGCGGCAGGAATTATAATAGCCTTGTCGGTAACCGCAGCCGTCGTGGGCGTTGCAATGATGTTTCGTTTCAGGAAAATTAGAAGGTGAAAGAATGGTGATAAGTGCTGTTTGAAAGTTGAGGTTGGTTGATGTCAAGCTGTTTCCTGTGATGTGATCCCCCTCTATTGTTTTCTGCATTGATTGGCTATTAGCCGCCAAATATGAAGGCGCAGCGCAGTTTGTTCGCAATTTGGCTTAAGGCTTTTATCCTTTCTTTGCCAAATACATTTTAAGATGATTAATGTCTGAAGCGTTTATTGAGACTGCTACGAATCTGGTTAAGGCCATAATTGTTCTTTTTATTATCGTAGACCCTTTCGGTAATGTTCCTATTTTTATGGGTTTAACCGAAAAAATGACTGAGGCTCAGAAGAGAAAAGTGTTTAACACTGCCACTCTTGTTGGAATCATTCTACTTTTGGTCTTCGCTTTTACTGGTCAAGAAATCTTTCTTATTTTCGGAATTTCCATATACAGCTTTGAAGTTGCCGGCGGCGTTCTTCTTCTGATCATAGCCATAAGAATTTTGATTTCCGGCTCAATGCACGAGAGCGTGGAATCTCCAGAAAGCATAGGCGCCGTGCCCATAGCCATGCCGCTTCTTGTAGGTCCAGGCGCTATAACCACAACCATTCTTAATCTGCAAGCTTACGGGACGCTTGTGACCATCATATCCGTCTTGGTTGTGCTTTTCATAACTTGGATCATCTTGAGATATTTGAGTGGGGTATACAATTTTCTCGGCAAGACTGGGGCTGTAGTTATCGCGCGGGTTATGGCTCTGCTAATAGCAGCCATGGCGATACAATACATACTAGGCGGAATCTCAGCTTACCTCGCCAATCTAACCTAATGGCAACCCGTTCTATTAAATAAGCTTATTTGCCACGGGCACCATTACCTTTCATTACGAGAGGAACTGCTATGAAATATGAAATCAAGTATAAACCGTCATACTCCATGCTTGTTGTACGTTTAGATCAAGGCGAAACCATAACTGCTGAATCAGGCGCCATGACCTACATGGATCCGACCATAGAGGCGCGCACACGGAAGAGAGAGAAAAGCCTGCTGGGAAGTCTAGGGCTAAGCATAATCGGCGGCCAATCCTTCTGGGTTAACGATTACACAGCCGTTAACGGGCCAGGCGAGGTAGGGCTCGTTTCAGCCCCCGTGGGCGACATAGAAAAGCTGGAGGTCGCGCCGGGCAGAGGCTTCATAATACAGAAATCCGCGTATATCGCGTCATCGCCAAGCATAGACTTAGACGTGAAGTGGGAAGGCTTCACCAAAGGCCTCTTCGGTCAAGGCCTATTCATGATTCGCGCCACAGGCACAGGCGACTTATTCATAAACACTTTCGGCGCAATAGACAAGCACCAGCTGGCTGCGGGACAGACGCTGATAGTTGACAACTTCCACCTTGTAGGCTTCAGCGACTCATGCAACTACAAGGTCACACGGTTCGGCGGCTTGAAAGAAACACTGCTCGGAGGCGAAGGCCTAGTAACTCAAATAACCGGGCCAGGCGAAGTTTACATACAAACCAAAAATCTACGGGAATTCGTGGATTGGCTTTGGACGCTACTGGAGCCGCGCGTGCGGTCAAGAGCCCGCTAATCAACCCATTTTTATTCCAAGCGCGCGAGTCCCCTTTTATCTTTCCAGCGTGAACGATTTTTCACTTGCAATTTTCTCGGGCACGCGGTCTAAAAGCATCTGCCCCGTTTTCCTGCTTAACACAATGGGCTGAAGCCGCTTCGCAAGCTCAAGAGCTGCCTCCAACTTGCCACTTCGTTCAGCATAAATCTCCAGCATCACAGCGTCTTTTTTTACCACGTCGCCCAGCTTAGCCTTAAGGACGACACCTGCGCCCTTTTCTTTTGGCGCGCCAGCTACCTTGGCAATTTGCGCTATGTCTTCAGTGCTGATCCATAAAACGCGGCCTGCCTCGTTAGCGGTTAATTCCGCCTTGGCAGCGCCTACGGGTATTTCCTCAGGCTTTATCCGTGGATTTCCACCCTGCGCTTCTATTATTTCTCTTAACTTCTTTTCCGCTTTCCCGCTGTTTAATATGTGCTCAGCTTTCTGCTTTCCATCCTCGATGCCTACCATTTCAAAAAGCATCCCTGCAAGAGTAGCTGCCTTCTCCTTAAGATCCGATGGCCCATCGCCCATGAGTGTGGCTAAGGCTTCTTTGGCTTCCAGCGCTGGGCCGACAGCGTAGCCTAACGGTTGCTCTCCAAAGGTCAAAGCGCACTGTATGGTTAAGCCCAGGCGTGTGCCTAGGTCCACGAAGTCAGAAGCCAAAGCGTATGCTTCGGTCATGTTTTTGATTTTGGCGCCGCTGCCAGTTGGAATGTCAATGGCGATATGG
>JBNARN010000088.1:0-3807 GCA_049718365.1 Candidatus Bathyarchaeales archaeon
CCAAGTCAAAGATGCCCGCGTGGGGTTGACGCATAATGTGGGCGGGTCTGGCGCCACTGCCACTGTGCACATCTATAGGAGTGAAGCATAATGAGCACTGAGGCACCGTTCACGATTGAGCAGTTCTACAAGCACTTGGCAAACGGCAAGCTTATGGCTGGGAAATGCCTGCGTTGCGGCAAAATCCACCTGCCGCCCAGACCACTCTGCGACAACTGTCATGGGCAAGAATTCGCGTGGACTGAAATCAGCGGGAAAGGCAAGCTTTTAAGCTTCACGGTTATCCACATAGCGCCACAGCAATTCCAAGCATCAGCGCCTTACGCTGTGGGCATCGTGCAGTTTGAGAACGACTTAAAACTGCCAGGCATGATAACAGGCGTACCGCATGACCAGCTCCGCATAGGCATGCAGCTCATGATGGACTTCGGCGCGTGCACGGCGGCGCAGCCGTGGCCACAGTGGCCAAGATACTGCTTCAAACCAGCATGAAAACGGCTACTGCAGCGCCTACTCCTTATTTATTTGCGCAATTAAAATGGGCAAATCAGTTATAGACGTGACAACGTAGTTTGCGCCTTGCTGCGTCAACTGTTGCTTGCTGGAGATTCCAGTGGGCAACCCAACCGCGACGGCCTTAAGCTCCTGAGCACACTGCATATCCGCAACACTGTCGCCGACAACTAAGCTTTCCTCTGGCTTCACGCCTAAAGCGTCCAGCACCGCTTGCAGATGCTCTGGATGCGGCTTCACTTGCTTCACCCTATCTCGCGTTACCACGGCATCAAAGAATTCGGCAATCTTGAAGCGCTGAAGAATATATGCTGCTGCCTTTTCGCTATCAGTTGTGCATAACCCAATTTTCAGGCCCATACGCCGCAACGTCTTCAACGTCTCCACTACTCCAGACATCAGACCTGTGCTCATGGCGGCATCCAGCTCGTATCTTTCAGCTATGCTTAAGACTTCGCCGCGAATTTTCTCTATTGTAGCAACGGACTTGCGTGAGTTCCGCAGGAAAAGTTCCGCCTTCTTAAGCATCTCAAAAATATTCTCCTGCAGCGACAGGACAGAAGCTGGAACGCCCTGCTTAGCCAAGTAGCCTCGAACCTCAGCTCTCAGCGCACGGTAATCTAGGTTGAAGCCTACTAATGTGCCGTCTAAATCGAATATCACCGCTTTAATGTCCATTCTTCTGGTTCACGCTCATTTATTGCTAAAGCGAAGCGGCGTAAACACTTTCCCAAATAGATAATATACTTTACGGTAGAAAACAGCCCTAAGCTGTTACTACCACCTTAAGCGGCTTCTCCGCCGGGTTATCCGCCGTTTCAAGCGCCCGCTCGAAATTCGCTAAGCTGAATTTGTGCGTTACCAAGCTTTTCACGTCAACGCGTTTCTCGGCGATGAGCTGCACAGCCAACGGGTACTCGACAGGCGAAATGTACGTAGTAAAGAACACGGCTTCATCAGCGTCTTCCAGGTTCAGGTAGCCTTTAGACTCACCCACCAACGCGACTTTGCCTGCCTTGCGCACCAGAAACGGCGTCTGCTGCACCGTCTGCTCTGTCCCAGCCGCCTCAACCACCACATCCGAGCCGCGCCGCGTGATTTCCCTCACACGCTTAACCGCATCCTCCTCGGCGGCGTTGATGCAGAAGTCTGCGCCGTATTTCTCGGCAAGCCGTAGCCTGTAATCTAGCAGGTCGATAGCTATGACGCGGCAGCCTTTTATACGCGCTATCTGCGTCATCAACAAGCCAATAGCGCCTTGGCCAATTATCGTCGCCCAGTCGCCAACGTTAGGCTTAAGCGCATCCATCACGTGAAGCGCAAGCGCAACAGGCTCCACAACAGCGGCTTCCTCATCGCTAACGCCAGCGGGCACAGGAACCAGATTTCTGGAACGCATCGCCACAGACTCGGCAAAGAAGCCGTCGCTTGTTAATCCCATAAACTTGCCGCGCACGCAGTAGGTGGTCAGCCCCCTGAGGCAGTAGTAGCATCTGCCACAGTAAACCAGCGGCACCGTCACCACGCGCTCGCCATTGTCCGCTCTCACGCCGCATGCGTCATGCCCAATTATGCGACCGCGCTTCATCCAGCGCCACTCGCCCCTGTAAAAGTGCAGGTCAGTCCCGCAGATGCTGCCCGCCTTGAACTTCACAAGCACTTGGCGCCCTGAAACACGAGGCTCTGGAACCTCAGCGACTTTAATGTTGCGTGGACCACTATAGACGGCGGCTTTCAAAAAGTTTCACCCTCAAGCACTCTAGCGGCAACAGTGAAGTATTAACTTTGTGCCATAAAGCCCTTAGGCACCATACCACATCAAGTGATATCATGAATTGATAGTCTTTCAGCTACTGTATCGCGTAGTGCTTGTGAACTTGTGTTTAGTTTTGCGAAAGGCGTATTGTCTATTCCTGTTTTGCTTCGAACTCGACCTTTACTGGATCCGGCTCTTTAAAGATGAATAAGACTGGACAGTTTGCTTCCGTTCGCCGCCAAGCGCCTTCCAGCAGTTCTTTCCTTGCTTTTGCAGAAACCATAACCTTCATTGTTACTCCAGTGATCAGCGGCGAGTCCGGAGACTTATCAGCCTCCACCACAACATCAACTCTGGCAGGTGCAATATTACTTTTTTTACAGACATCAGCAAATATTGTTACTCCACAGTCAGCAAGCGCCATCAAAGCTAACTCAAGCCGTAGGGCCGCTGTCACTTCCGCCTGCAGCAGCGGGTAGATCGCAGACTACACAGTGCGCTCTTGTGTTGCTGACTATTGAACGAACGTTCTCAACAAGTTTTGCCTCTGCTTTTATTTTGGGTACTCTACGTCACCATTTGGTTTTTGACAGCTTGTTGCTTTAAAAAATTTTGTATATGCATGCTAAACTGTAATTGTGCAGAGTTTTTACAATGACCCATCAGTTTGAGTTATCGTGCTTTTCTTCCGCGCTTGGTTCCACGGATATTTGTAATGGCCGCCCCTCAGTTAGGGCCTGTGCAGTTTTTTTCCTAGCGTTTTGCACCAAGCGCCACACTGTTCCGCGGGATACCCCCATTTTTTCGCCAGCTTCTTCTTGAGAGAGGCCTTCTAAATCGACGAGGCGGAAGGCTTCGATTTCTGCGGGTTCTATGAGGATGGGGGCGTCGTTTAGTTGTGGTTCTGGGGCTAAGATTGTGGCGGCTGGTGCTTTTGCTATGGTGATTGGTTTTGGGAATCGGCCTTTTCTGCCGCGTCTGCATCTGTGTCGCCAGCACATTGTGGTCAGTTTACTTATTTGCCACGTAACTTTTATATATTTTTGTGCATTATCACATAATTAATTATGTGCATAAACACAAAAATGCTTCATGGGAGGTGAAACACAAAAATGGGATGGAAAGGAAGAGACTGGACAAGCACATGGCCTGGAAGAGGACCATTCAGCCACTTGCCGCCCTGGCAACGCCCAGGCTGGCTCTACGGCAGAGGAACATGCTGGTACCTACACAGCCCTTACAGTGCAGTGCCGCCATTAGAAGCTGAAGGCGAAGCAGCCTTACTAGCCAGAGAAAAAGCCCTGATAGAAGACCAGCTGAAGGTCTTGCAGGAAACTCTCAGAAAAATTGAAGAACGACTAAAAGAACTCACCAAGTAGCCAATAAAAACTGGCCCTTGTTAGCCAGTTAATTCGTCGACTTCTTTTTTGCCTTCTTCAAGCTCTTTTTCCTGCTCTTTATCATGCCTCAGCAGCAATGCCTGAAACTCGCCGACATGCGTCTTCTCCTCTTTAGCCACGTCCAAGAGAATACGCTTT
>JBNARN010000088.1:3856-5358 GCA_049718365.1 Candidatus Bathyarchaeales archaeon
GTCCACGTTCTCCTTCTTTATTTTGGCAAGTTCAATCGGAATTTTCGACAGCAACCGTTACACCTCCCTTATATATGAAAGGAAACCGTTTAGTATTTCTCTGATTAGTTTACAGCTTATTTAAAAACTTCCACGAGGTTTTCTTGTCGACTCAGTGATGATGCGCGTGGCTACATCCAACAGTAAGCTTTTCCAGTTTTCCCGCTTTAAGCTGCGTTATCGTTTCTTTAACCGTCTTGCCAGCTGCCTTTAGCACTTGTACGCCTGCATTGCCGAAACTAGCTAAGCCTCCAGGCCCCATGCCGTAGGCTACTATCACGTTCGGTTTCAGAGCCAATAAAGTCTCATGTGGATGACCAGCACCACCGTAGTGTTCTCCTGTGTTCGCTTCAGTCTTAACGGACACCACATCTCCAGCCTCGTCTAGGTCCACAACGGCGAAGAACGGGGCGCGTCCAAAATGCTGAGCGATTGGCGCGTTTAATCCATCCTTGTTTTCTACGGGTATTACTATTCTTGTTTTCATGTTATTTTTTTCTCCTCCTGCTGGATTTGCAGAGGCTTCGATGGTTTAATGCATAAACAATATTAATATTTTATGTTTATAAAATAAACTGTGAAGGCATAATGGATGAGGTTGACAGGAAAATAATCACACAGCTCCAATTAGACGGCCGAGTAACACTGCGAGACTTGGCTGAATCCATTAGGTTCACAAGCATGGGGGCAAAGAAGCGGCTGGAGAAACTGTTGAAAGATGGAGTAATCGAAGTTGCCGCCTTAATAAATCCCGAGGCGCTCAGCCTGCACCCAGCGCTTGTAATGTTGGAGATGGAAAGCGCAGAAGCCATGCAAGCACTTCTCGACAGATTCCGAGACTGTCCAAGAATCGTCCAGATTTTCAAAACAATAGGCGGCTACAACCTGATAGCGCTTGTTGTGGCGGAAACACAAGAAACACTTGAGAGCATATCCATGGAAAAATGCTCGCTAAGATGCAGCAAAGGGATACGCCGATCAGAATTTTACCCGATAAGCGACGTATACTTCGCGCCGTTTCTTCAAATCCGAGCACAGCTAGCCCGCAAAAATGAGACACTATCGCCTTGCAACGTGGATTGCGCCACTTGTAGCCGTTATGAAAGCCATAAATGCGTCGGTTGCCCAGCGACCAGCCACTACAAAGGCACACTATGAAGGTGCACTTGCATGCAGGAAATAAGCGAGAAAACAGTTAACAGAGAATTAAAAGAAGCAGAGACCGTAGAGATAATCAGCTTAGTAGATAATACAGTGGATTTTCTTTCACATGTAGACAAGCAGCAAGTCAAGCCCTTCAGACAATGGACAAAAGAGAAGTATGGCCAGAAATGGGCTGAAACTCACGCGCAGTTGCCTTTCGGCGAGCACGGTTTTGCACTGCTCATCCGCATTTTCAGCGGGCAAAGGACAAGCTGCATCCTGTTTGACGCTGGAGTAAGCGCGGACGGTGTCGTGGAAAA
>JBNARN010000089.1:0-5344 GCA_049718365.1 Candidatus Bathyarchaeales archaeon
TATGTTTTGTTCTTTTATTTGTTTGACTACTTTGTCGACGTTTTCTTTCCAGACGGAGTCTTTAAAGTTTTTCATTTTTTACATCCTCGCAATGTTTTTGCGTATTTTGGTTTTCACTTGTTATTGGAACCACATTCATCATAAACATATATAAGCTTATCGCTAAAATCATTTAACAAACATTCACTTAAACTAAAAATTATTAAAAATTTGCACAAACACAATACATGCCGCAACATAAGCGCCAATACACTAGCATAGCCTAAACTTCCCTACGCAAAAAATCACCCACATCCAGAACATTCTTAACAGCCACACCATCATCACGTGCAGTCCCATCCAATAGACACAGAATCTTGCCAAAACCCAAGCACTCACCAAACTCATTCAGCACAAGCGTATGCACACCTCTCTTCCGCGAGCCATAAACAGCAATTATTCCCTTTCGGAAAATGTCTCGGCCGCAGATAAACAGCCAAGCAGATTGCCTATCAACAACAACCTTGTTTGCACCGCTCTTTGCAAGCATCGCCAACAAGTTAAAACTCGGAAAGAATTTCCCATTCTTAACTTTCCCCAAATAAGTTCCAGCGTAATAGAAGTCTTTACGGGCAACTTTACACAGCGCCTCGTTCAAAAGAAAATATCTGCCCGCCTTATTCACCACAAAATCCGCTTTCAGCGCCAACTGCGCACCAACCTGAAAAGCGAACTTCATAATCGCCTTCATCGCTTTCCCACCCGCTTCTTGAGTTTGCAGACAAAAAAGCCTTGGGTTTCACCGGGCCAAATTCGCCTGCACCTCGCCACAGACGCATCCAGACTCTTGCCAAAAACGTTAGTTAGCCCTTCTTGACCGTGACAGTTAATCTCCTCAATCTGCAGCTTCAGATGCTTCACCGCCCAATCCATGTTAACCTCGTTTTCCTCCGGCTCCAAAGAACAAGTAGAATAAACAATTTCCCCCTCATCGCTTAGGCATGCGGCGGCTTCAACTAAAATTTCCCGCTGCAACCGCGCATTTCGCTCCACATCCGCCATGGTCCTTCGTTTAAACCAGTCTTTGTCCGTGGCAAAATTTCCAGAGCACGGCGCATCTACGAGGATTCTGTCGAACTTGATTTTCAGCTTAAACGCCTGCCGCGCATCAAGCTGATAAACGATTGTATTGCCTATGCGACACCGCTCCAAATGATTCGCTAAAGCAGCAAGCCGCTTTTTACTGACGTCCAGTGCTACTATCAGGCCGCTGTTGCCCATCAAATCTGCCAGCTGCACAGTTTTCCCTCCAGGCGCCGCGCAAGCGTCAAGCACCTTCTTGTCTTTCAAGTCGGTGAACAGCGTTGCCGGAATTTGGGCTGCCGCCTCCTGAATTGAATATAGCCCTAACAAGTATTCGGCCGTGGCGCCTACTGAAACACTGGATTCACAAACCCAATAGCCCGACTCGAGAAAGGGAATTTTCTCAAGGCGAACGCCGGCAATGCGCAGCCGCTCTTCCAGGTTTTTTCCCTTTGCGTTTGTAACGTTTATTCTAATAGCCTGTCTGGGCGTGGTGTCTACAAATTTCCAGCCTAACTGCTCATAACGATTTACAAAAAACTCCTTACCAGACATCAGCCGTAAACTAACCGCGGTTACGAATAAAAGCTTTTCAACACAACGGCGAAAAACCTCAGCAACGCTCTAGAGCCGCGGTTAACTCGCTTAAGCTTTTTATAGTCTGATCTGGACAGGCTTGCTCTGCTTCTTTCTGCACGCGCCTTTCAATGAAGATGGTCTTCATGCCAGCGTTCTTCGCGCCTATAACGTCTGCATCCACCGTGTCGCCCACAAACACTGCCTCAGCAGCGCTAACGCCTAATTTCTCCAGCGCTCTCTGAAAGATCTCTAGGCTGGGTTTACGCTTGTTAACCGCGCCTGACACAACCACCACGTCAAAAAACTTGGATAAGCCATGAAGCGCCAGCAGTTTAGTAACACATTCTGGAATTGCAAAATTTGAAACTAGCCCAAGCTTATACTTGTCATGAAGCTTCTGCAGAACCGCCGCGGCATGCTCATCAATTCGCACGTACTCCATAAAGCACTCGCAGAAAGCGTTCGTTGCGCCAGCCACAACTTCGCTGTCAACATCAAAATTGAAGCCTAATTGTCTCAGCGCGTTTGAGATGCGCACGTTGAAATGCGGCTCCTCCAACTTCGCATCGGCTTCAGCATAGAGTGCATCGCGGGCTTTAAGGTAGGCGTCCTTGAAGCTGCTGAAGCGGACTTTTA
The DNA here is from genome assembly GCA_049718365.1 of Candidatus Bathyarchaeales archaeon. Lineage (GTDB taxonomy): Archaea > Thermoproteota > Bathyarchaeia > Bathyarchaeales > Bathycorpusculaceae > JAOAIV01. The sequence goes on from JBNARN010000089.1 coordinate 2,278, forward strand.
CGCCGTTTTTGACGAGAAACTTGTGCATGCGCTTCAATGAAGGCTCATAAAACGCATGGTCATGTTCAATTAGCATTAGTGTGTCGAACATATCGAAGAGTACAGCTTTGAGGGGCATAGCACTTGATCCTGCATCACTAAAATGCGCGCGGCTTTTAAACGCTTTTCATGGTTTAGCTGCGTTCTGCAAGGTGCCATGATCCTCTACTGCCGAGCATATAGGCGATCATGCTTCGCAATCGCGCGAACAAGTTGATTAGCCATAGAAACGGGAAAAACGGTGTGTACTTGAGCAAGCGATCATGGCGTAGCTTGCCGTAAGCATATTTCAACGCAATTGCTTGGTTAACAATGCTGATTATTAGGCCATAAGCTGCGAACACTATGAGGTTGTATGCAAAATGCAGTCTATCAGGTGCAAACCAGAAAAGCAGTGGAAACGATGCGATAGCCACTAAGTCCACGAAGGCGCCAGCATACTCGAATATAAGGCTATACCAGAGTAACGCTGAGAGCCATGAGTGCTTACGGAACAAGTCAACATGAATATCCAGCGTGTTATGTAGCCATCCAGTAAGCCATCGGAGACGCTGATGCCACAAGGACTTAAGACGGTTAGGCGCATTTGTGTCGCTGCGGGCAGCGCTCAGGTAGCCTACTTTTCCGCCGCGCTTATGCAGTTCCAAGGTAATTTCTGAATCTTCAGTTACGCTACGAATGTTTGACTCAGTCAAGATATCGCGTAGTGCCTTCGCATTGTAAATGCCGATGGCGCCTGGAACCACAAGAACGCAATTGCCAAGTGATTGTGCGCAGCGGTCAATTCCTAATCCTTGGCTGTACTCCAGCTGCTGCAGAGTCACAAGGAAACTGCCTTTTTTGCCTTCAGTTTTGGGGTGGATGTAGCCTGTGACAGCGCTTTTCCCGTTTGAAAGCATATAATCCACTAGCCGCTGCAGCGTGTCCTGCGTCCATTCAGAATCACTGTCAACAACCGCGATTAATTGGCCTAATGCCTTGTTTACGCCTGTTTTTAGTGCTTCGGTTTTACCGAGGTTAACCATGTGCCTTGAGATTTTAAAGCGAACCCGCGGGTTTTTGGCGTGGAGCATGTTTGCGGCGGCATATGCCAGTTCGTAGGTGTAGTCTGTGCTTCCGTCGTCGACTACTATAATTTCGCAGTTGCCCCGGTAATGTTCCGCACACCTAAAGAGACTGCTTAGGCAATTTGCTATGTGCTTTTCTTCGTTATAAGCTGGAACTACAAAGCTTACCATGGGATAAAATTCATGCTTAGCCTCTGCATGGTGTTTTCTCGCAAAATATGCAGCTACAATCCAGAGACCCGTGATGCCGATGGCTAAGAACGTGTACCAGCTGTAAAAGAATCTTAGCAGCCAGTACCAAACGGGGTTGGCAACCTGCTCCACTGTTGTGTAGCCAAATAAGTTGGTTATTATCCATGCGGCTAAGGTGGGGAAGTAAAGCCACGAGAGCACGGCCAGAATTAAGGGTATGGTGAAGGCTATGTAGTGTACTTTGAAGCGTTTATTTTTTTGCATTCTGTGCTGCAGCCTCGAAGCCTTGCTCCTCTTTCATGGGATTGTTTGCTTCAGCTAATAAAACGGGTATTCCCGAAGATGCAATATTTCGGTTGCTAAGTTGTGGGTTCTGGTTTGGGAAAAAGACTTATATTGCATAGTGTGACATAAGATTTAACTGTCAAGGCGGAAAGCAGAATGAAAAATTCTATCGACAAAGAAGAAATCCGCTGGCAAGTTGTAAAAGCCATGCTTGACGAATTCCCTACACTACGCGAAAGAGTCAAAGACTACATCAAAAAGCAGAAAGCTGATTAACACTAATTTTGCACTTTAACGCTTGCCCGACTCAGACCTCAAAAACAGAAACGGCATGCTAAAGCATATATTAAGCGTTTTTAAGCAGTTTTTGCGGTGGAATCTTCACGCCATTCTTTCCCTTTTCCGCTTCCTTCAGCAGTTCAGTCAATTCACAGTATCGCTGCAGAAAATCCAATCCCTTCCCGGTTGCAGCATAAACAGTTTTCCCCTTATCTGAAACTTTTGCCAGCAGCTCATTTTTCAGCATAAACCGGAGATACTCATTCAACTGCGTAAAGCTGAGATTCGCCTTATACATTATTTGAGTCTTCAGCGTGCCATCCTTAGCGATTTCCAAAATTTCCGCAATTATGTTCAGTTTATCTCTTCTTTTTGATTCCACATCCGTTATTTCCATTTTCAAGCGCCCCTTGCTAGAACTGTTTTCTATAGCTGAGTTAGAGCCAGCGTATTTTAAGGGCTGTTTCGCGGCGCTACATATTACCATGCTGGAATATTCTAGAATACTCTTCTATCGCGGGAAACCTTAATTTGCCACAGCGCTAAAAACAGAAAGCCGTGATGCGCAATGCTGGTTGGCGTAATCTCTGATACTCATGATAATTTGCCCATGATAGAGAAAGCCGTTAAAAGACTTAATGAAGAAAAAGTCGGATTAGCCCTTCACGCGGGTGACTACGTTTCACCCTTCGTCATTCCCAAGTTCAAAGCTTTAAACGCCCGGCTAATAGGCGTCTTCGGCAACAATGACGGCGACCGCGAGCTATTGAAGAAGCGGTGCAGCGAAACCGGAAACTGCGAGATACGCGGCAGATTCGCCGAAGTCAACGTGGAGGGCTTCAGGATTGCGCTGTTACATGGCGACGAAACCGAGCTGCTGAACGCTTTAATCAACTGTGGAGGCTTTGACGCGGTGGTTTACGGGCATTTCCACGCTGAAGTTTCTCGTGTAAACGGGAAAACTTTGGTTGTGAATCCTGGAGAGGTTTGTGGTTACATAACGGGCAAAACCACCATGGCGCTACTGGACACGAGTAAAAGAGAAGCGTGGATAGTGTCCTTGTAGACAACGCTTGCTACTTCAAGACATGTAAAAATGAAACGTTAATTATCTTGCTAAAAAAAGTGCAAGTAACTTTTGCCTTAAAGCGTTGGGTAAGGTTTAAGAGTTACAGTTAGCCTATTCTCCTGCGTAGGTGAATGAG
>JBNARN010000090.1:0-5334 GCA_049718365.1 Candidatus Bathyarchaeales archaeon
CAAGGCTTACTGGTTTTCAACCCGCCATTTAAACTGCAGCCAGCCACAACACAATATTTAATCAAATTTTTAGCCGAAAAACGCAAGCACTTGACAGCTTCAACAGGCAACGCTACTGTTCCTGCAAACCTCAGCGGAACACAGAACCAAAAAATCGAAAGGCCACGCACTTATTTCTCGCTCCACACGAATTAGGCCCTTTTTACTAATTAGACTCTAATCGGGAATGACAGCACAAAAATCGCTATTAAAGCCCCAATAAGCCATTTTCTACTCTTCGATAAACCAGACACATCATCCAACGGGCCTGGATGCCTAAACATTGACATGAACACTATCAAAAACGCCATAAGCATGAACTCTGAACCAGAGAAAAGCAAAATCGCCACTGACGCAAAGGTCAAAACGAACCGCTGCCGGTCGCTTACCGTCGCTGCGCGCGCCACATGCCCGCCATCAAGCATAGCCGCTGGCAGCAAATTAAGCATCGTAACAACCATTCCCGCCCATCCCGCATACCCTATCGGATGCATATACCAGCCGTTATTTGGCGGCACAAGCGGCGGAATCAAATTTAAACTCGCCAAGCCATTAATCAAAAGCACCCAGCTTATCGGCACCAAGCTGCCCTCAGTCGGCGGGATCTGCGCTGGAATAAGTAGTGTCATGCCGACTGCGCTGAAGATTAAGGCGATTATGAAGCCGGCTATCGGCCCGTTCGCGCCAACATCAAATAGTGCATCGCGGTTCGGCGGAAGCGACTTCTGCATTATTACAGCGCCCCATGTGCCCAGCGGCGGCAGCCCAGGAATAAAGTAGGGCGCAGTCGCATCCATCCGCTTTTTGTTGGCTGTCAGCTTATGGCCCATCTCGTGGATGCCCAGCACTGTCAAGATAGACGCGGAAAAGATTATTCCGCTTACCACTGGCGGAATTCCCGCGGTAGCTGGAAGCATAAAGTAGCCAGTAACAAAAGTGGTGCATATTGTGGCTAGCAGCATTATCAGGTTTATGCGCGGGTTGCTGGGTTTCACAGGCGGCTTCGGAACAACTTTCAGCACAACGCGTTCGTCCACTTTTCTGAGAAAGGCGATTAACTCCATCCCCTCAAGCGCCTGCAGCAGCCTAAGAAAGGCTTGTTTGGTTTCTTGAGGCCACGTTAAGTAATAGGTGGGTATGCCGTTCTCCATTAGGGCTTCTTGAATTTTAAACTCTGCAGTAACCAGCTGCGTTATTTTTTCGAAATCCGCCTGCTGAAAAGTACGTGTGCCCACGAAGCCCTCTGAAATGTCGCTCATATCCACCTGCTTTCCTGCTTTTCGCTCGTGTTAGAAAATATGGCGAAGTAAAAAAGGATATTGGCTTCCTACTGCGCACGCTGATGCCGCCATTCTTTACGTGTGCCCGCTTTACTTTACTTGGAGGATGCAAATGGCGAATACTTTATCTGCCTTCGCTCCATTCGAGAAAACGAACACACATGCAGATTCAAGCCTTCACTGTTGGCATGCTCTCAACGAACTGCTACGTCGTCAACTGTGAAGCGACGAAAGAAGCCATAATAATTGACCCTGGAATAGAAGTCCCTTCAGAGGCTGAACAAATTTTCCGTTACGTCGAGCAAGGCCTGTTAAAAGTGAAGTTTATAGTTAACACGCACGGGCATCCAGACCACATCAGCGGCGACAGTCTCCTAAAGAAGAAATACAGCGCACCCATCTGCGTTCACCCGTATGACGCGCATTGTCTCCATGGCTTGGATGCCGCAACGCAGCCGGCCAATGTTATGCTTGCAGATGGCATGGCGCTTGGGTTCGGTAAGGTAACGCTAAAGGTGTTGCATACGCCTGGGCATACCCCGGGAAGCGTATCTCTTCTTGGCGAGCGCTTGGTATTTACCGGCGATACCTTATTCGCAGGATCCATTGGCCGAACTGATTTTCCAGGCGGCTCTGACCGTGACATGCAATGTTCCCTTAGAAAACTACTGTCGCTTCAAGATTATTATGTAATTTATCCCGGGCACGGTGCTCCTTCAACGATAGGCGAAGAAAAGCGCTTTAATCCTTTCTTGCAGTGGTTGTAACCTGCTCTGTTGCATACGCAGCGATTTGAAGATACCTGCGTGTGTTCATTTCTTGTGCATACTGAATCCGTACCACATGAAGACTTTGGCTATTATGGGAATTATAATTCCTGTGGCAGTGCGGGTTGCCACAGTAATCAAAAAGCCGCCTAATCCCGTTATCACATTCGACGGCGAAAGCTGCATTATCGCAAAAAGGAAGATTCCGCCTATTGTTGCGGCGGCTACTCCTGAGATGAGCATTCTTCTAAAGTCTTCTGAGCGCTTGTTTAATGCGCCTGCCATGTATCCTATAAGCATCGCGCTGAGAACCCAGCCTAGCATGGTCGGACCGAAGCCCATGGATCCACGTGGAGACGCTGTAAAAGAGAAGGCGCCGAATTTGACGGCAAACCACATCGCGTAGATGCTGCCCATCAAGAAGCCGGAGGCGCCTCCAGCCCACCTGTTCCAAACAAGACCCAGCAGGAGTGGAACACCAACAATAATGACGAGCTCTTCAATCTCGCTTATGATGCCGATGACTATGCCCATAGCGCTGTCCATGCCGCCGCTTCGCATAATCAATGGGCCGATGAAGTAGAGGCCAACGATTATTAGAACCACGATTATGGGTGTTATTATTCCATAGATGATGTCGCTTTGGCTCCAATCCTTCCATCCGATGGACATGCAACTGCATCTCAAAAGTCATCGTCACCTTTTAGTCGTATTTATCGTTTTACCAGAATCTCCTGTCAAAAACTATCATGTCTTTTGCTTTTTATACAACATAAAAAAAGGCGAAAATACCTCATAACTTATAGATATGGTTATCGCGGCTCCGATAACCTTGTGCCTTCTATTGTTTTTTCTTTCTCGGAAAGTATTTTCTGGTTCGCAAACCAAGCTTAACAAGCGACAGCATAAGCGGCACTTCCATCAGCGGCCCGATAACAGTGGCTAGGGCGGCGCCGGAGTTTATCCCATAAAGCGTCGTGGCCACCGCTATGGCAACTTCGAAGTGGCTGCTGCTGCCTATGAGCATGGTGTCAACGGCTGATTCGTACTTCCAGCCGAGGAAATAGCCCAGCGGATAGGTCCATGCGACCATTGTGGCGTAATGAAGCAGGTTTGGCGCGGCAAGATAAGCCACTAACAGCGGGTTGGTTAGGATGATTTCACCTTGGAATGAGAATAGAACGATTAGCGTGGTTAGCATTGCAACTATGGATATTTTCCCCAGCGTTGGGATGTACGTGTTATTAAACCACTCTTCTCCTTTTCTGCTTAGTATAACCTTGCGGGATATTGCTCCAGCGGCGACGGGTAGCGCTATGAAAATGAGAACGCTTGTGGCAATAAGATCCCATGGAACCGGGATGCTGCTTACGCCGAGATAGAACGCTGCAAGTGGCGCGTAAAGCGCGACCATGAGCAAAGCGTTAATGGCAGTGTTGATTAATCCCTGTGCCATGTCGCCCTTGGCTAGGAACATCCACCACATGACCATGGCAGTGCAAGGCGACAATCCCAGAAGAATGACGCCGGCAATATACTCGGGAAGTAATGGGTCGCCGGGGAGAAGAGCTGTTAAAATAACGTTTGCAAGAACAGTCATTATGATGGGCGCTACCAACCAGTTTGCGATTATTGTCACAAGCAATGGTTTGGGGTTCTGTGCTGCTTTTTTTATGTCGCTGAAGCGTATGCCGACGACTGTAGGATACATCATAAAGAACAGAAGGATTCCGATTGGAATGGACAGATTGTTAAACTTGAGCGAGTCCATAAACTGGCCGAACTGTGGCAGAAAGCGCCCAAGCAGTAAGCCTATAACTATGCAGATGGCTATCCAAAGCGTTAAGTACCTCTCGAAAAGACCAAGAGATGCTTCGCGTTTTACGGCTTGTGCTTCTGTTAGCGCTTTTTTGGGCTGCTCGGTTTTGTCCATGTTTGTTGTTAGTTTTTTCAATTTTTTCGCCTTGTCTTGAAAAGACGTTATATTGAAATATTTAAATTTGTTGTTGCAAAAATGCTAAAAGAATAGATCGCAAAGAACCCTAAACTTTTCAGGATCAGCAAGCCTATAGAAAACCCATTTACCTTCTTTCCTTTTCTTCACCAAACCCACATTTTCCAAAATCCCTAAATGATGCGAAGCCGTGGGCTGTGTTAAATCCAAGGCAACCATAACCTCGCAAACACACATCTCTCGATTAGTCAGTAGTACCAGAATCCTTAACCTCGTGGGGTCAGCGAGTGCTTTGAAAAGTTTGCTTTTAATTTCTGCGTCCTCTCGGCTTATTTTCTTGTCAACGAATGCTTTTAGTTCCTCAGCATGTTCAGATGCTTTTTCAAAAGAACAAAAATCTGCCTTTGCTAAGCGCTTTAAGTTTTTATTAGTTTTTTGATTCAATGCAGTTTGCCCAAATAGTAGTAATTGGTAATATATTTAAATGCGTTGTTTCTTTCTCTTTTTCAGCTCAGAAAAAAGGGCACAGACTTTTGTTTGTGCTTAAACTTGCGCCCTTAAAGATATGAGGGGGTGAAATCAACGTGTCTGAAGAAACTTATGAGGGAATTCCTCGCAGAAAGATACCTTGGTATCCGATAATTGATTACGAAAAGTGCACTGCATGTGGCAAGTGCGTGGAGTTTTGTCCTAATAATGCATTTGACTTTGAAGAAAAAGACGGAAAAAAGAGAACGATTGTGAAGAATCCGTATAATTGTGTTGTATTATGCAGAGGCTGTGAGGACATATGTCCCGTAGGTGCCATTAGCCATCCCTCAGAAGAGAAAACTCGAAAGATAATTCAGGAGTTGAAAAGGGCTAAAAAGTAGGTGCCCATTCCGATTTCTGGATGGTGCATGTTTTATTTTTTCTCGTTTCTCTTTTTTTTGTTGTGAATGTTTTTGTTTGGGTGCTGTTTTGTCCTTGCGGTGGGCTTTTTGTATGCGGCTTTGTTGGTGTGCGGCGGGTGGGTCGTTGGGTGTATTGTTGATTGTGGATATGTATTTGTGTTTAACATGTTTACAATATTATCTATTAAGACGCAATATTTAATAGAGTGTGGCTTGAATCATAAACAAGGAGACACAAAATGCCCAAATTACACTTTAAATCACCACTCACAGGCCTAAAAAAAATCAAAATCAACATAAACTTCAAGAAAAAAGAACAGCAACAGCCACTTCCACCACCTCCACCTAAACCCATACCCAGAGGGCTCAAAGTAGTTGACAAATACCCCCTATACGAGCCC
>JBNARN010000091.1:0-5222 GCA_049718365.1 Candidatus Bathyarchaeales archaeon
TGAAATCGGCATAATCGGCGGAACCGGCCTATACGACCCGAAATTGTTCACTAACGCCAAGGAAGTAACCATAGACACGCCGTATGGGCCGCCCTCGGATGTTATCACGGTGGCGGAGTTAAACGGCCGAGGAATAGCGTTTTTGCCCCGTCATGGCCGAAAGCATACGATAAGGCCGACAGATGTGAATTCGCGGGCTAACATTTTTGCTTTGAAAAAACTTGGCGTTGCGCGGATACTTGCCTCTTCGACCGTAGGCTCTTTAAGAGAGGAGTATCGACCTGGCGACATCGTGTTTGTTGACCAGTTTATCGACCGAACCACCCGGCGTGAGCAGTCGTTTTACACGGAAAACCGTGTCTGCCACATATCCGTCGCTGAGCCCATGTGCCCCGAGGTAAGGCAAGTGCTTATCGCCATCGCCAAAGACGCTGGGTTCAGCGCGCATGAAACTGGCACTTACGTCTGCATAGAAGGCCCACGCTTCTCCACGAAAGCCGAGTCACGGATGTACCGTAGCTGGGGCGCGGACGTGGTGGGCATGACGCTTGTGCCCGAGTGCGTTCTTGCACGCGAGGCTGAGCTGTGCTATGCGTCTATAGCGATGGTCACGGATTACGATGTGTGGAAGGAGCATCCAGTATGCGTGGACGATATTGTCCAGACCATGCGCAGCAACATTGAAAAAGTAAAGCACATAATAGTCGAAGCCATTAAACGCTTGCCGAAAGAACGAGGCTGCGAGTGCGGAAGCGCCTTGAAAAACGCGTTTGTTTAAACGGTTGAGGTGAAAGAAGGATGGAGTGCAAATTGGATCTTAAGGCTAAAGTGCGGAGAATCCCCGAGTTTAAGGGCGTGGTTTTCTGGGACATCACGCCGCTTTTGAAGGATAAGCAGTGCTTCAGAGAATGCATCAAGCGGCTGGCTGATCATTTCCGAGGTAAAGCCATAGATGTTGTGGCGTCAAATGAGGCACGTGGCTTTATAGTCGGCGCCGCTTTGGCCTATGAGCTTGGCGTGGGTTTTGTTCCGATAAGGAAGAAGGGCAAGTTGCCCTACAAATGCGTGTATCTCACGTACAAGAAGGAGTATGAATGCGACACCATCGAGATTCATGAGGACGCCATTCAGCCAGGCCAAAAAGTGCTGTTGGTTGATGATTTGCTGGCGACAGGCGGCACCGTTAAAGCAAACATCGAACTGGTTGAGAAGCTTGGCGGAGAAGTCGTTGGCGTCGGCTTCCTGATAGAACTCGGTTATCTCAATGGAAGAAAAACCATTGGAGACAAATACGACGTTTACTCCCTCATTCAAATCAACACAACCAATGGCTAACCAACCGCTTTGCTTACAAGAATACCATGTTGCCTTCACTTTTTAAATACTTAAACGACACATTCTCTTTTGAGGGCGAGCCGTATTGAACCTATTCGTGTTTCTAGCGGTATGGGCTTTCTTATGGTATATTCCGTTGCCTCCGAGAAAATTCCGGTTGACATCCGCCTGGCGCTTTGTCTCGCTTCTAATAGGTTTGCTGATTTTCCTAATTATCGCCGCATTGCAAACGCCATTAAGCGTTTTTATTTACCTTTTATTTCTCACAAGGCTATTCGGGGCAATTATCGAGTATGGTTCCTTAGAATCACTGAAAATTGAAGTGCATAAGCAGCCCACTTCTACGGGCATGAGCAGCCCAATAGTAGTTTCTCTTGAATTTCCAAGAAAAACCATTGCGCTTCTGCTTATAGGCATATTCTTGCTCTCCATTGGCACGCTAATTGTTTACAGTCAAATTCAGCGGGTAACCAACGTAGCATACTTCAACAGTTTCATCCAGCCCGCCTCTGGCTTGCCGTTCAGCAATGCAATCCCAGATGACATGGTTCGCCTTGTTACACGCGAGCTTGCCGTCTCAATAGCGCGGCGGCACATGTCCGAGTTCGGAAGCAACACGCAAATCCTGGACTGCCACATAACCAAAACTCCAGATGGAAACTTGGTTTGGGTAGCCACCGTCGGCTCTACCAACGTGATAGCGGAAAACTACATCAAAGGGTTCATAATTGTAGACGCAACCGACCCTACTGTGCCGCCGACTGTAATGCGTAGTGAATTCGCCGTTGGTGAAGGTTTATGGTGGGATCATAATATTCCCTTTCGGAATTACATGGGAGACATGGCGCGAACTTACGGCGTGGCGTATCCAACATGGAACTTCGCCACAAGCACTATGGTGTACGTGGTAACACGATATAATGTTGGGTTTGACCTAATCAAACGGTATGAGCCGCCACTTGTCTACGATTCGCAGGGCAACTTGCAGTATGCACCGGCTGCTATTCAAGCCATTCCCTCGTGGGTTACTCAAGTTTACGACGAAGATTGGCTTGAAACAATGATAAACGAGATGGGCAACTTTCGCAGAGCAGAGGGCTTCGATTACTGGGCTGGCGGCTTCCTCTGGGTGATTCCGCCAAGCCGCGACCGCTTTGAAATAACCGAAGACACGCGTTACATTTTGGATCCTGCGTCAAGCGATGTGGTTGCCCTCGTTTGCGTTAACCCTGTTGGAAACCAGCGGACGCTTTCAGGCGTTTTCAAAGCCACACGCGAAGGCATCTTATTCTATGACTTTTCAAGGGAAAACTACATTTCTGGAATGACTGCCGAGGACTTGGTTGAGGGGCGACTGCCAAAGCCTGCTACAGGAAACTATTACGCCATGATGCCTATGCTTTACACGGTGGAAACTTCAACGGGCAATTATAGGCTAGCGTGGTACGTGCCGATCTACTGGTATGAGTTGAGCGGCGAAGTTGACGAAACCGTGTATTTAGCGGGCTTCGCAATTGTTGATGCCTTAGATACAAGCAAAATAGCCTTAACCATCGGCGAGCAGGGCATGAGAAGCGAGCAGTTAGTGCAGAAAACCAGGTTAGAGTTCATCAAACTGTTTGGTGTAACCGCTGATTATTTGGAATTGAACGCTACGGTTTTGGGTAAATATGACTTCGTGGAAGCTGGGATCACGCATGTTGTGTTGCACCTTGACAACGCAACTTACCCATGGGTAGAGGCAACACCGAAGACTTTGGTGGCGGCTCAATGGAATGAACTTTTAGCAACAGCGCCAGCGGACAGGGTTAATCTGCAATTGGAAAAGCGCGGTGACAAGTGGGTAATTACGTACTTCGATAACATGGCCTTGCGTTAGAATATTACGTTTTCCTGCAGCAATTACCCTTTCGATAAGCAAAAATGATGGAGCTTTGCCGCGCTGGTCTTTTCGGTTGGTTAACAAAATTAACATGTTTCTTGCAAAGTGCCTAAGACTGACGCGCCGCAATTCATTTGGTCTGATAAAAGTTTACGCTTTGCAAGAGCAGAAAACGCTGAAGAATCGTTTCTTTACTGCGTTAAAGCTTTTCTGCTATAGAGCTACTAATATCCAGAACAGCGTGGTGCACATGAATCCTGAGCAAGCTAAAACTGCAAATAAAGCTTTGAATGAGCTAAGTGAAAATTACATTGATTTGATTCATGCAGTAAAGAGTACTGCCAACTCCACTGAAGCCGCTAAGAAGTTGTGGCGTGAAGGAAACAAATCTCGACTAATAGAGCTCGGAATAGCGCTGATTATTTTTCCAGAACCTACCGCAATAAGCGAAGTTATCGGTGCAGGCTTCATCGCTGCCGGCACGGTTAAAAAAGGTCTGCAATGCAGGTCGCTCTATCTTGAAGATGTTACTAAAACCTTCAAAAACACGATGAAGAGTGTGCTGGAGATGCGTGACTCCGTGAAACTCTAGCGGATGCACTCTTGAGTAGTATTGCGGGAAGATGGTAACTGGTTAGTTATTTTGCCAGAGTTGCGATGAAGCTGCTTTTGTTTTGGAAGGGCAATGAGGCGCCGCTTGCTGCGGCTTCGGCTTTGACTGCACTGCTTGTGCCTATTTTTTGGCATATTAGGTTTAGTGAGTTTTCTGTGAAGTTGAGCATGCTCTGTCCTTCAGCGGTGAGCTTGTAAACCTTTCTAGGCCGCTCGCTGGTCATGCTCCACTCGCTATGCACATAGCCCTTCTTCTCCAGCGCAGCCAGCAACGGATAGATGGTGCTGGGTCCGAAGTAGACGCCGAATGTCTTCCGTATTTTCGTTATGATTTGGTAACCATGCATGGGCTCGGTGCTTAGAAATTGCAGAATAATCAAATCTAAGAGTCCTTTTGCGAGTTTGGTTTGAACTTCTTTTTGTAGGTTGCCCATTTTTATTTCCCTCTCTCTTCTGCTTTCTCTTGTGTTTGTTGAGACATGTATCTTGTGTCTTTATACAGACTAATGCTGGATATAAAGGTTCATACATACCGAAAGCATATGCAGTGCACACCATAAACCACGCAACTTATGGCAAAAAGCACGTTTCACCATGATGCTCCACCGTATTCAGTCATGTTTTCTACCATAATAACTGCCCGTAACTCAACTGTTTAACACATCTACAAAAAACTAGCAACATTAACATTCGCGGGGCTTAAACCCGCCGCATTTGTATTCTGAGTAAAGGCTTGCAGGTCAGTTAAGTAGTCTATGAAGTTTAGGTTTCTTTTTTTGGGAAAGTGCACAAAATCCTGGTGCCTTTTATGGAGCTCTTCGATTATTCTGATTTCTATTATTTTTGCGCTTTCTCCAAAAATCTGCTCAAGCGCTTCTGCGAATTCTTTAGTTTTGCGGGGGATTTCTTGCCTCTTAATTTTGAAGGTTTTTTCTATGTATGAATAGATTGTTTGCATGCAAGGTTGGCCAAAGGTGGCGAGTGCGGTGTCTACTGCGTCTATTAGCGTGGTTTCAAAGTTTCTTTCTTGTGGGTTGTTTTTTGTTTGGAGGATTGTGCATTTTGTGTTTGGGTTTATTGCTTTTGTCATTTTTTTACTCCTTTTTTGTAGTTGTGTTGTACTGTTGTTTTGTGCTACTTGGCTACATATTATGTAGTGAGACTTAATATATTGGTTGCTTTAAGCCTTGACATATTCCAAAAACCGATATATCTACATAAAAAGACATACCTGCATTTTCAAACAACACACCAACAAAAAATAACACAAAAACTATAAAAAGACTAACCAAACACTATCCCAGCACCCTCCCTTCTATCGGCTGAAAACCATGAAAAGAATACTAACAATAACCTTCCTAAACTTCTTCATATCAGGAGGACTAACACTCAC
>JBNARN010000092.1:0-5146 GCA_049718365.1 Candidatus Bathyarchaeales archaeon
CACTGAAAACAACGTTTCCAGCAAAACATACGAGCAGCAGCGCAGACCGTTCAGACGCGGCGGCGGATACGGCGGCAGACGCGGCGGCGGTGGCTTCAGAGACAGACGCAGCGGCGGATATAGAGATAGACCAAGGTCATATTAGCCCCATAAAATAGGGCTGAAAAAAGGGCCTTTTCCTTCGCTTTTTATTTTTTAAGTAACTTCATAAGATTTGGCATAAGCTCATAGCCATGTTCTATAACGCCTAGACTTCCGCGAGCGCAGGTTTTTTCGCAGAATTTGCTTGCTCCATCACCATTCACTTTACCGCCTGAGATAAGCACTGGGACGGGCGTGTCGCTATGGACTTTCAAAGCGCAAGGCGTTGCGTGATCCGAAGTGATGCAAATAATATGCTCTTTCAGCGAGATCTCCTTTAGCAACTTGCCAAAGAAGAATTTGTCAATGGCAGAGATTATCGCGGCTTTTTTGCAGCAGTCGCCATCATGACCAGGCTCATCCGGCCCCTTAAGGTGAATGTAAAAGCAATCATAACTTGGCAGCATCTCCAGCAGTTTCTGCACTCTAAGCTCGCAATCCATTTCAAGGTCACCCGACGGCGGCGGCAGAAGATACGCTTGCATACCAGCCAAATGGGCGATTCCACGTTCCGCATGCATGTCCGCAAGCGCCGCAAACCGCACATTGTACCGTTCACTGATGTTGAAGAACTTCGGCAGCTGGCTTCCTGCGTCTCTGCTGAGCACAACATTCGCCTTCAGCTTGCCCTCTGCAGCACGTTTCTGGTTTATCGGATGGTTATCCCAAAGCTCATGGGATTTTTCGGTGAACTCGTTCACCAGCGCTGCTGCGTTCCGAGCTTCCTCCGTATCATCCAGCGGCTCAGACTCCTTGAGAACCATTTCCACATTAGGTGTAGCTACACCTATACCATTTATTACCGTGTAAGCAGGGTCGCTGTTCGTTATCCTGCTTGAGAGGCATCGCCCTTTTCCCTTGAAAACAAGAACCGCACGGTGCCCCAGCGTGTTTCTGAATTCAAACGTTGCAGGACATGATTCCAAAGTTATATTTTCGTTAGCTGCTTTACTCAGCTCTGTGGCTTCTTCTGTGGTTAAGCTCCGCGCCACTCGTCTATCGATTATTCTTCTCCCTTGGCCTAAAGTGGCAAAATTGCACCGCAGAGCCAAATCGCCATCCGCAACATTTAAGCCTGCGCCGACAGCCTCGATGACCCCTCGGCCGGTGCTATACTTGAAGGGGTCATAACCCAAAAGCGAAATGACTGCGACGTCGCTCTCGGGTGCAATGCCTCGGCGGACAGTATACATCAAACCAGTTTTTCCGTTTTTGGCGAGAAAATCCATGTTAGGAGTTTCAGCCGCTTCCAAGGGAGTTTTGTTTCCAAGCTCGGCGAGTGGCAGGTCGCCCATGCCGTCGATGGCGATGTAGATCAGTTTCAAAGGCTTCAGCCTCAAACCAGAGTTTACATCATTTGTGCATATTTCTTTTTGCCCTTGAAAGCATCAGTTTCATTGAAACCCTCATAGACTTTCCTTGAATCCCGAAACAACATCCCTGATTGACTGAAGCAGTGGACGCTTGATTTTATCGGTGCTTTTAAGCTTCTCTAGGCGGTTTATCCTGAAATAAATGGGCGGATGCGGATCCAAGCCTAACCATTCTTGAACTCTGAAAGACGGTGTTCGCTCATACAAAAGCCGCTGGAATCCGATTTTTTCGAGAGCCCCTGCTAAAACTTCTGGCTGGCCCATCTTGATGGCAGATATGAGGTCTGCGCGCGCCTCGAAGAATTTGGCAATGAAGAAGATGACGGTCATAACGGCCCAGAAGTAGATGAAGAAGAGGAATGAGGAGAAGATGAATGGAAACAGCGGGAAAAGCACGTAGAATCTGAAGAGAAATTCGGTAGAGGTTAACCCGTAGAGGATAAGCGGGTCTCTTCCCTTGAGGTGGCCAAATTCATGGCCTAAAACGCTGATGACCTCGTCCTCCTCAAGCTGAACCAGCAGGCCGGTGGTTATCAAAACGATGCCGCGGCTTGGACTTGGGCCTGCTGCTGCCGCATTGGGAATCATGGTGTTTGAAACTACAATTTTTGGAATTGGAAAACCGAATCTGTCCGCGACGTTTTTCACGAGCGCGTACACGTTAACCTTTTTTACCGAGAGGTTCTCTGGCTGACAAGCGACATCATATTTGCTAAAAATGCGCTGTGCTGTTTCACAATCAATTTCGCCCCGTTTAGCCAAAATCTCATCATAAATCTCCTTTTTTATCGCTAATAGTTGAGAACGCGGTAGCAACTGCCTAAATTCGCCGTATGCTTTGACGGGCAGAGTGTACTTTAAAATGTATATGTAAGGATTAGCTTCAGTAATGTGCCAATCGGCTTTCCGCGCGATAAAGTTGCTAGAGTAGAAAACGAAAACAAACTGTATTGCGATGAGAATTAGCGGTGCAATCCAAAACGCTTCAGGGTACAGTGCCGACAGAAACAGGAAAATCAGCATGCCGAAAGTGATGAACACAATAAAGAAGAGAATTTGCGTTTCAAGAAAGAAGCGGTTAAAGGACTTCTCTTGCTTTTCAAGCGTTTCAGGAACTATTTTTTCGCCCTCGCTCCAAGCAAAATACAAGGTTGATTTTCTGGCGTGCTCCTCGAAAATCTGCACTGCGATGACGATGCCCTGCTTCGCCTCTTCCAGCTCAACGGCAGAAACCGTCCCGGCAATTGGCGTCAGTGTCAACTCCAGCGGCGCAGTGCCTTTCAGTTCAACATTAAGCAATGGCATGCCTTGCGCGTTAAGAACAACATAAGAAAGAACAGTAATGCCGTCCACAGTTTCTCGGTGAATATTTGCGAACCGCTGTTTCTGAGGTAGCAGATACTGCGTGTGAATAAAGGTAAATAGTTTCTCTATGTAGCTGGCTGGAAGTTCAGTGGCAACCTTGTAAGAAGCAACCTTGGACATGGGACTTCAAATCTCGAAGGCAACTATATTCAATTCAACCAGCTTCCTTTTAATAACTCTATAGGTAACAGCGGCTTTGAAGCTGTCTGTACAAGCCGGCACTAAAAAGAAACTATAAATGCGAAGCGTATAATAGTAAATGTAGTGTTTGCGGTGAAAAAATTTTGAGAATTGGGTTTTTTGTCTGGGAATATCCTCCACAGCTGGTAGGCGGCTTAGGCACTTATGCCGGCTACATAACACACGAATTCGTTGACATAGGCCATGACGTTTCGGTTTTCACGCTTAATCCAGGCAATTTGAGAACGCGGGAGATTCTGAAAGGCGTTGAGATTCACAGGCCATTAATCGCTGATGCCAGCAATGTTTTTCCAATGTTTGTGATTGACGACTTAAAGCGGTGGGGCACCAACATAAGGCTCTTCAACGACATCTTCATCTACAACATTCTTAGCGCGACAAAATTTATTCATCAACTAATAGAAAAGGAACACTACAAGTTTGATGTAGTGTGCGTGCACGATTGGCTGAGCAGCGTTTCAGGCTTGGTAATTAAGAATCAAACAAAAATCCCCGTGGTTTTCCACGTGCACAGCACAGAGTGGGGAAGAAGCGGTGGCCAAGGCTCCGAAGTGGTATCGCATCTGGAATGGGCTATGGCGCAGAACGCTGATAAAATAATAACTGTGAGCTACGCCATGCAAGAAGACTTGATACGACATGGCTGGCCTCAATCGAAAATCAGCGTGGTTTGGAATGGCGTGGATCCTGAACGCTACGACCCGCGCAAGTGCAGCAAGGAAGAGGTGGATAAAATCCGCGAAAAATACAATGTGCCGCGAGACTGGAACATGCTTCTTTTCGTGGGAAGGCTCACGTGGGTTAAGGGCGTAAGAAACCTTTTGCAGGCGATGCCCAGCGTTTTAAGGGAATATCCGAATACTAAGCTGGTTATTCTCGGCAAAGGAGAAGAGCAAACCGACATTGTGGAAACAGCAGGCAGGCTAGGCATCGAGGATAAAGTTGTTTACCGTTTTGATTTTGTGCCTGAAAACGAGCGGATACTGCATTACGCTGCGGCGGACGTCTGCGTTTTTCCATCGATATATGAGCCCTTTGGCATAGTCAGCTTAGAAGCGATGGCCATGGAAAAACCCGTGGTTGCAGGCGCACGAGGCGTAGTAGGCTTTAAGGAGCAGGTGATAAGCTCCGGCGTAGACCAGACAGGCATACATGTCAACGGCGAGGACCCTGCGGACATAGCTTGGGGCATAAAGGAGACGCTTAAGAACCCGGAGAAAGCGAGAAACTGGGGCGAGAACGGGCGCAAAAGAGTGCTGGAATATTTTACTTGGCGGAAGGTTGCTGAGGAAACGCTTAAGATTTACGAGGCGCTAATCCAATAACACGGAACCTATATCGAGAGCATCTCAGCCAGCTCCAGCAGACGTAAATCCAACGGCTTCTGCTTTTCACAGGTTTTCTTAAGCTCCACACTCGTGACTGCGCCGTTTTGCAGGCAAACTACCCTGTTTCCTTGCCCATGAATCAGGAGGTCAACGGCTTTTTCGGCGAAAAGACTGGCCAAAAGCCTGCTTCGCGCTGTAGGGCTGCCGCCTCTTTGGGCATAGCCGACGATGGATAAGCGCACTTCGAAATCTGTTTGTTTTGCGATTTCTTCGGCGATTTTTCGGGTGTCGCCTACACCTTCAGCGGCGACGATTATGCCGGCGCGTTTGCCTTTTTGGGCATTCTTCTTTAACACGTCAGCAACTTGGTCGGTTGCGCATTTATGCTCTGGAATGAGAATTACCTCGGCGCCCACAGATAAGCCCACTTCCAAGGCTAGGAAGCCTCTTTGCCGTCCCATGACTTCTACTATGAAGATTCGCTCGTGCGAAATTGCGGTGTCTCGGATTTTGTCGATTGAGGCGACGGCGGTGTTCACGGCTGTGTCGAAGCCTATGGTTTCGTCTGTCCCATAAACGTCATTGTCTATTGTGGCGGGTATGCCCACCATAAGCGTGCTGCTTTCTCGGCTTAAGTCCAGCGCGCCTTTAAATGAGCCGTCGCCGCCGATAACCACCAAGCCGTCCACTTTGTTCGCGGCGAGGGTTTCAGCCGCGCGTTTAACGTTTTCGGGCCTT
>JBNARN010000093.1:0-1175 GCA_049718365.1 Candidatus Bathyarchaeales archaeon
AGAAAACGGCTGGCGAAAACCGCACACACAAATCTTCAAGGACACATTAGAAAAACTGCATACTCGGCCGGAAGAAGCAGTCTTCATCGGCGACAGCCCACTGGAAGATATCAAAGGCGCAAGAGAAATAGGGATGAAAACAGTCTTCGTTGTATCCCAGTTTTATTCGCTAAAAGACTTGCAGGACAGCGGTGAAAGGCCTGATTTTATAGCCGCAGATCTACATCAAATTTACAGCAACTTTGAGAAAATTATTGGTGAACTTTCAAAGCAGGAGAGCTGAAGAAAGGCTATTTTCCAAGTTTTTCAGCGAGAAGACGCTCGGCTATTTCCAGCTCCTCCAGCGTGTTGATGTTAACGGCAACTTCTTCCCGATCAAGCAAGCAAACTTCTTGATCCAGCTCGCCATCGTCAATCCGTCGCCCATCAATAACGTTGATTCCCGCCGGAACCACACGGGCGCCTCCAAAGTTAAATGCGTATTCACAGCTAAATCCTAAGCGCTTTTTAGTTTCAAATGGAACCACAACGCTTAACGCGGGCTTCCCGCAACGCTCATAACACTCTATCACTTCGTCGATTACTTCGCCGCTAATCAATGGGAGATCTGCGCCAATGGCCAAAACAACATGCAATTTAAGTGCTTTAACAGCGTACTGCATGTCAGACACGTATTCCTTCCCAGGCGTCTTGACGACTAAAACTGGAAAGCGCTGCATAAGCTCAGCAGTTTTAGGCGTATAACCGCTTACAGCGACAACAATGGAATCAATTTTTCTGGCTGCTTTAAGCGCGGCGATAATGTATTCGATTATAGGTTTGCCGCCTACGCGGATAAGTGGCTTCTCCTCTTGAAGCGCCATGCGTGTGCCTTTTCCGCCGGCCATGACAAGCGCGGTTACGCCCACCTAATCACCGCCAACAGGGCTATCAGCGAAGTCATGCGGACAAGCTCGTTCATTGCGCCCAGCACATCGCCTGTTACGCCCTTAAAGTGCCTGTGAGCTATGCCAACCATAACGAAGCTTGTGGCCATGGCGGCAAGCAAGGCTAGGGCGCCAGCCAAACGCAACAGCGGCATCGCTATTACAAAAGAAATTGCCACAGCCGCGAGTAGGCGGGCATTGCCGTTTTTGCCGTGCATAGCTTCAAGAAAGGCGGTGCTCATTCCTTGA
>JBNARN010000093.1:1185-1674 GCA_049718365.1 Candidatus Bathyarchaeales archaeon
GCCTTTGTGCAGTTCAGCGATGGCAAGCGCTGTGATTAGGAATGTCATTATGCCCATGGATAGGCCGCCTGCGCCGGTTAGCTGGTCATGCATGATTTCGATTTTTCTTTCCGCGGTGCCGTGAGCCATGATGCCGTCGCCGAAATCCAGCAATCCATCCGCGTGGTGCAAGCCTGTAATTAGCAGCAGGAGGCCCAGCACGAGTGCGCCGACGACTAGGCTTGGGAGAAAGTGGGCAGTTATCCAGCCGAATAATCCGGCTATTAGCCCGATGAAGGCGCCGATTAATGGGAAGAGGAACATGAATCGTGCAGAGTCGGTTAGGCAATCCTTGTCCATGCTTACTGGGATGATTGTGAGAAAGGATAGGAGATTCTTGATTTCTTTAAGCATCTGGCCTCATCACTTTACGCCCATTAGCAACGCATAGTTCTTCTCGATTTCCCGTAGCAGAATCTCCTTATTTACTGCGCCGCCTGTCTTAGCCAT
>JBNARN010000093.1:1684-5055 GCA_049718365.1 Candidatus Bathyarchaeales archaeon
GCCATCGCCGCTATGGCGGAGCCGCCGGCGCCCACGCCCTCCTTCACGATGCCTTTCTCGTAGGCGCGTAGCCCTTCGAAGTGGGACGGCGCAAAATCTATGTCAGCCGCCAGCACAGGCACGTCGGCTATCTGGTCAACGATGCCCTTGAGGTCGGATGAGCGGTCGTTTGCAACCCATCTTGTGGTGCCAACTGCCACATTACAGAGGACATCAGGCTTCAACGCATTGACAACGGCTAACACAGCGGTCATTTGGGTGCCGCCGGCCATTAGCACTGGAACCTGCTGAGCAGCGCCGATGACCAAGCCCGCGAAGGCCGGCATCATAGGGTCGCCTAGGCATGCGACAGCTTTAACGGGGTTATTCGCTAAGCCGCCGAAGGCTACGCCGGCTGCTGCTAAGCCTGCACGCACAGTTTCAGTTTTTAAGCCATGCGGATTTTCGGGCATGCTGCTGCTGACTTTGCCTTCAGCCTTCACGCCCATGGCGGAGAGAACACCTAAAGCGGTGGTTGTTCCGCCTGGTATACTCTCGCCTATTACGAGGTAATCCGCCGTTTTAGCCAAGTGCTCGCCTGCTAGAGTAGCGCGTTGAAGGACTTCTTCAACATTGTCGACGGCGTTTCCAGTTCTTATGTCCTTGCCTGGGGTTCCGCCTAGCTCTAGAAAGGGAATTTGAGGCTTCACTTTTAATCCGCCGCTTGCAACCAGCACGGGTATGTCCGCAAGCCGCAAGGCAGACATTGTTATCAACGCTGGCGTCGGTATACCGTCGGGGGTGACGGGCACTCCGGCAATGCACTTGCATTTGCCCAATAATAGTAGTTCAGCGTCTGCTGGCGGCGTGTAGTCGGTGAACTCGGGATATTTTCCAGCAGCGGATATTCCTGGAATTTTGGCTGTTTCTGTTGTGGCTATAGTGCATACGAAAAGCGGCTTCTTTCCTTCCAGCTCCTTGAGGAATGCTTCTGCCTTAGATTCGTTGCGGGCTAATATTACGTCGAAGACTTTGCGCATCTGCTTTATTCAGCTCCTTTTAGGTTTAACTGTGAAACGTTTAACTATCAGATGGCCGTAACCGTTAAGCTTTGCTTTTTCGCTTTCAAGAATTTCAATACGCTTATTGAATAAGGGGCCGTCTATCACGAAAGTGTGAAATTCTCCATGTTCTCCGCATGGGTCAACTGTGCCAAGCTTGCGCAGGTCGTCAAAGAAAACGGAGTTTATTTCTCTTCCAAGCCATTCCAGCCCCAGCAAGTCGGTTTTTACTCTAACCAAGACAGCCCTGAAACCCGCGTTTATGAAATCTTGGAGAATCTGCGCGGTGTCAAGATGCCAAAGCGGCTTGACAGGCGTTAAGCCGACTTCTTTGCAGATGCGGTCTAACCAGCCAGCCTCATGCAGGGCAACGTCGAAAACGTCGCCTGTCACAACGCCTTCTACGCCCTTGGCTTTCAGCTGTAGTAGTGCTTTCTTGAAATCTTGCTCATACGTCTCCGGTGTAGTTACCCACTTAACGATTGGAATGCCAATGGCGTCTGCTTGGGCATCCAGCATGTCAGCGCGGATCATGTGGAAATTTGATTTGCTCGGGTCGGACATCATGGTCAGCAGATGCGACACGGTGTGCCCTTCCTGAATTGCTTTGTAGCATGCGAAGCAACCGTCTTTGCCGCCGCTCCATGAAGCAACAACTTTCATTCAGTTTTTCCCTCTTTTTTCTCGTTTTCACTTTTAATTTCAGGTTTTAAGTGAGCAAGAAAACGGGCTTTTTCTTCTTTCAGAACTTTCAGCTTTTCCGCTGACACGTTAAGCATGGATAGAAGCTCATTTTGACCCTTAACGAACACGGCGCCCTTACTTTTCAACTCGGCAAGCAGCGCCTTTGCTTTGCCCTTGGTGAAGTCTCGGCTTTCAATAGGCACCTCGTCAATGACGAAAGTTGGTGTTCCTCTTTCTAAAGCGGAGAGAGCCGCTTCCAGATTCTGAAGGTTGCCGAAGCCGAATGGAACCGAGGTGATAACCACTGTGCTTGCCTTATCAATCATCGCCAGATTATCTTTATGGGCCTTTTCAGTTATAGGCGAGAATGGCGCTTCGGAGACCACGGGAATCTTCAAGAACTGCGCTGTCTCAAAATCCGTATCCAACACGTTTAGAACGCCTGCGGTTACGCTGTAACCCTCATCTAAAAGAACTTTCATAAGCGCGGTGCCAGTGCCAGCGCCGCATATGAGGTGGATTGAGCATTTTCTGGAAAGCGGCGCTTTCTGTGGGGACAATGGAATAACGAAAAGAGAGTTCGTTACAAGATGACGCTTGACTATGGCGTCGACTTTGAAAACGCTCTTTATGTTCTCGCTTGTCAGAACCTCTTCCAAGCTGCCGGCGGCGAATATTTTGCCTTTCTTAAGCATGATAGCTGAGGTGCAGTAGCGCGCCGCCAGATTCAGATCATGGAAAACTGCTAAAACTATTAGCTTTTCATTTACGCAAAGTGATTTTACAAGATCCATAATTTCCAGCTGGTTAATGATGTCCAGATGTGTTAGCGGCTCATCCAGCAACAGTATTTTAGGCTCCTGCGCTAAGGCACGCGCGATTATTACACGTTGACGTTCACCGCCGCTAAGCTCGTTGATTGGGCGTTCTGCAAACTGCCACGTATTAGTCAAAAGCATAGCCTTTTTCGCGATGTCCAAGTCTTTGCTGCTTTCCATTTGAAAGCGCGAGAGATGCGGATTTCGCCCCATCAGCACAACGTCCAGTGCAGCGAAGTTGAAGCCTATACTGCTGTCCTGTGGCACAACGGCTAATTGCTTGGCAACGTCCACGCTCTTGAGAGAATAAATATCGGCCTCATTGAGCAGAATTGCGCCTCTATAAGGCTTGAGCGTTCTGCTGATGCTTTTAAGCAAGGTGGTTTTTCCAGAGCCGTTTGGGCCAAGTATTCCAACGAAGTCGCCGTCTTTCACCGAGAAGCTTACATTCTCCAAGACTTTGACAGAGCCGTAGCGGCATTCAATTCCGTCAACGTTCAAAACAACCATGGCGTATCAGCCTCACAGTGCATAGCTTTGTTTCTTTTTCCTAAACAGTATAATGAAGAATGGCGCGCCGGCAAGCATCGTGATTATGCCCACTGGCAACTCGAGTGTTGAAGCAAACGGCGTCGCGATGACCCGCGCGATGGCATCGCAAACAACAAGGAATATGGCGCCGACTATTGTGGACGCCGGGAAAAGAATACGGTGGTCAGGCCCTATAACTAACCGCGTTATGTGTGGAACCATTAAGCCGACAAAGCCCACGAGACCGCTTAGCGAAACAGCAGCCGCAGTCACCATCGAAGCGAACACGAGCAGAATC
>JBNARN010000094.1:0-4991 GCA_049718365.1 Candidatus Bathyarchaeales archaeon
CGACCGCATGCGCATCACAATAACCGATTTCATGCGGCTAGTTGAAGAGCAGACGGGCGGCAAGGTGAAAGTTTCAGACTTTTATCCAGTCCCCACAGTTGTGCCCGTTTCAAAGGCTGTAGGCGCGCTGAAAGACAAACGGTATGTAGAGTTCACGGCGCATCCACACTGTGGCATGGCTACCTATCTCTTCGTTGAAGACGGCAAAATTGTGCCAATCACCCATTATGCCAATGTGGAAAAGTTCGTTGGAACCATGCGGAAAGTTTATGAAAACGCCTCAAAAGGAAGCAAAAACAAAGCCAAAATGCGCATGATCGGAGCACTTAGACACGTAAAGTTCAGTTTTCTCAGGAAATATCTTCTACGCGTTTTAACCGAAGGAAGCTATAAGGCGCTAGGTGACTTGCAGAGAAAAGCTATTCTACTTTCAGCAATGCACTTCATGGATCCGTATAACTTCGACTTGGAGCGCGTTCAACGATGCGTCATTCATTATGCAGTGCCAGACGGGCGTATAATACCATTCTGCACCATGAACTCAATACACAGAGCTGAAGTTGAAAGGAAACTTGGCGTACCGCTCAAAGAGTGGAAGAGCAAGCATAAAGTTGAAATAAGCCAGATTGCCTAGTGCAGAAAAAGGAGCCAGAAAGAAATGGGTGGAAAAAAGAAGCTCGGTCTAAAACAAATGGAGCGCATGCAATCCCGAAAAGATGAAGAAGAAAAAGCGGCAGAGAAGAAGAAGGAAAAAGCAGGTCCGCCGAAGGAAAAAAAGCCGGCATCGGTAATCCTTCCAGACGTAAAGAACGAGAAAATCATCGGTGAAGTAAAGAAGATGAACGTTTTGACGCCTTATGCTTTGGCTTCAAAATTTAATATTCGGATAAGCACTGCTAAAGACTTCTTGGAACAGCTGGAACAAAACGGCGTAATAGAATTGGTTTCGGGAAGCCACAGCATAAAGGTATACAAGCCAAAAGCCGCCTAACTCTTCCCTGTCGCGTATAGCGTTTATAGTTTTTGTTTTTGAATAAGAGGAGTTTGCTGAGTTTGAAGTTTCCGAAAAGGGTCTATACAAAAAAAGAAGTGAAAGCAGCCATAGACCTCATAAGCAGCGGCTATAAGCATGAGTTGATAGTTGAAGGAAGCCCGGAATTTAAGGAAAAAACATGTCAAGCGCTTGAGTTGATAAAGACTGCTGGGTTCTATGACTTTCTGCGAACCTACATCAGAGAAATTCTTGAAATTGACGGTTTAACGCAGCTTCGTGAGACAGAAGTTGCGATATGGGCAAACAAGTTTGCGGTCGAAAACCCGGTTGATGCTGCGAGCCTCTTCATTCAAAAAGCCAGCCAAATGAAGGAGTATTTGGAAGGTGAACTTTACTACGGAGGCACTGCGGAGAAGCGTTCAGTTGAAAAGCGCATGGAGTTTCTTGAGATTTTAAAACAGAAAACGAATGACGAAAGTGTAAAAGCGGAGTGCGAACGGCTACTGCAGATGTGGAAAGACAGCTCAATAGCTTACTAAGCCAGTAACTCAACCTTAATTGTTGTGCCGCTTTTAACCTGCTTAAACAGCTCCAGATTTTTTGTCACTTTACCCAAGACGTTTACGGGGCTATACGGTTGAGACTGCCCATAAAATATGCAGAGAGCGCTTCCCATGGGCCAGAAGGCGATTGTTCCAGTTTCAACGGTGGGTTTAGCTTTTTCTTCGCCGATTTTAACTGGAATCTCAAAGTAAACCTCTTCTTTCCATAGGGCGGCTCTGCCCTCAACAGGGAGCCTGCGCACTATTGTGTCTATGGTTCTGGGCGCCAGAAACCGTACAAGTTCGCCTTCTGCTTCGCCTAAACCTTCTATAACGAATCGTATTTTGACCCGTGAAATATTTTCCTCGCCGCTCAATGTTCCACAACATCCTTCAAGAAATTTTCTAATATCTCGAGATAAACAGGACTTATTACTTGAAGTTCATATTTAACTCTTACAGTCGGCTTATCTACTTTGATAACTCGCCGCAGGTCGATGGGCGTCCCAATTAACACTACATCACAGGGCGTGGCGTTAATTGTCGCTTCAAGCTCTGCTATTTGCATTTCACTGTAGCCGACAGCGGGGAGAACCGCGCCTAAATGCGGATATTGCACGTAAGTCTCCCTTATCGAGCCAACAGCATAAGGTTTCGGGTTGACAAGCTCTTTCGCGCCGAATTTTCTCGCTGCAATTGTGGCTGCGCCATAGGGCATCTCGCCGTGAGTAACCGTTGGGCCATCCTCAATTGCCAAAGCTCTTTTTCCCCTGATCAGTTCAGGTTTATCTACCGTTATGGGTGAAGCCGCCTCTAGTATCAGGGCGTTTGGATTAAGCGACTTCACGTTTTCTTTTACCTGCTTAATTTTGGCAGCGTCAGCGGTGTCAACCTTGTTTACTATGACTACATTGGCCAGCCGCAGGTTAATCACGCTGGGATAATGAGTCAACTCGTGCCCGGCTCGGTGTGGGTCAGCCAGAACTATGTGCAGGTCTGGTTTTAGAAAGGGCAGGTCATTGTTGCCGCCGTCCCAAATTATTATGTCCGCTTCATTCTGCGCCGCCTCAAGAATTCGCTCATAATCCACGCCAGCGTAAACCACTATGCCGTTGTCAACATGCGGCTCATATTCCTCCAACTCCTCAATCGTGCAGTCGCAGTTGGCTAAATCTTCATGAGAAGCAAAGCGCTGCAGTACCTGCTTTTTCAGGTCGCCGTAGGGCATGGGATGCCGCATAACCACAACCCGCAGGCCCTTACTTTTCAGAAATTTGGCAATCTGCCGTGAAGTTTGGCTTTTCCCCGCGCCTGTGCGGACAGCGCAAACGGAAATCACAGGAACTTTCGCTTTCAGCATAGTGCTTTTAGCGCTCATCAACCAGAAGTTGGCGCCGCTGGCTAAGACCACTGCGGCTTTGTGCATAACATACTCGTGGGAAACATCACTGTAAGCAAAAACCACCGCGTCGGCATCGAACTCTTTTATCAACCGCGGGAGCTCTTCCTCGGGGTAAATCGGAATGCCATCAGGATAGCCATCGCCGGCAAGCTCCGGCGGGTATATGCGGCATTGAATGCCTGGAATTTGCGTTGCTGTGAAGGCCACCACTTGATAGCGACTGTTATTTCTGAAGTAAACGTTAAAGTTGTGAAAGTCCCGTCCAGCGGCACCCATAATTATAATTTTCTTTCGCATAGCAAAACCCCTTAGAAAGCAGCAGTAAAAATTAGGGAAGCCGCTGGTATAAACCTTAACGCTGAAACGCGCTACAGGAGATTTAGAAGAGTTTCTCCGATGTAGTCTATCTGCGCCTCTGTGACGCCGGGATGAATTGGCAAGGAGAAAACTTGTTTCGCCGCCTTCTCGGTTTCGGGAAGACTGCATTTGCCAAAGCGTTCACGGTAGTAGGGCATAAGATGCACAGGCGTGCTATAGTAAGCTTCCGCGCTTATCCCTTTCTTTCGCAGTTCTTCCAAAATCTTGTTCCGCTCCGCCTCTGCCGCGTCTTTCAGCCTTACAGTGTAAAGATACCAGCTGTGGCGCCTGTCATCGGTTTCTTCAGGCAGCTTTAGTCTGTCGGTTTTCGCAAGCAGTTTGCTGAGCCTCTTAGCGTTTTCGCGGCGTCTCGCAACAAAACCAGGCAACTTCTCCAGTTGCACTATGCCGATGGCAGCTTGAATCTCAGACATACGATAGTTGTAGCCAAGCATCAACGATGTGTATTTGGTTTTTTCTCCATGGTTCCTTAGCAGCCGCAGCGTTTCCGCCGTCTCAGCGTCATCAGTGGTTATGACGCCGCCCTCGCCTGTGGTCATGTTCTTGCTGGCGTAAAGGCTCCAACAAGCAGCATCCGCGAAAACGCCGGCAGGCCGCCCATTATAGGTTGCGCCATGCGCTTGCGCAGCATCCTCGACAATCGCTAATCCATGGGCGTCGGCAATTTCTCTGATAGGCTTGAGGTCGGCGGAGAAGCCGTAAAGGTCAACGGGCATTATTGCCTTGGTTTTTTTCGTTATCTTCCTTTTGATTTCGGCAGGCGAGATATTGTAGGTTTCGGGGTCGATGTCGGCGAATACGGGTTTTCCGCCAGCCATAACCACAGCCTCGGCGGTAGCGACAAAAGTGAAGCTTGGCAGGATTACTTCGTCACCTTGTTGTACGCCAGCGGCCAAGACGGCAGCATGCAACGCGGCGGTGCCGGTGTTCACGGCAATGGCATATTTTACGCCAGCGAATTTTGCAAAATTATTCTCGAATTGGGTGACCATGGGGCCCGCGCCTAATCCATGTGTGAGCATGCCGCTTCTCATGACCCGCACGACGGCTTCAATTTCTTCTTCGCCTATTTTTGGGAGATTTATTGGAATCAAGCTTTCAGCCTCACGTTAACAACAACATGCAGCATTCATAAAAGTCTATGCTCTGGTTTAGCATCAAATAGCAGATTACTCCACGGGCATTTCATATTCTATTTTGTAATCGACTATAACCTTCATTTTGCGCTTCCTGAAGGCAGCGTCTAACTCTTCATCGCCCGTATCCACCCTTAGCGCTTTTAGGCTTTGCAGCTTGCTTTGAGTAGCAACCACAACTATGTTGTCCAAGCCTACTTGTCGGATGACTTTTGGGCTTATCTGCTGGTTTCCTCTTCCAAAAATGAACCCTTGCCCGCCTATTGGCGTGACAATTATCTGCGCAGCTTTCCCACGTATCGCCTCCAGAATCTGCTGCTCGTTCACGTCGTTTGCCAAAATTTTCTTTCCGCAGAAGATGTCAACACCCAAAAGCGTTTTCTTTGCGTCCAAGAGGTCAGCGATAGTACGCGTTGTCGTTCCAGGACCTATAATGTAAACCACATCAGGCTTCATGTTTTCAATGATGTATATGGCTATGGCGGCTTGGTTGCGCAGTTCACCCTCTGTCATGGGGCTCGCCATTTTCGAGCCTTGAA
>JBNARN010000095.1:0-1817 GCA_049718365.1 Candidatus Bathyarchaeales archaeon
ACGCAGGGCTAAACTACGTGTACCTCGGCAATGTTCCGGGGCATCCGGCGGAGAACACTTATTGCCCAAACTGCAATGAGCTCGTAATTAAGCGGTATAGCTTCGAGATTACACGGTGGAACCTAACTAAGGACATGCGGTGCCCAGTGTGCGGGCATGCGATTCCAATAAAGGGGCGGCTGCATCCGACGGGTTCACGTTTTCCCTACGCACTGTTTTAGTACAACTTTCCCCCTTTATTTTTAGCAGATAAGCATGTGGGAACTTTTGAGGCCAGACGCTGTCGCCGTACTCAATGACGAGCACGCAAAGAAAAGTTTAGCCAGATACTTCGACGTCATGCAAAACAAGAAAACAGCCAAGTTCCTCATAGCCCAGAAGCTTCCCGCAGAATTCTACAAAGGCGATTCGCTGGAAAAGCTCTGGAGCGAGCATGAGAAGCTAACCGAAGCGTACGCTAAATTTGAGCAGGAGGTTGACGGCGGCAAAGACCTGCAGTCGCTTCCCCCGCCTGAAAAATCCTATTTTGACCTTAAAATTGAAATTGCAAGCCGAATTCTTCAGCAGTGCCATTTCTGCACCCGCAGATGCGGCGTTAACAGAGCAGCGGGAAAGCTGGGCTACTGCGGCTGCGGCAACGTCATGGCTGTCTCCAGCATTTTTGAGCACTTAGGCGAAGAACCCGAGCTTGTGCCCTCGGGAACAATTTTCACGATGGGCTGCACCATACGCTGTCTCCACTGCCAAAACTGGACAATCAGCCAATGGATGGCGCCTGGAACCACGTACACGCCCAGCGAGTTGGCGCGGGAGGTTGAAAGTTTACGTTTGCGCGGCTGCAGAAACGTAAACCTCGTGGGCGGCGAGCCTACGCCTTGGCTTAGGCATTGGCTGGAAACCTTTCGGCACGTGAAAGTTAACGTGCCCGTTGTCTGGAACTCCAACACCTATTATAGCCCAGAAACCGCCAAGCTTCTCGCTGGCTTCGTTGATGTGTACCTGCTGGATTTCAAGTATGGTCCAGCGGATTGCGCGGCGAGGATTTCTGATGCGCCAGGCTACTGGGAGGTGTGCACCCGCAATCATTTGGAAGCTAAGCGTTATGGCGAGTTGCTAATACGTGTGCTTGTTCTGCCGAATCATCTGGAGTGCTGCACGAAGCCAATTTTGAATTGGATAGCTGAGAACTTGGGCGGGGCGGCGCGCGTCAACGTCATGTTCCAGTATAGGCCGGAGTGGCGTGCGCATGAGGTTCCAGAATTGCGTAGGCGGCTCACTGAGGCTGAGCGGAGAAAAGCGCTTGAATTAGCTAAAAATTTGGCTTGCGTAGGCGATTAGACAGCAACCGCAGTTTATAAAGCAATTTTTTGCGCAAAAATGCTGCATGAGCTACCTTGCTTTTTGCTCGGTTTTTTGCGATACATTTTATAGTTACCGTGAAGATGCCATTTTGTTTGGGAGAATGAAAATTGAGCGCGAAGTGGCGAAGAAGCAGGAAACATTTGAAGTGGCTAGACCTGAAAAGCGCTGCGGATAACTCTGAAATCCTGCATGTTGAGCACAGCTGGGCTGCAAGAAACGTTTACCCCCGAGGCTATCGCCTTTCTCAAGGCTACGCCAAGCGAAAATGGAAAGCTCCCAAGCCACTTATCGACATTTTTCAGGAGAAAAACTGGATAACCATTGTCGCGGACATCGCTGGCTTTAATAAGGAAACCCTGAAAATAAATGTGAAAGAACGCAAAATCACGTTGTCTGCAAAGGCTAAAGACAGAAGATACTACAAAAGTTTAAATTTACCGAAGGTAGTGATTCCA
>JBNARN010000095.1:1827-2816 GCA_049718365.1 Candidatus Bathyarchaeales archaeon
ATCAAGCTTAAAAAGGCTAAAAAGGAAGAAACCATCAACAAGAAAGCTGATTGAATATGCCTCACAAGCTTAGAAAAGTTAGGAAAATGCGTGGCTCCCGCACTCACGGCTACGGCAGAGTAGGTCAGCACAGAGACGCTGGCTCAAAAGGCTACAGAAAAGTCGGGCGCCACAAGCATCTCTGGAGCTACGTTGTAACATACGAACCCGATTACTTCGGCAAAAAAGGCTTCACTTCACCTCAAAGCCTTAAACGCAAAGAGAACGTAATAAACCTCAAAGAACTTGAGGAGCTTGCCCAAAAGCTGCCCGCTGAGACAGAAAAAGGCAAGCTGCGCATAGACTTGACAAGCTTGGGCTACACTAAGCTTCTCGGCACAGGCAAGATCTCAAAGGCCTTAATCGTGAGCGTGGCTTCATGCTCGAAATCTGCCGCTGAAAAGATTAAGCAGGCTGGCGGCGAAGTCTTAACCGCGGTTGAAGAGTCTGAGGAGTAACATTAGCCGATGGCGGGAAGATTCCTAAACCTTTTTAAACCACTCGGAAGAGTGATGCCTGAGATAAAGGCTCCGGAACGCAAAGTCAGTTTCAACGAGAAAATCTTCTGGACCGCCCTAGTGCTTATCATATATTTGATAATGTCTGAGATTTCGCTTTACGGCATTCCCTCCGGCGTTAAAGAACAGTTTGCTCCTTTAAGGGTGATTTTCGCCTCAAACCGCGGCACTCTGATGGAGCTCGGCATAGGCCCCATAGTCACCGCGGGCTTAATACTGCAGCTGCTTGTCGGCTCTGCCATCGTCCAATGTGACATGAGCAATCCTGAGGATAGAGGCTTATTCACGACGGCAAGCAAATTCTTCTCAATTCTCCTCACGGGCATTCAGGCCTCTGCGTACATAATCAGCGGCATGTATGGTGCGCTCTCGGGGCCGACAACCATCGTGATATTTCTGCAGCTTTTAGGCGCCGGAATAATCGTGATGCTG
>JBNARN010000095.1:2826-3292 GCA_049718365.1 Candidatus Bathyarchaeales archaeon
CGTCGCCCAGAACATCCTCTGGCAAACGTTTAACCCTGGAACAGGCTTGTTCGTTGGTTCGCTTGACATGCTTCTGCGGGGTAACCAAACATTAGTGGACTGGGTGGTCGGCGCGGGCGCTTACCCATCGCTAATAGGGTTCATAGCCACCATCGGAACGTTCCTCGTGATAATCTACATAGAGGGCATCAGAGTTGAGCTTCCACTGACTTACGCGGGCTACAAGGGCTTCCGAAGCCGCTACCCAATCAAGCTGCTATATGTCTCTAACCTTCCAGTAATCTTTGCGTCTGCGCTTTTCGCCAACGTCTACTTCTTCTCCCAGCTTATCTGGAGCACACAGGGACGTCCCGCGCCAGGACAGAACATTTTGATCGACTTTCTCGGCCAATATAACGCCACCAACAATCAGCCTATAAGCGGCTTAGCCTATTATGTGACAGCACCTCAAAACGTGCATGACGTG
>JBNARN010000095.1:3302-4855 GCA_049718365.1 Candidatus Bathyarchaeales archaeon
ACTCGTGAGTTTCTGCGCTGTCTTCTCGCTGATCTGGCTTGAAGTCGGCGGTCTTGGCCCGGCTAAAGTGGCGAAGCAGCTTGTTGACTCAGGCATGCAAATCCCAGGTTATAGGCGGTCAGAAAAGCCTGTTGAATCCATTCTTAGGAGATACATTCCAGTGGTCACAATTCTAGGCGGCATAATTGTGGGATTAGTGGCTGGCCTCTCAGATTTCTTAGGCGTCTTCGGCTCAGGAACAGGTATCCTGCTGGCGGTTGGCATAATCTATCAATACTATGAGTTGCTAATGCGCGAGAGAGCCGCGGAAATGTTCCCGGCGTTCAGAAGAATCTTGGGCGAATAGCTTAGTGCGAGAGGTTGCCATAGCCATTAAGCTGTTTAACTGAAGACGCATACTTCTGCTTTGTTTTTATATTTTTAATTTGCTCTTTGCTGTGATTATGGCAAAGCTTCGAAAATAGCTGTGAAGTGACGTCTATCCTATAGGTTTCTTGTGCACGCCAACACTAAAACTGCAATTTTGGATTAGTGATATGCTGAAAATTTAAATGTATGTGTAAAAATTTTCTGGAAACACGCATCCGCCACTTCGAAGTTCGAAGCATAAGCCATAGGAACTGCTATAAAAGCACTCGCCGATTATTCTGTTATGGAGCTTCCACTCATCAACATGGAACAAGACCAAAAGTTCGATGACAACCTAATTGCCCAACTCGCTGAAATCCTTTCATTTCTACCTAATTTAGAAGATTAACCCTTCCTAGCAGTTTCACCTTGCCATTATTTTCGCTTTCACGCTTTTAGGATTTCAATGATTTATGAAATCAAGCACCAAATGATTTTGGGTTTCTCACCGTGATTGCCATGTCCCTTTTTTGATGTGATTCTGACATAATTTTGGTAAGATTCTGAAAAAGATACTATAATTCAAACATGCAGACTTTGCTCGCACAGAAATAAAAGGAGAATAAAGAGGGCATGCAAATTTCAAGAAATTCAATCTTTGCAAACGAAACTCTGAAGAATCCACAGGCTGCAATAACTTTGCTTCTGACTTCAGTTTTCGCTATCTCACTTCTCGCCATACCTAATGCGAACGCGCAGATAACGCAGAAAACCTACCCTTTCATCGATGCGACACCGAATCCCGTGGGTGTCGGCGAGCAAGTCCTAATTCGCTTTGGAATCACGCAGCAACTGGGAAGCGTCCAGTATGGTTGGCAGAATCTCACGGTTACAATCGTTAAACCTGACGGCTCTACTGAAACGCTTGGTCCATACGCAACGGACTCAACAGGCGGAACCGCAATAGTATACGTGCCAGAACAGACAGGTAAATACAAGTTGACAGCAAACTTTCCTGAGCAAGTAAATCCATATACTTACTATGACTATGAAAGAGGCGCCATGTTTCTTGCCGGGACAATAATGAAAGCAAGTACCAGCGAGACAATAGAACTCGTCGTGCAAGAAGAATCAACGGCAACCTATCCAGGGCATCCTCTGCCGACAGAATACTGGTCTCGGCCTATAGACTCGCAACTAAGAGA
>JBNARN010000096.1:0-4845 GCA_049718365.1 Candidatus Bathyarchaeales archaeon
GATTGCGTCTATCGTGCAATGAAATGTAACAACTATTACTTAATTATGACGCTGCAGGCTATCAAGTTACTTTTACCACGATGGTCTGTGAGAGATAATTGAAAGCTCGCTGCCGACTTTTAGGATAAAGCACCCAGCCTAAAATGCAGTCTATCGGAAGCAAGAACGCCTTGCCCACGCTTTCCAAGGCGGCATTGCCAAAACCGATTTCGCCGCCATCCAAACGCACCACCTTTATCTGCATAATCATCTTTCCCAGCGATTGCCCATAAATGCCCTCCATGAACATCCAATACAAGAAGTGTAAGATGCTGCTTGCGTTAAAGAATGGAATCCAATTAGGCCAGCCTGCCAGCGAAAAGCCCGCAAGCAGATTGAACAGGTTTAGTATGCCTATTGCTACGCCTATGATTATGACGTCTATTAGCCATGCAACAAACCGCTCTCCCCAAAACGCCAACTTCAACCCCGGCGCAATAGTCTGCACAGTTGCTGCAACCGCCGTTGCTGGAGTTTCCGTTACTACCGCAGCCCCGCAAGCTGGGCAGTACTTTGCTCCTTCGGGAAGTGCCTTTCCACATTTGATGCAATAAGTCATTAATAATGGCTCCTAACCCAGCATTAAACGTGTTAAAGGTATATTTCCTTTTTCACTATACGTTTGCGCAGGCGCTTCGCTAACACTGAGGCATAACCGTTATTGCCAAAGCTACCCTTAGCGCTTTTTTCTTCACGCCAGTGCTGTAATAATGTAATGATTGCGCCCAAGTTCTCTTATGCTTTCAACTTTAAAGCCTGCCGCTTCTATTAGGCTGGCGGCCTGTTCTTCGCTAAATCGTATATGCATGGGAGGGCCAAACGCTGTGGGCTTTTTCTTCCAGTCCACATTAACAAGCTTGCCGCCTTTCTTAAGCATCTGCTTAGCGTTGCGTAAAACCTTCGCGGGGTCCTTAAAGTCATGAAGCACCGTGCTGTAGAAAACAATGTCAGCGCATTCCTCGCAGAAAACAGTATCCTCAGCCGCGCCAACTACCGCGTAAATGTTTTTCAAGTCTTCCGCGGCAGCTTTATGTTTTAAGCGTTCAACAGCCGATGCATTCACGTCTACAGCGTAAACCTTGCCTGTTTCACCCACAATTCTGGCGGCTGGCAACGTGAAGAAACCGTCACCGCCGCCTATATCCATAAACACCATGCCAGCGGCTAAGCCGATGCTCTTCAAATTCAGTTTCGGGCGATGCCACTTTCGCAGCACGTCTTCGCCGCAATGCCTGTGACCACTCATATAATTCTCCTTATCACGCGTGTTATTCTTCTTCATGGCGCTTCATAACCTTAGGCATCTTCCACTGCATCTTCGACATTGCTTCCTTCATCATATCCATCAGCGCCTCATTAACTTCCATCTCTATCGTCACTTTTACACGGCCCTTCTTTTCCTCAGACACCAAATCACCTCCCTTCCTCCCTCAGTTTGCTAAGCAATAAATCGTCAAGTGCGCGTGCTGTTTGCTTATGGGTCAATTCCAAATTAATTTCCATTTTGTAATGAAATTTGCCGAGTCGGCGTGTTTTTGCATGAAAATTAGAAATTCGCCCTTCGTTTTCCAATTCCTGAAGCTGCCTGCTCAAATAATATGAGATTACACGTGGCGCCAGCGGCTCAAAAAAGAAGGCGACTTTTATTAGTCGACTGAAAAATCTCTGCGTCAGAGTTGACATGTCTTTCTTCTCCAAGCTTAACGTAAAATAAACCCACAATTACGTCTTGTTTAATAGTGTGTAAATCGATTTTTTAAGTTTGTGTATACGCACATGGCAGCAGCGAAGGTTAAGTAGCATTGAGCTTAGAGCAGCTAAATGTGCAAATCCGAAATTGCAGAAGATGCCCGCTGTGGAAAGGCGCGACACAAGCGGTTCCAGGCGAAGGCCCATTCGACGCTAAAGTGATGCTGGTAGGGCAGAATCCAGGCGCAGAGGAAGACAAAGCAGGCAGGCCGTTCGTTGGTAGGGCAGGGAAGTTCTTGACTAAAATGTTAGCGGAGAACGGCATAAGCCGCGAGGAGCTATTCATAACAAACATTGTTAAGCATGTAACGCCTGGAAACCGTAAACCCTCTGCTGACGAAATAGCAGCATGCCTTCCTCACCTTCTCGCGCAAATCGCCATAATCAAACCGAAAATAATTGTGCTTTTAGGCGCAGCGGCAAAGGAAACACCGCGCATAGAGGGCATAGAGTACGTGGAAATAATTCATCCCTCGGCAGCCATGCGCTTCAAGAATATGCGGGAGAGGTTCGAGAGGCAAATCGCCGACTTGGCGTTGCATCTGCAGCGGTTAGCCTAACAATCTAATTCGCCACTATGCCTATGTGCTCTCTCAGGCTGGGCTTGTTTAACATAAAGCTTTAATCTTAATCGTGAATTCATAAGATACTTATTAATTAAATACATATTAGTCATCAGAATTCAGAGTTGAAATTAAGAAACACTTAACTGTTAAAAGCGCTGAAAAAGACAGAGAGGAGAAATTTGCCGTCTATCGGGCTGTTCCGAAAACCAAAGAAGGAAGGCGAAGAAAAAGCAGAAATGCCTCCTCAAGAAGATAAAGAGAGCGCTAATAAAACCTACTTGAAAGCTATGCCTCTTCGCGAATTATCAGATTTAGAAGCCATCAAAAACGAAGTTAAAAGCGGAAACGTCCTTATTCTGCGGATTACGCCTCTTGCAAGCAAAAGCATCGAAGACGTGAAGCGTGCGGTGAACGAGTTATACGAGTTCGCCGAATCCATTGGCGGAGACATCGCTCGCCTAGGCGAAGAACGAGTCGTCATCTGCCCGCAAAATATAAAAATTTGGAGAGAAAAACCGCAGGTTTCGAAGGAAACCTTGCCTACAGCAGCCTAAACGTTTCTAAAACTGACGGAGCAATAGTGGGTATGCCCACTTTACTGCTGAGATAATTAGCCAAATTCGCGATTTTCTGTTTTTCTCCGTGGCACACGAAAATTTTCTCAGGCTTAGGCTTAAGATGCGTCAGATAACTGACTAATTGCCGCCTGTCAGAGTGACCTGAAAAGCCTTCTATCGACTCTACGCGCATTTTAACTTGGACGACAGCCATTTTGCCCTCGTTATCCATCATCGTGACCTCGTTTACGCCTTTCTGCACTCGCCTACCCAAAGTGCCCTCGATTTGGTAGCTGACAAAGATTATGGTGTTCCTCTCGTCTCCAGCCCAGTTCTTGAAGTACTCTATTACCGGGCCGCCTTCAAGCATGCCTGAAGTCGCGAGCACAATGCATGGTTCGCCTTCGATTATGTTTTGCCTAACGCTGGGATGCTCCACAATAGTGAAGTAATCCGACTGGAATGGGTTAACTTCATCGTGGAGAATGCTGTGGCGAACTTCCCTGCTCAGATACTCGGGGTAAGCAGTGTGAATCGCCGTGGCTTCGGAAATCATGCCTTCAATGAACACGGGCGCCTCCTTCATTAAGCCACGCTTCATGTAACCGTCAATGATAAGCATTATTTCCTGCGCTCTGCCCACAGCAGGCACTGGAATAAGCACTTTGCCTTTGCGCTCCAAGGTTTCATTTATAACACGCGTTAATCTTTCTTCAGCTTCAACTCTGGAGGGCATGAAGTCTTCGTGTCCACCGTAGGTGCTTTCGGTTATAACGGTTTCAATGCGCGGGAACTCGGCTGCCGCTGCTTCCAGCAGCATGGTTCTTGCGAACTTGTAATCGCTTGTGTAGACAATGTTGTGTAAGCCTTCGCCAATGTGCAAATGCGCCATGGCCGCGCCGAGAATATGGCCTGAATTATGCAGTGTCAAACGAATGTCAGGTGCTACATCGGTGACAACACCGAACTTCAGGGGTATCGTGTGTAATACGCTTTCGCGGACGTCTTTTTGGTCATAATGTGGTGTTATTCCTTGTTTGCTTGCCACGTCCAAGTAGTCCAATTGGAGCATGGTCATCAAGTTTGAAGTTGGCGCAGAACAGTAGACTGGGCCGTCGTAGCCGTATTTGTAAAGGAACGGTAGCAAACCGCAGTGGTCAAGATGCGCGTGGGTTATAACAACAGCGTCTAACTGGTCGATTTGAAATTCTGGAGAATCAAAACGTGGAAACGCCTCAAAAGGCCTCTGCGAGCCTGGGTTGATGCCGCAGTCCAGCAGGACGCTGCTTTCTCTGGTTTTGATGAGGAATGCGGAGCGGCCTACTTCTTGAGCGCCTCCAAGCACGGTCAGCCTGATGTCTCCGACGTCGTATGCTTTGGGTCGGAATATTCTTTCGCCTACATTGCGAAGTATTCTTTCGCGTTCTTTGCTTTCTGAATGAAGATAATGTCGCATGTGCGTAACAATCTTGGACTTTATCGGAGGACTCCGCAAGACATGAGGGCGCCACTTGGTTTTCTTAATAATCTCCTGGAGAACCGCGCCGTTTCTTCCTATAACAAGGCCTGGTTTTTTTGTTTCTATTATTATCTCGCCGAGGCTGGGGTCGAAATTTATATCTGTTATCTCTGCTTCTGGAGCTATTAATTCCCGTGTTAACTTTTCTGCTTCTGCTTCGGGCAGCCTAACCGATGGGTCGGGGCGGACCACTATTCTTTTTCGAATTACGCTGACGATTTCTGCCACTATGTTGCTTTGGTCAACCAAAATTTCTGGCTTCTTAGTGTAGACGGCAAGCGCTGGGCCTTCATACTCTATTCTGGTAACTTCAGCTTCTCTTGGAACATGCTCAAGTATATAGTGGCTTATTTCTATCTTCTCTTTATCAGAGTTTCTTGCCACGATTCTTTACTTCCTCAATTTGACAGAAGCT
>JBNARN010000097.1:0-4760 GCA_049718365.1 Candidatus Bathyarchaeales archaeon
TGGCGCCTACATTGAAGGCCCAGTCTTCATCGACGAGGGCAGCGACATCGGCCCTAACTGCTATATTCGACCATGCACCAGTATAGGCCGAAACGTGCGGGTAGGCAACGCCTGCGAAATCAAAAACAGCATTATAATGGACTACACGCATGTGGGCCATCTGGCGTATGTTGGCGATAGCATACTATGCGAGCACTGCAATTTAGCCGCAGGCACGATTACCGCTAACCTCAGGTTGGACGACGGCCACGTGAAAATGATGGTGAAAGACAGCGTCGTGGATACTGGCCGAAGGAAACTCGGCGCAATCCTAGGCGACAACGTTAAGACGGGCGTAAACGCGCTTTTTATGCCCGGCGTCAAGGTGGGCGCGAACAGTTGGGTAGGCGCAAACTTTACGGTGCACAGGGATTTGCCCGCAAACACTATTGCTTTGCTAAAGCAGGATGAAGATATTCGTCAAAAAAGCGAGTGACCTCTTTTAAGGACAGGCTTTAGTTGTCTTTATTATCCAGTTCTTTAAAAGTAAAAGCTTAATGCTTGCGTTTTCTGACATATTTTAGTATAACTGTACCAGTGACTGCTGCTGATGCAGCGGAAACAGCAATGAGTGTAATTGGAATAGACTCGGGTAAATCTACGCTAAAATATACTGTTTTTATGGTTCCAACGTTTCCCGCAGGATCAACAACGTACACTGTTAAGTTGTGTTCTCCTTCGAGCAAATTAGTTAAAGTTGTATTTCCACTAATCGTTATGTTTCTTTGTCCGTCCAAACTGTAAATTACCTGTGAAATCGGTTCGTTTACAATAACGTTTAAAGTAATATTTGAGGAGTGATAAGTTTTGTTTTCCACGGATAAAGTTGATATTATTGGAGGCTGTGTATCGATAGTGAAGTTGACCATCGCAGAGCCAGTTATTCTGTAATCTACGTAGTAATGTATTATATGAGGGGTTGGAGACAAATGATCTGTTACATTACGAGTCCAATAGCCAAATCCTGTTGCAGTGGCATAGACTTCTAACCAGTGTGGCCCTTCGGGGATATTTGTCATATTTATTGAAAGTCGAGGATCGCCATTAGTCGATTCAAAATTAATAGAAATTTTAGCTAATCTCTGCCAGCTTGTTCTATAATATACTTCGCTTATAGAAAATGAGCTTTTATTTGATTTGGGTATAGTTACATTGAATGTGAGAGACACATTGTTTGATGCATACGAAGTATTGTTCATGGGAGATAAAATCAAAATTTCAGGCGGCAAAGTATCCGTTGGCGCCGCAACTTTTCCTTCTTTCTTCCATTCATGCCAAATTGGATTTGCCCCAGCATAATTAACAAAAGATGCGCCAAGGGTTGCTGTAAGCAACAGTATTATTATAATTACATTTGGAAAAAGTCGCATCCCACTAGCAACACCTAATTAACCTCTGAGTTCATCCTAGTATAAAAAATTTTTGTAAATAGAAACTGCAACTCTGGAAGTTTTCCCACAAAATATGAATAAAGTCAACTGCTAAGGACAGTGGATTAAGCATGACGCGCCACAATCATTGCATGCGCCTTATCATATGGCTCTAGCTGAACAATCTCGCGAACATCGAAGCCGCGTTTCCTCAAAACTTCAGCTTCCTGCTTGTAAACTACAAGCGGATCCTTTGTAACGTCGATGCTTTGAGCTTTCACCGCCAGCATAACCCAGCCAGCATGCTTAAGGAAAACGTCCGCGTTATCCGCTAAAATCTTAGCTTGCTCCGGCTGTGCTATGTCGCAATATATCGCGTCTACTTTTCCCGGGATGAACATGGCATACTGCTCTGGAAAGCGGGCGTCTGCGAGGAACGGCGACATGTTAGGCCTATAGGCGCAGACGTTATCAACTAAGTCTCGCAGAGACCTTGAAGCGAATTCTACGCAGTAAACGTGGCCTTTCACGCCGACGATGTCTGAAACGTGGCTTGGAGTGGTTCCAGACGCAGCGCCTAAATAGAGCACTTTGTCGCCGGGTGCTATTGGCACTGTCTGCACGCCTTTTAGTATGGCAGCGGCCAGTTTGCTTCTGAATGCGTCCCAAACGCGGTATTCTACGCCCTTGAAGCGGATCAGCCGTTCTCCGTAGACTGCTCTGCCCGGCGCCAAGTTCCGCGTAGCCAGCCGTTGCGCTCCGTCTTCAAGGGTGACTTGGTATACTTCCGCGAATTGTGGATGCGGCTTAACCTTTACGTTCACGCTTATTCTTTCTCCACTTCTTATCTCGCCGCCACTGCTCCTTTTTCTTTTCCTTTGATGGAGCTTTTTCTTTTGGCGGTGGAGGCTCCTTGTATTTCTCACGTATTTCCTCAAGTCGCGCTTCAATGTCTGCCTTCAAAGCCTCGCCAATGTATTTGTCCCCAAAGGCGTCAGCTCGCGCCGCGATTGTGAGTTTTCCAGCTAAAACTCTGGCGATTTTGCCTCTCTGCCATCTTTTAGCGTCATGCAGCAGCGCATGTTGGAAGATTAACCCGTGCTTTGGAGGACGAGCACCCGTTTTCAACGAGCGGAACAGGGCTTTCTCTGCGCCCAGAACCTGTATTGTGCTTGCGGGTCGCATGGCAAGGTTCTGTAGGCCGCCTGCTACAGCGATTAAACGCGCGCCCAAAAGTGCGCCAGCTATTGCACGAGTGTTAGGCGCAACCTCCTCCATTGCCTTGTCAATGTAGCCTTCCAAATCGTCCCGCAGCTTGTACATGTTAAGAACCGCCTTGCTTAGCGCTTGGATCTCCGCTAAATCCTGCTCCGCAATGTCTGCGCCCATGGATGCCTCAGCGGCTTTGGCGATCGTTTCTGCTCTTTCCTTTGGTATTCCTTCTTTTTCAAGAGCTTCAGTTGAAAAGTTATCTCTGTGGCCCAAGTTTGCGACCAGACGGGCGTAAGTTTCATGTTTCTCGAGCAGGCGGTCAAGTTCTGGGAAGTGGATGCCATACCACTCGCGGAGTCGCCCCATAAACAAATTCAAAGTTTTATCTAAATCGTCAAGCGTCTGAATTGCTTGTGCAATGATTAAGTCTCTTTTTTCGACTGCGCCTTTGACACGCAGCTTAGCAAGTTCCATGCTGACATTGCGGTTCCACTCCGCAAGCGCCTTCGCATCCTTCACAAACCCGGCTTCTATAGCCACCTGCTCCATGCGACTGCGCAACGTCGCCGCTTCTGAAGCCTTCACAATTTCAACGTTAATGCCGAGTTTTTGCTGTGCGGCATTGGCTAGCGCGGCGTTTTCAAAAGCGAAAGTGTCATAGCCGCTTTTCTGAAGTGCGGTTAATAAAGAGGCGAGTTCAGAAATTCTTCCAGATTCAATGTTCATTATGCTCTTGGCGGCTGCCAACGGCTTATTTGAAAATAACACTTTATCCACGATGTTACCGTGCTCGTCAAAAGCTACAGCACCAAAGGGAAACTGGATTATAACAGCCTTCATTATTTAAGCCCCATTATTCACGAGTTAACTAGTGGATTGTGTTTTCTTAATAAATAGTTGTTGCTGCAGTTTTGACGCCGAACTCGATGAAGTTTATTAATGCCTACTAAATAACCAAGGCTGACTGCATATGGAATGGTACGTTTATGCATTGTTGGCGCCTGCATTTTGGGCGCTAAACAACGTTTTCATAAAATTCCTTCTAACTAACAAATTCAAAAGCAACTTGCCGCTGATTTTCACCGCCATTTCCATGGACACGATTTTCGCGTTAATTGTTTTCGCATCAGGCGCGGTAAGCTACTATTTCCCATATTCTGTTTTTGCCTTTTTAGCAGGCGCCATGCCTTTGGCAGCATTTTGGTTCTACTCAAAAGCGCTACTAATCGAAGAAGTGTCAAGAATCGCCACCCTCTTCCAGCTTATACCCGTATTTGTTGTATTCCTTTCAGTAATTTCTCTTAACGAAATCCTAGGCGCCAGCAGATATCTAGGCATTGCACTAATAGTCCTTGCTTCAGTACTGGTTTCCTACAGAAAAGCAAGCCAAAAGCCCTTCCTAGGCATACTGAAGTTTATGATACCCTTTGGGGTAATAATCGCTACTTACACGGTGGTTAACAAAATTCTTGTAGGCTATTTGTCTTTCTGGTCAGTGTTCTTCTGGAATATTCTCGGAACCTTCACTGTCGCTCTTCTACTCTTGACTTTGCCTAAACCACGCGAAACAATTATCAAAACAGTCTCAGTTATCGGAAAAAAGACATTGCTTATCGCCTTTATTGGGGAAGGCCTTTACGTCATAGGCACAATCTGCTCCCTAATCGCTTTATCCTTGACAGACGCCTCTTTAGCCTCGTCCCTATTCGGGCTGCAACCATTCTACGTCTTCTTCTACACAATCGTCCTAAGCATTCTCTCGCCGCAAATCCTTAAGGAAGAAATAAACAAAGAAACACTGCTGCTGAAAATTTCAGCGGTAACCCTGATGTTCATAGGAACAACGCTCGTAGTATAAGCCTATAAAAATTTTAAGCTGCACCTTCAATTTCGCAGAGCAACATTTATCTCGATGAAAAGAAATGTTTATATTTGCTGAAAACGCTTCAGCTATAACTCAGCTACAATTAGCTAGCCCCGCAATTTTCACATGGCGGCGGCTCAACCCCAACCAGAACGGCGCTTTGCCATACAGGGATGACGGAGTTGGCCTCCAATTGCGGGGACATGTATGTGGACCTGACACTGTTAGGTCTGAAATGGGCTTTGACGTTAATGTGGGTATTCTCCCTCCAAATC
>JBNARN010000098.1:0-1990 GCA_049718365.1 Candidatus Bathyarchaeales archaeon
ATGGAAACAAAGACCGAGTCAACTGGATACTTAACAAAGTCAAAGAATGGAAAGCCAGCGGCGTAATCTACTATGTTGTCCGCGGCTGTATGCTCTATGCCATGGAGTACATGCGCGTCAAAAAGGTCTTAGACCGCATGAACGTTCCCATGTATTATTTGGACACGGAATACACACGCGAGGATGTCGGCCCATTGAAGACAAGGGTTGAAGCCTTTCTTGAGATGCTTGCTGCGAGAGTGGACATATAGAGGTGAAAATGGTTATGATAACGGCTGGAATAGATTTAGGAACTCAAAGCGTGAAAGTAGTAATTTTGAAAGATGGCAAAGTGCTGGCGCGCGGCAAAGCCTTTTCCGGATTTGACCCCGCAAAAGCTGCGGAACAAGCCTTCGGCGAAGCGCTAGAGCAAGCGGGTATTTCAATGGCGGATGTGCTTCATGTTACCGCTACGGGTTCAGGCATGGACTTAGCTTCTAACGCTAACAGCACCGTTAGCATGATGGGCGCCGACGCGAAAGCTGGAGTTTACCTGTTTCCAACCGCGCGGACAGTGGTCGATGTGGGTGCTGAAGAAGCGCGAGCAGTGAAATGCGACGACAAAGGCGTTATGGTGGATTTTGTTGTTAACGAGAGGTGCGCAGCAGGCGCAGGCACCTTCATTGAAGCTATGGCCCGAGCCCTAGAAGTCAAGCTGGAAGATA
The DNA here is from genome assembly GCA_049718365.1 of Candidatus Bathyarchaeales archaeon. Taxonomy (GTDB): domain Archaea; phylum Thermoproteota; class Bathyarchaeia; order Bathyarchaeales; family Bathycorpusculaceae; genus JAOAIV01. The sequence continues at coordinate 705 of JBNARN010000098.1, forward strand.
TGGGGCCGCTTTCGCTTAAGGCTGAACGTGCAAGCTCGATTAATGCGTCATGCGTTATCTTCGGCGAGTCAGACGTGGTTAGCTTAATTCATCGGCAAGAATCCAAGCCTGAAATTGCAAGGGCTATATTCGACGCTATGGCTGACCGCATCTCCTCCATGATGCATAGGCTGGGAATAACTCCTGACGTTGTGCTTGTAGGCGGCGTTGCAAGAGACGTTGGCTTCGTCGCATCATTAAAAAGGAAGCTTGGCATTGAATTACTAATACCCGAGTACCCCGAGTATGCTGGCGCTTTGGGCGCGGCGCTTGTCGCCGTCAACCGCGTTAAAAAGGTGTAGAAAATGGAAGAACCGCCGAGAAAAGATGATGTAGAATATTGGCGTTGGCAGGAGTACCGCAGGGTCTTTTCGGAAAAGAAATGGCGCAACAAGGACGTGATCACCGCTGGCATTGACGTCGGCTCCGTGGGCTCTAAAGCGGCCATAATGATTGACGGCGAAGTCTACTCGTGGGGTGTCATGCGCACAGGCTCAAACAGCCCGGACAGCGCCAAAAAAGTGCTTAGCTGGGCTATGGAGGGCACAGGCCTAAGGCTTGAGGACATCAAATACATAGTTGGAACAGGATACGGCCGCGTTAACGTTCCCATGGCAAATAAAGCGGTCACGGAAATTGCTTGCCACGCAAAAGGCGCAAATTATATCTGGGGCCCAAGCGTCCGGACAGTGCTGGATGTTGGCGGTCAAGACATAAAAGCCATCCGCTGCGATGAGACTGGCCGAGTAGTCTCCTTCTTGATGAATGACAAGTGTGCAGCGGGCACAGGCAGAGGTATGGAAGTTTTCGCCGACCTACTGAAAATTCCAATCGAGAAAATCGGCGAAGTTTCGCTGAATGTTGAGGAGGAGCCTCCGCCCGTCAGCTGCACATGCGTGGCTTTCGCGAAAACTGAAGCCATGAGCTTGCTACGCAAGGGCTGGTCGAAAGAGAAGGTGTTAGCCGCCTACACTCATGCAATGGCCATAAGAATGAGCAATCTTGTAAAGCGAGTTGGGCTTGAAAGAGAGTTCGTTATCACTGGCGGGCAATCGAAAAACATCGGCATTGTTTCGAGGATAGAAAAGATACTTGGCGTCAAATGCCTTCCAATGCCTAATTGGCGGGAAAACGGCTTAGACCCCATGGTAGCCGGAGCCATCGGCGCAGCTTTGTTCGCTAAAGCGTTGTATGAAAAAGAGCAGAAAAGTTGAGGTGACAGGCTGTTATCACGCATTATGGCTACA
>JBNARN010000098.1:2000-4707 GCA_049718365.1 Candidatus Bathyarchaeales archaeon
CGGCTGCGGCGAATGCGTGAAGGCTTGTCCGCAATCCGCCCTTGAACTGGTAACCATGCTAATTGACTTAGAGGATAAGACGGTGGCTGCGGTGACAGAGCAGCAACGCAAAAACATCAAGTACGCGTGTTCTCCATGCAAGCCTGAGAGCGGGAAGGCGCCGTGCGTGTTGGCTTGTGCTGAAAAGGCCATCTGGTGCGTTTGGACTCCCCGTTAAAAGGTATGTATAACCTAAATTTGGAATGAATATACGTGAGCGGCAGTAGAGCTGGAATGAGGCAAAATGGATAGCGAAATCGAACAAAAAAGGCCGCTGGCGCCGAAGAAAGAGATTTTTATTTCACATGGAAAAGACACGAAACCTTTGAATGAATTGAAGGCTATGCTTATTGAATTCGGGCTGACGCCGGTTGTTCTCAGCGAACAGCCGAGCGGGGGCAAAACGGTGATGGAGAAGCTTGAGGCTTACTCGGATGTTGGTTACGCGTTTGTTATTCTGACGCCAGACGATTTGGGCGGTTTCGTTGAAATGGGCAGCAAATGGTCAAGACCGCAAAGGCTTAGAAAGTTCTTGAAAACCGCTTATCCTCGCCCTCGGCAAAATGTGATTCTTGAATTTGGATATTTCGTCGGGAAACTAGGCCGCAGCAGAGTTTGCTGCTTGTTGAAAAAACCAGTTGAGCAACCTTCGGACATGCAAGGCATTGTATATTTAAGCTTCAGGGAGTCATTGGAAGAGATAAAAGCGGACATAATAAGAGAACTCAAGGCAGCAGGCTACAGTATAGAAGCAAAATCAGGCGCCTAAACGGTGAATGTTTCAAAGTTACAGAAAATCAACTTAAGGGCAATTGCTGATTGATGATAGTCGAAACACAATTAACGTAGATCCCTAACTCACGCCTAAGCTTTGTTAGTGGCGTAGTTCTAAAGTTCTGCTCATGTGCCTAAACTTGTAACTTTCTTTTGTTGTGTTTTTGTTTATCCTGAGAACTATTGCGAGTTTATTTTATGAAGCATACATTTTTCAGGTTCTTGAAGTGCTCGTCTCCAGTGACTACCTCGGCTTTTTTTAGCAATGCAGTGGCATAGACGATGGAGTCAGCAAGCCCCCATCCTTTAATCTCTTTTTTCATCTTAGTTTGCACTTTGGCTGATTCAAGAGCAATTGTTTCGTCAAGCGCGGCTAAGGCGCTTTTTTCTTTGATGAAGGCTCTTTGCTTTTCGGCAAGTTCTAAACTTTCTACTTTAAGAGTTTTCGCATAGACTTCAGCCAAACATATTGTTGGCGTTATTTTTTCTTCAGAACTTTCGATAATGGGTTTGGCTTTCTCTCCTGCCTTTGTTCCCATGAAGTATTCAATCCACGCGTATGAGTCTATAACGTATTTCATGGGTTACGATCCCTGTGGTCTCTCAAGTCTGTCAGGTCTGTTTGTTTCATTGTGCCGAACATGCTTTCTGTTTTTGCGAAATACTCGATAAGGATTTTGTTTATTTGATTTGAGATGTTTCTGGAACCGGCCTTCTCCTTTAATGTTTGGTAGACATCATCGCGTAAAGTTATCGTTGTTTTCTTCGCCACAGACATCGCCATAAATATTTATGTATATGCCTTCTATTAAGCTTGCCGTAAAAAATAAAACGTAATTTTAAACGAAAGCATTATCCAAGTCTGCTTGCGTTTTGTTTATGAAGTGCGGAGTGAGATTTGCCCGCTGTTTTCGGAAGAGAAAAACCGCAAAATAAACGACAGGTGATTATGCTGTGCGATACATGTTTGTAATCTCACAGACATAGCCATAATATTCTAGTTAAGCATTTAAGAAGCAGGCTTTTTCTAAGATGCTAACATATGCCGTGGCTGAGCTCCAGTTAAATCTACTTATAGGTTATAATAGGAGGTATAGACCAAAAAATCGCACAACAGTTCAGTCCTACAAGAGAAAACAGCCAGCACCCAGCCGTCACAAACCGCAATTTTCCCGTGATTTCTGGCTATCAATTTGTTTTTTGATGTGTAGCTGGTGTAGTAGAAGCGTTGTGCATATTGGGAATACGTATGGTTATGGCTTCACTTAGATATGTTTTGAGAATTCGCTACATTTATTTAAGCTAAGCTCATATTGGTTAAACTGAAAATAAAGAAGGGGACCAGCTGATGTCTAAGAAGCCGCAATCCAAAGACGAAGCATTAGAGGCCTTAGATTTCATAGTTAACGTTCTCAAGGAGCACGAGAAGGACTTGGATAAGCTGATAAACGAGTTAGGCACGGTTGCGTCATCTCTGGGAGAAACGGGAGAATTGAGCTCTAAGGTTGAAAAGATAGAGGAAAGAATAAACGGCTTACAAAAGGAGATAAACAGCCTAATTAATTACTTGTCAACCTCGCCTCGTGAAGCCTCTGCTCCTACCGTTGCGCAAAAGGCTGCGGCGCCGCAAGCACAAGCGCCTATGATGCATGGGCCGCCTGTGATTTTGAGGTGTAAGCAGTGGGAGGATTTTCAGACGTTGGCTTGTCAGGCGCAGACTTTGTCTTTTATGGTTAAGGAGGCGGAGAAGACTTTTCAGGTTGATGCGCTTAAGGGTAACCAGATTATCACTTATAGTGGTGAGCTTCCTAAGTTTGCGTCGCTTTTGAAGATGTGGTTATCTAAGCAGTTGGATGTTTCTGAGCAGAGAATTTTGGAAGGCGTTTTGGCTATA
>JBNARN010000099.1:0-1422 GCA_049718365.1 Candidatus Bathyarchaeales archaeon
TCGGCGAAGCCCTCTGCCCGGGAAAAGCCGCGATAATCTCGCTGTGGCGTCTAAAGCCTGAATTTTACGGCGACACACCTGACATGACGCTTTTTTCCGCGCGGGTACTGAAAGAAGCGGTGCATGAGCTTGGACACACGCTTGGCTTGCGGCACTGCAGCCGCGGCTCATGTGTCATGTACTTCTCCAACTCCATCATCGATACTGACAGGAAGCAAAGCTTATTCTGTGACCAATGCTATCTGCATGTTACAATAAGCATCGCACAGTTGGAGTGAAACGTCTTGACTGAGAAGCGATTCACCGCGCAAGCCGTGTATCTGTTGCCTGTGTTGGCAAGCTTACTTGTAGGCCTCGGCAGCAGCGCCCTTTTTCTCACGCGGCCAGTGCCGCCTATCACGGTTACGCCATTTCCTGAAGAAACCCCTGCGGGGCTATTCGGTAACGCCGCCTACTTCGTTGTTCTCGTCGCCATAAGCGCCGCCATCTTCTACATCTTACTTAAAAGGCGAAATCTGAAATTAATCACGTTCATCATAGCCTTTGCCCTAACAGCCGCAGCTCTGCTGCTATCCGTCATCTACCTGTCATTGCTTTTCGCCTTGGTTGCAGGCTTAGATTTTCTGGTTTTGCCGCTTTCCATAGCCATAGCCATCCTCTTCGACGTCACCGTTTTCCGCTTAGGCGGCAAAGCACGCAACATCGCAGTCATCTGCCTAGGCGGGGCACTGGGCGCATTCTTCGGAAACTACGTTCCCTTCTTAAGCGCAACGCTGATTCTCCTCTTCTTAGCAGTTTACGACGTTTTCGCAGTTTACTATGGTCCCGTTGGCAAAATAGCTCACTTAGGCCTCGACCAACTTCACGGCTTAAGCTACTCCTTCAGAGAAATGCAGATGGGCCTAGGCGACCTCGTTTTCTACTCCATGCTCGCGGCAAGCATGCTCTTCAACTTTGGCCTAATCTCCAGCCTAAGCTCGCTTGCTGGCATTTTAGCCGGCGCCTACCTAACGCTTGTAATGCTTGAGAAAAAGGGAATGTTTCCAGGCCTGCCCTTCCCAATAGTTTTAGGGCTTATCAGCGGCATGCTCGCATCAGTTTTGCTGTAAACAGTTTTTCAACAAGCTTGACAGGCAATAGTTGTTGAAGAAAGCGCATTTACGGCAAAGCTAAAAAGGCAAGTGTGCCTATCACACTACAAAAAAGTTGGAGGAAAGCAAGTGTTTGACGCCAACAAATTCATTGAAAACTCATTAAAAGAAATCCGCGCAGCAGTCGGCGATTGTAAGGTAATTTCTGCCTGTTCAGGCGGTGTTGACAGCACCGTAACCACAGTTTTGGTGCATAGGGCAGTTGGAGACAAGCTGCTGGCCGTCTTTATAGATGACGGCTTAAGACGCGAAGGCGAACCAGAATTCGTCG
>JBNARN010000099.1:1432-3260 GCA_049718365.1 Candidatus Bathyarchaeales archaeon
GCTGAAGAAAAGCGGAAAGCCTTCCGCGATAAATTCTACAAAACCCTAGGCAAAACCGCCAAAGAAGAGCAAATTGAATTCATCGCGCAGGGTACCATCAAAGCTGATGTTGTGGAAACTGTTCAGGGAATCAAATCGCAGCATAACGTGCTGGAACAGATAGGCATAAACCCTGAGATTTACGGTTACAAAATCCTTGAGCCGCTAAAAGAGCTTTTCAAGCCTGAAGTCCGTCAAGTAGCTCGCGAACTTGGCTTGCCGGCGGAAATCTCTGAGAGAATGCCCTTTCCAGGGCCAGCCTTGTCGTTGCGAGTTCTAGGCGAAGTAACCCCAGAAAGAGTTGCCGTCGTCCGTAAAGCCACCCAAATCGTGGAAGAGGAAACCAGAAAGCTGGGAACTTTCCAGAACTTCGCTGTGCTCCACAGTGATAAGGCAACTGGGATAAAGGGTGGCAAAAGAGTCTACGGCGACATTATCACCGTCAGAATAGTTGAGTCAACGGATGCCGTAACCGCCAAAGCCCACGAAGCGCCCTACAACATGCTTAAGCGTATTGCCCAGCGGATAACAAACGAAATTCCCAGCGTCGCCAGATGCCTATATGACATAACTGACAAGCCACCAGCCACCATAGAATTCGAGTAATCTTCTATTAGCTATTCTCAATTTTTATAGCCTGTTGTAACAAAAGAAAAGAGGATTATGTTTTACCTTTAGATTAAGGTAGCGCCGATTATGGCTATGCCCACGATTATTCCGATTATCACCGCTATTATTATCCAGATTAGTATCGCCACTATCGCTATTGCAAGCGCCCGTAGCCAGCCAGTGTCAAAGAAGTGCTTCACGAGTGCCAGCCAAATAAACAGCACAATCAAGGATGCAATTAATCCTGAAAAGAAATACTGGAAAGCGCCACCGATTAATGTCCCAAGAACCACAATCCAGATGGCATCGGTAAACTTTGCCTTATCTTTTCCCGCTAAGAGCCGCCCTGAAATCCAAAGCACCGGCGACAAAATAATTATGTTGACTATCAGCTGTATTACCAGTGTATCCAAATTTATTGCCACTTTTAATCTCCCCGCATCCATATCTACGCGATATTACATTTAAAATCTTCCTAACAACAGAAACATCGTGCGGCAAACGGGATTATGGGCTTAGAAGCCAAATCTGCCTTTTTTCGGCTTAACGTCCTCGTTGAATTCTTCCGCCAACTGCTCCAGCAACGCACGCTGCCTCGGCGTTAGCTTCTCGGGAACAGCGATTCCAACACGCACTATAAGGTCGCCTCTGCCGTAACCCCTAAAACGCGGCATACCCCTTCCTTTCAAGCGAATAATCTCGCCAGGCTGCGTGCCAGGCCGAATGCGCACAGTTGCTGGGCCATCTAAAGTGGGCACCGTAACTTCTGCGCCGAGAGCTGCCTGCGGATAACCAATCATCAGCACATACCAAAGGTCATCGCCTTCCCGCATAAACAGCTTATGCGGTGCAATGTGGACAAGCACGTAGAGGTCGCCTGGTTCGCCGCCGTTAGGCGCCATTTCGCCTTCGCCTCGAAGCCTCAACTGATAGCCTTCATCTATGCCGGCGGGAATTTTCACGCTTATCTTTCGCCGCTTCTTCACAAGCCCTGTGCCGTGGCAGCTCTTGCAAGGCGAATCCACTATCACGCCTTTACCGCGGCATGTGTCGCATGGCGTAACTTGCACGTACATGGCGAAGCTGCTTCTTCGCATGTGCTGCACTTTTCCGGTGCCGTTGCATCTTGGGCATGTACGTGGCGTCGTGCCTGGGCTTGCGCCTGAGCCGCCGCAGACAT
>JBNARN010000099.1:3270-4544 GCA_049718365.1 Candidatus Bathyarchaeales archaeon
TATCTCCAGCTCGTAGACAAGGTCTTCTCCGCGATTGATTCTCTCTCCAAAGCCGCCTCCGCCGAATCCGCCGAAAAAGGTGCGGAAGAAGTCGCCGAAGCCGAAGCCTAAATCGCGGAATATGGATTCGAAATCTACGCCGCGGAAAATGTCTTCTGTTGTGTAGCGCTGGTCAAATCCAGCATGGCCCAGAAGGTCGTACTGCCGTCTTTTTTCGTCGTCGGACAGAACCGCATAAGCCTCAGAGATTTCCTTGAACTTTTCTTCTGCGTCAGGCGACTTGTTTCTGTCAGGATGATATTGCATCGCCAGTTTCCTGTAGGCATCCTTAATTTCCTCTTTAGTTGCGTTTCTGGAAACGCCGAGAATCTCGTAGTAGTCTCTTTTTTCAGGCATTGCGCTTTACCGCTAAATTCTAAGTGTAGCATGTTGGTCAAAACTGTTTCGGCGGCTACTTCACCTTGTAATCATTGGAGTCAACAACTTTGCTCTTATCCGCCGCGCCTCCGGCTGCTTCTGCGCCTGCTCCAGCCTGTCCAGGCTGGCCCTTCTGCTTGGTGTATTCGGCTGCTGCCTGCTGATATATTACTGTGCCAACTTCCTGAAGCACCTTCTGCAGCTCCTCCGTCTTCGTTTTTACCTTCGCCATGTCATTGCTGGCCAAGGCATCCTTGAGCGCTGATACTGCCGCGTCTATCTTTCCTATCTGCTCCTGCGTCAGCTTGTCTGCTAAGTCTTTCTTGGTTTTCTCCGCCGTGTAAATGAGGCTGTCCGCATTATTCCGTAATTCAGCCTCTTCCCGTTTCTTCCGGTCCTGCTCAGCGAACTGTTCTGCTTCTTTGATGAGGCGTTCCTTCTCTTCTTTAGACAGTTTCGTAGACGCCGTAATCGTAATTTTAGCCTGTTTCCCTGTTCCCAAGTCCTTAGCGGTTACGTTGAGTATGCCGTTCGCGTCGATGTCGAATGTGACTTCTATCTGCGGCACACCCCTGGGCGCTGGCGGAATATCCGTCAAATGGAACATTCCAAGTGACACGTTATCCGCTGCCATCGCCCGCTCGCCCTGCAGCACATGAATCGTAACCGCAGTCTGGAAGTCTGCTGCCGTAGTGAAAATTTGACTGCGCCTAGTGGGGATGGTCGTGTTTTTCTCAATTATCTTTGTGAATACACCGCCCAGCGTTTCCACGCCCAGCGACAGCGGCGTAACATCCAGCAGAAGCAGGTCGGTTACTTCGCCTGTGATGACTGCGCCCTGTATTGCTGCGCCGACG
>JBNARN010000100.1:0-4510 GCA_049718365.1 Candidatus Bathyarchaeales archaeon
GGCAAGCGAGGCTGAAGAAAAGCCTAGCGCATGCTGGACGTCTCTAAGCTCGGAGGGGCTGTTCTTGAGCAGATACAGGTAAACCTTCAAGGTGTTACCTTTAATTTCCTGAGTTTGCGGCATATAACAGAATAAAATAGCAGAACACACTACTTAACCTTACGATAGCAGAAACAAAATTTGACCTCAGCATTCTTGAAGTATAGTTAATTACTTGGAAAACTACTTGAGCAACCTCTTCTTTAGAATGGGCGAGAGATGTGACGCGATGAAAACACGAGTTGAAATAGACCCGTTAGGCGAGAAAGCTATACCTGAAACTGCCTATTACGGCATTCAGACAGCACGTGCCATAGAAAACTTTCCAGTCAGCGGCATCAAGGCGCCTCGTGTCTTCATTGAAGCATATGTCATGGTCAAAAAAGCTGCAGCCATAGCCAACGAGACAGTCGGCATGCTTGATCCAAAAATTGCAAAGGCCATCATTCAAGCATGTGACGAAGTGCTTGCAGGCAAGTTTCTGGATCAGTTTGTCGTTGACGTCTTTCAAGCGGGCGCTGGCACGTCTTTTAACATGAACGTCAACGAGGTGCTGGCAAACCGTGCGCTGGAAATCCTGGGTAAAACAAAGGGCGACTACAAAACCATAAGCCCAAACGATCACGTAAACATGGCGCAGTCCACAAACGACACGTTTCCCACAGCCCTGCACATAGCGGTTTTAATGGCGCTGCAGCCGCTGCTTGATGAGCTGGATAAGCTGGCGAAAGCCTTCGAGAAGCTGGCTGAGAAGCACCGAGGCACAGTAAAATCTGGCCGCACACACCTCCAAGACGCCGTGCCCCTAACTATTGGACAGGAATTTGGCGCCTACGCTTCGGCGTTAAAGAACGCATGTGAGCAGCTTAGAGAGAGACAGAAGAATTTGTATGCTCTGGCGTTGGGCGGCACAGCAGCAGGCACAGGCGCCAACACGCACCCGCGATACAAGCAGCTGGCAATTGAGGAACTGCGGAAGATGACTGGGTTCCCCCTGAAACCCGCGGCAAACCTGTTTGAGGCGCTACAAAGCCACAGACCATTGCAGACGGTGTCCAGCGGCCTGAAAGAGCTAGCTTTAGAGCTTATTCGAATCGCCAACGACCTGCGTCTGCTCTCGTCGGGGCCAACTACGGGCTTGGCGGAAATTGAGCTTCCACCAGTGCAGCCGGGCTCGTCCATAATGCCTGGCAAAGTTAACCCTGTGATGGCTGAATGCTTAGACATGGTGGCGTTCCAAGTGGTAGGCAACGATTTGACGGTTTCACTTGCAGTGCAGGCTGGCCAGCTGGATTTGAATGTTATGACGCCTGTTATAATGTATAACATGCTCTTTTCCATTCAAATCTTAACGAATTATCTGCCTGTCTTCAGAAGAAAATGCGTAGAAGGCATAACTGTCGATGAGAAACGCTGCTTGCAATATTTGGAGAAGAACCCATCGCTGGCAACTTTCCTCTCGCCCTACATCGGCTATTTAGAAGCAGCCAAGATAGCGAAGCAAGCGCTTGAAGAAGGGCGTTCTGTGAAAGAAATTGCTTTAGAGAAGGGCTTGCTTAAACCAGAAGAGCTGGAGAAAATCTTTAACCCAAAAAAGCTAATTAATGAAGAATCCAGCTAAGCAGGGCTATGTTGTTACGCCGTAAACGCTGACTTTAACCACAGCGTCTGTTACTGCAGAACTCGCTTTAGCGTCAACCAGAATGTTCCAGATTACGCTTTGAGAAGGAAACATGCGCAGAACGTCATCGTCGCTCAGCCACAGCGCAGTAGAATTGCGAAAGGATTTCTCAACGCTCGGCGAAATAACATTGTCAACAAATTCAAGGCGGAACCTTACCGTGATTGTTTCGTTGTACGCGAAACTGCCCTGCACCTCTATTTTAGGCTTGAACGAGGCGATGGTAACAGGTCTCATCTGGATGCACACTGCGGTGCCATACTGCCCATTTAACCCCACTGGAACAAGCAAGTCTTCTTGCTTGAAGACGGCTCCGGCTCCTAAAATCCACTTGTTAAACGGATTATGAACTTTAGCTGTCCAGTTACCCAAAAAGCTGATGCCGCCTGCAAGAACTGGCGGAGTAATCGAGGTTTTGCCCAGCGAAATCGCATATAAATCCTCAGGATGCTCCGCAAACGATTCGAAAACCACGCCAAACAGCAGTGTCTGGTGCATCGAGCCATCAACAAGGATGCCTGTTTGATTACGTATAAAGCCGTTTTCGCCCATCCACATTCGCACATCCTGTATTTGGCTGTCAGAAAATTCGGCGAGACGCTCAACCAATATGCCTACTGAATCATCAAGTATGTTGAAAAAGCACCTGCTAATTTTTGAACTCGCATATGAGCCGGTGCCGTTGCCTGTGGGAGTTCGAAAAGCTATGCCTACAGTTGAGTTTATGAAGCGGCAATCAGCTATTCTTGTGCCCTCACTCCAAGTGTCCGTGTTTACAACTTCAAGCGACGTCTTGCAGCGCAAGAACTCCATGTTTGATATTTCAGTGCCGAACGAGTTTTCAACTCGTAGCGTTCCGTTAACTATCGTTAACCCCGAGATGAGATTGTTTTGTGAGCTTTCGTAGGTGTCGCCTTTTATTATAAGCCTTTTGCCATTGCCGATTATTACGGCGCCGTCGCTGATTATCTTGGCATTTTTCTTATTATAAACTTGAGCATCAGAGCTTAACGTGTAATTGCCCGGTTTAATGTAGATGATGCGGCCGTTAGCTGCAGCTTGATTAATAACCACTGCGGCGTCGGTTGAGGTGAACTCCACCCGGCCGCTAGCTTGATTCTGTGCTCTATACACATCGCCATCGTGAAAAATCACATAATCATAGCCTGAATTATGCGCGGCGTTTTCCACCATCTGCCTTAAGTCAAATATCAAGTATAGGTTTACAGCCAAAAGCGCCAAAACAATTAGCAGGAGGGCCGTTTGCACTCGCTTGGCAAGAGAGCTTTTCATGGCTGTTTTCATTCCTAAAGTTATCTAAACACGCTAATGGAATATTGTTAAACCAGTCTTCTTCAAATAAGGTTTATCGTAACCGAAAATGGCGCGATTGCCCAGCAAGCTAAAGCTTCACTATTTGCGCATGCGGCACTCCATCTATGTGCAAAACGGCCTCTGGATGCACGTAGCCCTTCTCAATGGCTTTCCCAACGCAGTTTTTACCCACCATGTTCACAATTGTCGAATTTGCAATCATAGCCATGGCCTCTTCCAAACTAACTTTGCCGCCATTGTAAAATTCATCCTTAACGTGGAAGGTAAGCTTGCCTTCCTTCAGCGTTCTGCCAAGCACTTCGCAGTCGCAGATTGCTAAAAGCACATTTCTACCAATTTTTTTAAGGTTAACGTAAACATCCAAGTTTCAACGCGCTCTCACAACTGCTTTATAGACGACCTTGCGCCACAAGCATTGCAGACTAAGAAGGCTAAACGCTTTTCCTTAACAATCTTCGTGTCTGGACGCTTACAAACTGGGCAGATCACAAAAATCTCCATGTATCTCTGAAGCAACCGCTCGAGGCTGTCCTGCTGAAATTTCCCTTGGAAAATAGCCCTAGAATCTTGGAAAGTAGCAGCCGTAGCCATCTCACGTGTCAAAAACTTTAGAATATGCTGTGGATCTCGATCCAATACGTCTGCGATGTCTTTAAAGTTGGAGATTATTGTGCGCATGCCTATTGTTGTCATCGACAAACGCGGCAGCACCAAACGTTCACGTTTCATCGAAGCCTCAGGCATCTGCGAGTAAGCCCGCTTTAACAGTTCATCATAATCGTATTTCATTTTCTCTCAGCAGAACCATGTATCAACACGTATTTAAAATATTAGTTTTCCAACAGCAAATTTGAATTTACAAGGTACAACAGCTTTAGCTCACACAAATAACCAGCTTTAGAATAAAAAAAGAAAGGGGTAAAGGTAGGCTTGATGATGCTGCTCAGCGCTTTCTAAGCATCAAGATTATCAGCAGTCCAATTATGATAACCACTGCAAGTGTGGCGATGCCGAAGCCTAGTATGTAGGTTTCAGCCATCGACGCAGGCGTAGGCGTAGCTTCAGGCGTTGCGGGCGGCGCTTCTTCAACAAACACGGCGGTTTCCGAGTAAGAACCATAATATGCTTTAGAGCCAGCGAAACGGGCAACGATAGTGTATTTGCCTGGAACCGGCGGGTCAAAAGCTGCGCTGTAGAAGCCGCTGCCGTCACTTGTGGCTCGAGCCACCTCATAGTAGTTATTGTTCGGGTCTAAGACTTCAATGATGACTTCAACGCCCTTCACGTTCGCTGGACACGGGAACTGCTTGTACACGTACAGCATCCAGTCGCTCATGGATTCGTCTGCTACTGCGGGCACGCCGTTCGGGAACCGCATAGCCAACGCGGGACTCTTAGTGCCAGGCGAAACATCAGTAACCATGCCTTTTACGAGGATTTTGCCGCCGTGCACTG
>JBNARN010000101.1:0-4505 GCA_049718365.1 Candidatus Bathyarchaeales archaeon
GATTACGCAAGGCGCAACTTCAAAGAGTGGAGCCAAACAAGCTACATGCCAGGCGTAAAGCGGCTGGCGCGGTTCTGGGTTGACTACATGGAGGAAAAGCGCCGTGTTCTGCGGCTTTATCCGCTCTTGGGCGTTACAAACTCGCTTTTGCACGATGAGCCGAGCCTTCTCCGCTGCGGCGGCGGATGGATAAACTACGCCATACAAACCGACGGCACAATAATCCCGTGCCCAACCATGTGGGGAATGAAGAAATACTATCTTGGCCACATAAGCCACACTAATCCATTGGAGCTGAAGAAAATTTTTGTGGGCTCGCCATGCACCGAATGCAACATCTTTAGCGTCTGCGGCGGCCGCTGCTTGTACGCTAACATAACCAAACGTTGGAGCAGTGAAGCATACGCAGCGGTTTGCGAAACTGTAAGAGGACTGGTAAACGCCGTGGAGGCAGAGCTTCCGAGAATTAGGCGGCTTATAGCGCAAAAGACGGTAAGCTTAAGCGACTTCGAATTTCTGAAATACAATGGCTGCGAGATAATTCCATAAGTTTTTGATCATGGTATTCTCTGCGTTTCAGTTAACGCTGATAGCACAGCAGTGTCGAAAACCGGTTTCTCTTCGCTTCTTCTTTCAGGTTTAACGGGAATTTTAACGGTGACCGTTGTTCCTTTATTTATCGTGCTTTTCACGAAGATTCTTCCGCCATGTGCGCCTACAATACGCCTGCAAATTGGTAAACCGAAGCCCATACCCTTGGCTTTGGTTGTGAAAAGTGGCACGCCGCCTTTGAGCTTTTTTAAGGTTTCTTGGGTCATGCCTGCGCCTGTATCTTTGAACGCGATTTCCAACGTGTCTTTTACTCTTCTGCTTCTAATCGTCAAGGTTCCGCCCATAGGCATGGCGTCAACGGCGTTTTGGATTATTCGAGCAAAAACATTGCGCACTTTTTCCGTGTCCACTTTAAACTTGAGTCCCGCGTCAGTGGCATCTATTACGCAAATCTGCTTTGGGATCTTTACTCGGGATAGCGCATTTTGCAAAATTGTCTTTAGAGATGCTTCTGTGTATTCCAGTTTCAGATCCTGTGAGTACTCTAGCAGGTCATTTATGATTTTGTTCGAGTTTTCAATAGCTTTCTCAATGGTTTCCAGCATTTCTTTGCCTTTGTCGCCCAGTTTTGCGCCATACTTGGTCTTTAGATAATAAGCAGCGCCCATTATGCCCGTCAATGGGTTGCGCAAGTCATGTCCAACCATTGCTGCTAGTTCGCCGATGGTTGCTAGCCGCTCAGCTTTAACAAGTTTAGCTTGCGCCCGCCGCAGCTGCCGCGTTCTTTCCTCGACCAGTTGCTCTAGCTTCTCAGAGTACTCGGTTAACTTTTTCTGCAGCAGTTTCTTTTCGGTAATGTCAACTGTCAACTCCAACGCGGCGATAACATTGCCTTTTTCATCTTTAATTGGAGTTGCAATAAGCTCCACCCAGCAGCGTTTGCCATCTATGCCTATAAAGGCATATTCATGTCTATCGATGCTTACGCCTTCATCGAAAATTTTTCTAACACCACAATCAGGACAGACATTGGTTAAGTTGTTAAATGTTGAATAGCAGATTTTACCTTCACAGCCCGGATTGTATTGTCTCAGGTACTTGTTAACCCAAACTATACGGTAATCCTTGCTGATGATTCCAAGCCCTGCCCCAACGTTCTCCGTGACTGCCTCAAGCATATCTCGTTCTTGCCTGAGGGCAGCTTCCATTTTTTTACGCTCTGAAACATCCCGTATAGTCTCTAACAAATATTTGGTACCTTTTAAGCTTAAAACTGTTGCAGAGAGTTCTATTGGAATTTCTGTTTTATCCTTCTTTAAAGCGTGGATTTCTGTTGATGTTAAACATTTTGTTTCATTTTCTAATATTTTCTTAAGCCACTCTAAATGCTTCTTACGGTATCTCGTAGGAATGATTAGCGAGATCAGTTTTTTCCCCATGGCCTCTTCTTTTGAGTAACCGAAAATTCTCTCGGACGCTGGATTCCAGTAAACAACCCTGTCCGTTTTATCCAGCAGGATTATGGCGTCGGTAGCGTAAGTGCTTATTGCACGAAACATATCTTCGCTTGCAGCTAAAGCCTCCTGTGTTTGCTTCAGTTTCTCGTATAATCTGCGGTATTTTCTCTCTGAAGCCAACAATTTTGCTTCTGATTTTTTGCGTTCAGTAATGTCTCTTGCAATGCTTAAAATGGCTTGTTTTCCCTGATAAGTTACAAGGCTTGAGCTGATTTCTACTGGGATTTTTTTTCGTCTTTGGTTGTGTGTGTTGTTTCAAAAACTTGTATGTGGTCGGCAGGCATGTTTCGGATTAGATTAAGAATTTGCTTCTTGGTTAAGCTGCTGTCTATGTCAACAGGGCCCATCTTAAGCAGTTCATTTCTTGAATAGCCGAGAACGCGGACAGCGGCGTCGTTAACGTCAATAAATTTGCCATCAAGATCGATGACCCAAACAGTATCGTTCATTTTGTTGATTAGTTCTCGGTATTTTTCTTCGCTTTCCTTGATTTGTTTAACCTTCTCGTTTACAAGTTCTTCCATCTTCTCGGCGTATTCCTTCAGCCGCCTTAGATTTTCCTTTCTCTTGGTGATATCACGTAAAATTACAAGCTCAGCTTCTCGCCCAAGGTAATTAATCTTTTTTGCTTTCAATTCAAAATACCGAGTTTGCCCATCCTTATCCGTTAAGCTAATTTCGTACGGTTCAACATGCGCGCCTTGCATTCTCTTTCTCAGATTTTCTGCCATAAGCGCTTTTACTTCTGGTGTTAAAAACTTCATTTCCGAATATTTCTTGCCGAGTAATTCTTTCTTGCTTAATCCTGTTAATGTCTCTATCGCATCATTTACTGCTAAGAAATAACCTTTCTTATCAACGACAACTGCGGGATCAATAAGGAAGTTTAGGAGCGCCATGAAGTTGCTGCCATTGCTTTCTCGGCAATTACGCGGCATGCTTTCCCCAACGTTAGTGCAATTTCTATTCTCCATTTTTCCAGCGCGATTTCACACAAGATTATTATAGACAATAAATAAAGCCTTATGAATCGCCTATACAGATTCAAATTCTCCTAAAATTAGGAGAACTATGCAAACGTTTATTCACTAATTGATGCACACATCGTTACCTGATGAAAAGAAAAAAGAAAAATTAGAGTTTCTTGTAAACAACGTCTCTCTCACGAGCATGCTGTGCCATCTTTAAGCCTATACTCTGTCCCGCTTCCGCTCGTTGAATGTTCTTATGCTCAATTTGCATGGACTCCACGGTCTGTTCAAAATCGGTTGATGGCCCCTTAACAAGGATGCGGTCGCCAACAGATAAGGGCGCAGTTAACTCGATTACGGCAACGCTGATTTTAGAGAAGAAGTGAGTTACGTGTCCGACCTCAACGATTTTTTCTTCACTCAAACCGGTACGCCTCTCAATACAATATATCAGGTCAAGTGCATAAAAAACTTGTTTAACCTTTATTCTAAAACTACAGACTAAAAAATTAACTGTCATTCACTTTACCGCTCTTCTTTTAGCAGATAGCACAAGGTCATTTAAAACAGAACCTAACAATTGTTGCAAGCACAAAAAGAATAGCAAGCCATTTTTACAAGCCACGCTAGCAGCAAAGGTGCTGAAAGAAAAGTGGCTGCAGCGGGCGGCTTTTGCATTGCAGCCATAGCCAGATTAACGTTATAATCGTAGCTCGCTTCTGCGGTAATCGCGTTTACAAATCAAAAATGCGCCTTCATATTTGGCGCATATTAGCGATTCTATGCAGAAACCTATAGAGGGGGTCTATCCGGCGGAAACGCAGCCAAGACGTTCCGAAAACGAGAAAAAACACACAATGCTAAAGAGGAGATTAAGCTCATCTGAGGGATAGTGAAAGGTGCAAATTTATCGGGACATAAGTGTTCAGCTTTTTAGAAGGTGTTCCTAATTGTTTTGAGCAAGGCGTTTTCGATTATGTCTGCCAGTTTTTCAGGGTTTTTCAGTCCATCTGCATAGGGCACGTTGAAACCTAAGCTTTCTGGGTTGTAGGATCCGCTGAAAGCCAGTATAGGCTTAAATGAGCCTAAGGCGCTTTCTGCTTCAGCCATGGATTTCGCAACCACAATCTTGGGTATGCCCTTCTTTGTGGCGACGAGTTTTTTTAATCCCTCGATGAAGACGATGTCATTGTTTCTGCACTTTTTAAGCAGCGCGGATAGCGGCATGTTCACGGCAGCAACTTTTTCTATTGTCGCGATTTCATCTGCTGCGACGCTGATTATGGTTTTGGCGCCTGCCTTTGCGTAACGCCACGTGTCTTTGCCTGGCGTGTCAATGGTGAAATCTGGTTCTGGGATATGCTTGATGGCGGCAACTTTGTAGCCTCTTTGCGTTAGTTCCCGAATAAGGTTTTCTATTGTGGTTGTTTTTCCTGATTTTTTTGTTCCAACCACGGCTATGGCG
>JBNARN010000102.1:0-1933 GCA_049718365.1 Candidatus Bathyarchaeales archaeon
GATCATGCTTTAACCACAAAAGCCTAAACATCGGATTTGTTTAAAAAGTTTTTTCTGAATTGGCTCCTAATAAGTTGCCTTTTTTTCGTGAAAAAGTAAAAATTTGCCTTTTTTGTGGCTTATAGCTGATATTTATGATTGTAATCTAAAAAGCAAGTCGTAAAGGGTGAGGTACAGTGGCGTTAGAAATTCACGGTTCCATGTTTTACCGTGCTCTTTTTTGCTTTTTAATGAAATGCTTGCTTTGATTGAATGAGCAACCTTTGAACTGCTTTTTGCCGAGTAGCGTTTGGGTTGCTTACTTGCTTTTTCTGTTCCTTTCCCTACCATTTTTTGGGAACATTTGTAAAGTTAATTGTGTAATTTAGTATAAATATATGCGCAAACATCCCATTTTTTATAGGAAATGTTTATATAACTTTTAATTAAATGAACAATTGTTTAAAGAGATTTATGAGGGTAGCAGTGAGGCGCGATTAAAGTGCAAACAAACTCGGTTGAAAGTGTGCATTCTATTGATTTCCAAATAATCAGTTTGCTTCAAGAAGACTGCCGATTAAGCTTCAATAAAATAGCACGTAACCTTGGGATATCTGTTGGCACTGCATTTAATCACGTCAAAGATTTGGAGAAAAAGGGTATAGTGAAAAGCTATACGGCAGTTGTTGACGCTGCCAAGCTTGGTTACACGCTGACTGCATTAATACTAGTTCAAACCGAAGGAAGTCCGCTTTCACAAATTGAACAAGAAATTGCTAATACAGCAGCTGCGAAGGCTGTTTACGATATCACAGGCGATTACGATATTGCTGTTATCGCCAAATTCAAAGACCGCGCCAGCTTAAACGCCTACTTAAAAAATCTGCTGGCCAGCCCCCATATCAAAAGAACCGTCACCAATATTGCTCTAAACGTAATTAAAGAGGACATGAGAATTAAATTGTAATTAATTTTGAGGCGAAAAAACATGAACCCAACAAGAATAACAGTGGCCTTCGACCCTGCAACCGCGGCTTTACTTGAAAAGATCAGCAAAGAAACCTCGCTTTCACAAAGCGAGGTAATGCGGCGTGCTCTGCGGTTTTATAGCGAAAACAAGATGTTGCTGGATCCTGCTGTAAAAAAGAAAGTTTACACTTACATGGACCTGTTGCTAAGCGGCGAACATGTCATTTTGGATGTTGACCATTGGATTCTAATTCTGAATTTGCTTAAGTCCTTGCCTGATCAAGAAAAGTTTTGGAGTGCACATAGGACAGTGGCGCAATCTCACAGAGATCAATTGAAAAGCAAGTTTCATACTGCCGAAGAAGTGTTGGTGAGGCTGGAGGCATGCAACTTTTTTAGGCTGATAAAAAATTCTGATAAAGATTTTACTTTGATCTTGGGCTTGGAGCAGTCTAAAAAATTTGTCAAGATCCTGCTCGAAGAATTTTTCGCTGCAATAGGCGTTCAGGCTGAGATTAAGGAAAACTTGACAAAGCTGAACGTCTATATTAAGCCATAATTAATGAACATATGAAGAGCTTTACCTCACTTTTTTATATGTTTTTTTATTTTTTCATAAATTTTATGAACAAATCACAAATAGCTTTATATGAAGTCCCAGTGCTTTCCTCTGTCAAAAATAAATTGGGAATATAACATGCAAAAAGGAAAAACATCAAAAATACGTAGAATCGCTGAAACAGCAATAGCAAAGCATTCCACAATTTTCATGCACAGAAAATGGTTCATACTAACCGGTATCCTAGTAACATGTCTGTCAATGAGCGTTGGCCGCGCATATGCACAGACAACTAACCCATTGGCAGATACCGGTACAGCGATAAGCATCGCTTGGACATTAGCAATGGGCGCATTAGTCTGGTTCATGCAACTGGGCTTTGCCTTCTTAGGCGCAGGCTACATTAGACAAAAAAACCAAGTTAAC
>JBNARN010000102.1:1943-4496 GCA_049718365.1 Candidatus Bathyarchaeales archaeon
TTGGTCAAAAAGCTATCTCGACTTCAGCATAGGTGTAATAGTCTTTGCACTAATAGGCTTCGGCTTGATGTTCGGCGGTTCAGGCGCCACTTTCCCAACAGGTTTCGACGCAACAGGCGCCATTATCTACACACCAATTCCGGGACTAGAGCACGGCAACGCTTTCATAGGCTGGAGCGGCTTCGCGCTTGCAGGCGAAGCGTATAACGGCTTGACACTGGTTTTCTTCTTCTGGCAAGCAGTCTTTGCAGCAACCACAGTAACAATCGTCGCAGGTATGTTAGCTGAACGCTTAAAATTCCAAGCATACCTACTCTACACAGTGCTCATCAACATATTCATCTACCCAATTTACGGTCACTGGGTCTGGGGCGGCGGCTGGCTTGCAACACTACCCTTAGGCGTATGGGTCAGAGACTTCGCCGGCTCAAGCGTAGTTCACGCAGTGGGTGGCTTCACGGGGCTCGCTGGCGCATTGCTAGTAGGTCCACGCATAGGCAAATACGATAAAAAAGGCAGAGCAAGAAGTTTCGGTTACACAAACGTACCATACATAGTCATCGGCACCATGATTCTCTTCCTAGGTTGGTTCGGCTTCAACCCTGGCAGTACACTAAGTACTCTTGACTTCAGAACACCATTAGTGGCGGTTACAACATACTTGGCAGGCGGCGCAGGTGCTACAATGGCGCTTATAATCTCTTACTTTGACAAAAGCAAATTCAAGGGTCCGGACGTTCAAGCAGTCTGCACTGGGGCATTGGCAGGTCTCGTTGCGATCACCGCACCGTGCGCATATGTTCCACCATGGGCGGCAATAATTATAGGTTTACTTGCTGCACCGATAGCCATCTACGGTAACTTCTTCGTTGAACGGAAACTGAAAATTGACGATCCAGTAGGTGCTTTCGGCATACACGGCTTAGGCGGTCTCTTTGGCATGCTATCAGTCGGCTTGTTTGCTGATGGAACTTACGGCGGCGTGCAAGGCGTACTCGTCAATGGCGCTGCAGGTTTGGGTCAGCTTGCTGCACAGTTAATCGCTATTGCCGTCGTCGCTTGTTTCAGTTTCGGTATGGGCCTTATAATATTCGGCTTAATTAAGTACACTATAGGCTTGCGGGCGCCAGCAGAACATGAAATTGAGGGCTTAGACTTAAGTGAGCATGGCTTTGCTGCTTACCCTGAGATTGTCATGAAACCTGAAGATCCTGAATGGGTTCGCAAGGATACTGAAGACGATTAACCTTCCCTTCTCTTTTTTCTTTGTAAAATCTTCCTTTGACTTTTCATAAAAACGTTTGTCGTAGGTTTAGCTCATAACTGTTCACAATCGTTCAGTTATAATGAGTTTTTATGGTGATTTTTTTATTTTTTCATAAAAATTATGAACAAATCACAACTACCTTTAAATCAAGCTCAACCTATGGATAACCAAAACAAGACCATGAAGGTTGAGCCATATTGCCACTTGACGCCAAAATCATAGTGCTACCCATATTCATCGCATGCTACGCTCTCGCTATCAGCCGCAAAGTAAAACTTGCCTACATATCGACAGGAACACTGGCGACACTAATACTACTAGGCATAATCTCTTGGCAAGACACAATCTTTCAAGCGATACAATGGGACGTACTCGCGGTTATCTGGGGATTCATGATGGTTTCATTCGTATTCTCAGAAAGTAAAATGCCTGAACTTATTGCAAACAAGATTCTCACACACATAAAAACAGAAAAGTACGCGTTGTTAGCTTTATGTGCTCTTTCAGCGTTTCTTTCAGCGTTTATGGCAAACGTCGCGGTGCTTTTCCTAATGGCTCCAATAGCCATGCAAATGGCAAGAAAACTTGGCTCTCCACTCTTTCGCTACATAGTCTCTGTAGGCGTATGCGCAAACATGGTAACAACCACAACAATAATTGCCGATCCACCCGCGCTAATTCTAGCTGCTCAGACAGGTTTACAGCCCCTAGATTTCTACTGGTTTCAAGGTAAATTAGGGCTAGGGTCAATCACAATTCTCGGCGTAGCCGCTGCATTATTGGTTCTGCTCTTTTTGCTGAAAGATATGACTAAAAAAATAGAAATTGAGCCTGAAGCAATAACAGTGTCAAAGCTGCCAGGTTTGCTTTTTGTACTTGGCATAGTTGTTTTGGCCATAGCACCGCAAATCGGCGTAAGCACAGGGATCGTGGGAATCGCAGTGGGTTCCGCTGCATTACTTCTAGGACGGAAAAAGCTAAAGCAAATGATTTACGAATTCGATTGGAACTCATTCATTTTCTTAGCAAGCATATTTGGCGTTATCTACGCCGTGACAGCATCTGGATTACTAATAGATTTTGCTCAAGCCGCCGTAGACATGGGTATAACAAATCCCATTGTTATGTTAGCTTCTGTCATGTGGCTTTCTGTGGGGCTATCTACCTTTATCGACCCTAACGCTTACACGGTACTCATGATTCCCTTATGCCAGCAACTAGCAAAACTCGCCAACATAAGCGCTTGGCCACTGCTTTTCGGCACACTGGTAGCTACAGGAAGCGGC
>JBNARN010000103.1:0-4484 GCA_049718365.1 Candidatus Bathyarchaeales archaeon
GCCCAGAGCCATAGGCGTAAATGGCATGTTGATGATTGAAGGCAAGCAGATGCATAAGTCCAAGGGCAACTTCGTTACAATGAAAAACGCTGTTGAACGCTACGGTGCTGACGCCACCAGATGCGCTCTGCTGCTTGGCGCAGAAGGCATGGATGACCCTGACTGGAGAAGTGACAATGCCGCTGACATACGGAGCAAACTGGAGGCGCTGCGCAACTTCGCGTTAGGCATAATTGACTCAGCGAAAAACGATGAAATGACCCATTTAGAGCGATGGCTCATCAGCAGAATGCAGCAACGCATAGCGGCTGTTACAGCGAATCTTGAAGAGTTGAAAACCCGAAGCGCCCTTGAAATCGCGCTATTCGAGGTTTGGAATGATTTCCGTTGGTACATTCGCAGAAAGGGAACGGCTGATGCAAAGGCAGCGCGGGACGCTTTGGACGTGTGGCTTCGGCTTCTTGCGCCTTTTGCGCCGCATATATGCGAAGAACTCTGGAGCGCCATGGGAAAAAACAGGTTTATCTCTTTAGCAGAGTGGCCGCGGGTTGACGAAGCAAAAATCGACGAGCTAGCCGAGGAGCAAGAGAACTTCATAATCGACCTGATTGAGGACACATTGAATGTTTTGAAAGCCACAAAAATCACGCCTAAGCAAATATGCTATTACACTGCTGCAGGCTGGAAGTGGCAGGTTTACCGCCGAGTAATGGCGAAAGCCGCTGAGGGCGAAGTGAAAATCAACGAGGTCATGAAGGAACTCGCGCAAGATCCAAGCCTAAAGGCGCACATGAAAGCAGCTGCCAGTTTAGTTCCCAAAGTAATTAAAGCTATAAGCAAGTTGCCTAATGAAAGAAAAGCGCGCATTGCAAGGATTACGGCGTTTAATGAAAAAGAAATAATTGATGCTGCCCGAGGCTTTTTGAAGGAGCGCTTTAGCGCTGAAGTAGCTGTTTACAGCGAGGAAGACAAAGGGCGTTATGACCCTAAGCAGCGTGCGGCGTTGGCTATGCCTGGTCAGCCAGCAATCTACATAGAATAAGCCAGTGGGCGAGTTATGTCTCAGAAGTATCGACGATATTCATTGAAATCGAAAAATGCTAAGGCGCTGCTGAGCGAGATTTCGGAGAGGCTGAAGTGGAGCGTGGACGCTCTTTTCGGTTCAAAGTCGAATGTTGAAGTGGTTGAAGCTGATTTCGGTCAAATCTATCTTGTAAATGGCAAACCCCTATTCTTCGATGTTGGCGCGAAGACTTTGCCAACGCTGCTTTTCCAAGAGTTCACCGAGCAAGCGCCTAAGATTGTTGTTGACATGGGCGCGGTTCCATACGTCTGCAAAGGTGCAGATGTTATGGCGCCTGGAATTGTGCGGGTTGAAGGTGAATTCGGCAAGGGCGATGTTGTGCTGGTGGTAGATGAGAAGTATGGGAAAGCGCTTGCTTTAGGCGAAAGCTTATACGATTCCGAAACGGCACGGCGTCTCAGACAGGGCGCGGTTGTCAAGAATTTTCATTTTGTAAGCGATAGAATCTGGAACTTAGCCAAAACGCTGGCTGAGCATTAAATTAAGCCCCCTAAATAAAGGACGATAGGCGGCGTGAGCGCGGCGCTGTTTTGTGCTCCGTGTTTATTGGGGAATTTGTAGGCTGCTGTCTGCTTCCGCTTTGTCGTTCATGAAGTTTATTGCTTGCAGAATTGACGCTGCCACATTCAGAAGGCTAAGCGATAGAGCAATCGCGGTAAACGTTGTTAAGTCCAAGGTTAAACTGAAGTTTTGGTAGGTTGTGCTGATTACGCCGTTGCCCAATGAAAGAAGCAGGTAACCCATAAAGAACAGCGCTCTAGCTGTTCGAAAGATATGCTCGAAAATTGTGCGAGCCGCGATATCACTGATAATCATTAGCAGGATGTAAACTGCAACAAACGCTTCTATGGATTCCATAACACCTGGAATCAACTCGAAAAGCGGAGCCAACAGCGGCGCAAGAAGCAAATAAATCAGATAAACAAGTATCGCTTTTA
The DNA here is from genome assembly GCA_049718365.1 of Candidatus Bathyarchaeales archaeon. Classification (GTDB taxonomy): domain Archaea; phylum Thermoproteota; class Bathyarchaeia; order Bathyarchaeales; family Bathycorpusculaceae; genus JAOAIV01. The sequence continues at coordinate 2,023 of JBNARN010000103.1, forward strand.
CCGTAGCCTTTGCAATTCTAAATGAGACCTCTTTGATGAGATTTTTGTTTTTCTTTTCTTCAGCCATAAGGAATCACCAGAGGTCCGTACTCAAAAAGCGCTGTGGAAAAGTAAACATTGTAGCGGCCTCGTTGCGTAAGAGATTCCGCGTTTAACGGGGCATAAAACGCCAATTCTCCACGGTAGGGCGAGTATTTTGGAGCTTGGAAATTGGTTTGGCCTTCGCCTATAAGCGAATTAGCGCTGTTAAAGAGCACTATTCGCATTGTGCCTTCAAGGTCAAAGGCAGCGTGATTTTCAAAACTTATTGGCAAGGTCACAAGGCTATGTGTCGAGTTAACCTGCTCAAAGGTTGGCTGAGCCACTGCGAAATTGTATAAGGGCGCACCCCACGGAACCGTGAAGTTCGTTGAAATCTGCGCGGGCACGAACTCTGCGAAAGTTAATCCCGCAGAGACTTGAGCGGTGAGGTTTGCGTCGTTAAATAGATACTGCCCGGCGCTGTTAAGCATGTCGCCCATGCTTAATGTAGCGTTGTGCAGCAGCGTTACGCTTTCTCCGCGCGATATAAGCGGAACAGAAGATTTAGCCGTAGAAATCACTCTGCCTGTGGCGTCTGCGAATACGGTTGCAAGCTGGAAATCCTTAAGGTCGCAGTATCCCCTGTTTTCAATAGAGAGCGGTAAAGAGAATAGCAAAGTGCCTTCCGCTGTCACCGTGAATTCTGGTTCATCTATGCTAAAGTCAAGGTCTTTAAGCGAAAATGCAGATAGTGCAATGAAGGCTACGATGAGAACCCAAAAGATTGACGTGGCTAAGCTTAGCGCGCGAATCGGCACATTCATTAAAGTCCCTTCTTTAACGGATAATTTGCAGTTCTTATTGCGCCTGCTTAGTTTTCGCGGGCTGCGCCTCTGGTTGCTGAGCTGTTTGCGATGCGGGCGTAGCCGCTTCCGCCTTGGCCACGTTTATCATTATTGTGACGCCTCGGATAGTTATCAATGAACCAACCCAGCCCATGACACCCAGATACATTATGTGGATAGCCGCTGCGATTAAGGGCCCTAATGCTTCTCCGAAAGTCTGCGTGAGGTCTTTAGTAGATAGCGGCATGATGCTTTGGGTTAGGAAGCCGTAGGCGCTGAAGAACGTGAATATCAGAAGGGCTATGCCTATGAATAAGACGGTGATGCCTGAAAAGGCGACTTTATCTTTAAAGTTCTTTAGCATCAGCAGTTAGCCTCTTTAACAGGATGAAGTCTGAGTTAATATAAATTTTTAGAATGTTGAAACCGAATTCAAATTAACTATCAAAAATCACACAACCCTCCGCGAGCCGCCGCGCACCATGAAACGCCATTTTCACTTTAACTCACCTCTCCCAGTATCCGCCACGCACATGTTTCGTGCATTTTAAATATGGCTTTCTGCAACTGTTTCCACACGTGAGCTGCATGTCCGAAGAAGAAGCAAACATCGAAAGCCAAGAAAGCAAGCTAGCGCCGCCCAAAAAGAAATATGAGTTCATAGAGGATCTGCCAGGTGTCGGGCCTGCCACCGCCCAAAAACTGCGCGACCTTGGCTATCACACAGTTGAGTCGCTGGCTATGGCTACTGCCAGGGAACTTGAACCCATCGGTGTCGGCGAAAAAAAGGCTTTCTCAATGATAGAAGCAGCGCGCTCTGCTATTGGCTGCTCTTTTGTGCGCGCAGATGAGCTTCTGAAAATGCGCCAGAACGTTTTGCGTTTAACAACAGGCAGCAAGGCTTTAGACCGAATCTTGGATGGTGGTTTAGAAACACAGACTATAACAGAATTCTACGGTGAGTATGGTAGTGGAAAAAGCCAAATCTGCCACCAATTATGCGTGAACGTTCAGTTACCTCCCGAGCGCGGCGGTCTAAATGGCGGCGCATTGTATGTGGATACTGAGAATACTTTTAGGCTTGAACGTATTGTACAGATGGCCAGGCATTTAGGGCTTAACCCTGAACAAGTAGTTAAGAACATTATTTACGCTGAAGCATACACTTCCGATCACCAGATGTTTCTGCTGGAAAACGCAGACGAAGTGATCAAGGCAAATAATATTAAACTGATAATCATCGACTCTTTAACTGCCCACTTCAGAAGCGAATACATCGGAAGGGAAATGCTGGCGAGCCGGCAGCAGAAGCTGAATAAGCACATGCACAAGCTCCTCGGCTTAGCAAGAGCCTTCAACGCCGTAGCGGTCGTAACTAACCAGGTTATGGCCAAACCCGACGTGTTTTTCGGCGATGCAATTCACCCCATCGGCGGCCACATTGTTGGGCATACAAGCCACACGCGCCTTTATCTCCGAAGAGCCTCGCGGGGTCCCGTGCGCATTGCTAGGCTGGTTTCAAGCCCATATCTTCCTGAAGGCGAGGAAATCTTTAAAGTAACCGAAAACGGTATAGAGGACGCTTCAGAAGACGAG
>JBNARN010000104.1:0-530 GCA_049718365.1 Candidatus Bathyarchaeales archaeon
AAACCGCAGATGACCTGCAGAGAGCCCTCAAAGATGCAGGTTACTCTGATAATGCAATAGCAGAGATTATGAAGTGGTACACTTAAAGGCAGTTTCCGCCCAATTTTGCAGTAACCTTGTAGCTTCGCTCTTAGCTTTCCAAACTGATTTTGCTGCGAAGGCGCAATAACTTCTTCTGCACGCTGTGGCTCTGGCTGTAGCAAGACGGCGTTGCCGTGTTTTTCCCTAAAATCACAAATTATTTAATCTAAACATTTAAACTACTGCTCTTATATTCTGCTTCGCCGCATAAGTATGTGCCGCAGGGGGAAAGAGCCGTGTCGTCAAGGGTCAAGGATCTGGATTTTTGTTTTGAAAACTTACGTGTAAAAATTATTGCTGATCGAAATTATCCTGAAATTCAGCTTGCCGGGTTATCTTTGGGGCCCTTAGCGGAAGGGAATGAATATGAAGTTTATTACTGGGTAGCGCAGGAGCTGGTTAAGGCGGGAATTGCCCATTTCCGCGAAGACGACTGCTTGGACGCGACC
>JBNARN010000104.1:540-4482 GCA_049718365.1 Candidatus Bathyarchaeales archaeon
AGCGCGTTCAAGTGGCGGGGCAAATCTCCGAGCTATCAGAGGATTTCTATCCGAGGCTTCGCCGTTACTTGGCGAACATAAAGGGCGAGATAGCTAAGCATCCGGAGAAAGTGCAGGAATACGAGAAGGCGAAGCATTCCGCCTGGGATATAGTGAATTCCCGTTTAAAGAAGATTGTTGCGTTGTCTTCTGGTCCACCTCAGCCTGACCAGATTCAAAAAAAATTTACTTGCGAAGAGCGCTTTATTTACGCTCGCCTAGGTAAGATAATTAATGAGTGGAAAGAGCAGATTCTAAATTTTGAAGGAGAGCGTGGAGCAGGATGGCCAGAGAGTTAGAGACGGTAGACCCGCAGAAAAGTTTTCTCGAGTTCTTCAAAAAAGAGAAGTATCGCCAGCGAATCTCTCAGATGGCCATAGCTGGGCGTGAATCGGTCACCATCGATTTTGAAGACCTCTTCGCATTTGACCAGAGCCTAGCTGAGAGGCTGATGGAGAAACCTGATGTTTTTCTGCAGTATGCCAGCAACGCTGCGCGTGAGCAGCTTGAAATAGAAGACGCAGAATACGCCCAGAAAATAGACAAAATCACCGTAAGGATCGTTCAGCTGCTTGGCAAGGAGCCGCTGCGAAAGCTCGGTTCAAAGCATCTTGGAAAACTAGTTATGATCGAAGCCATAGTGGTCAGGGCCACGCCAGTGAGGCCTATGGTGATGAACGCCGCGTTCAAATGCAAGCGCTGCGGCACTTTAACGCATGTCGAGCAGACAGGCCCGTTTCTGAGAGCGCCGTTCGAGTGCAGCGACCCCACTTGCAAGCAAAAGGGGCCTTTCGAGTTCATGCAAGACGAATCCACCTTTGTTGACTCCCAAGACCTCCGCTTGCAGGAGCGTCCTGAAGACTTGCCGCCTGGCCAGCTGCCGCGCACCGTGAATGTCAAGCTCGTTGGCAGCGACATCGTTGATGTTGCCCGACCAGGCGATCACGTTTCAATAGTTGGGATAGTCCGTGCGGTTGCGCCTTCTCGTCCGGGAATAGGGAAACTTCGCACCTTCATTTTACACTTGGACGCCAACTCAATCGTGGTGCTGGGTAAAGAACCTGAGACTTCTCCGCCCACACCTGAGGAAGAAGAGAAAATCCTTGCGCTTGCAAGAGACCCATGGGTTCACAGGAAAATAATGAATTCGATAGCGCCTTCAATCTACGGCTACGAGCACATCAAAGAAGCCATCATGTATCTCCTCTTCGGCGGTGTATCCAAAAGCCTTCCAGACATTACTGTACGTGGAGAAATAAACACGCTTTTAATCGGTGACCCAGGCACCGCCAAATCCCAGCTTTTGCAGTATGTAGCCCGAATAGCGCCGCGTGGATTGTACACTTCTGGCAGAGGCACAACTGCTGCGGGCTTAACCGCCGCCGTAATTCGCGAGAAAGGCGGAAGCATGAGCCTCGAAGCAGGCGCTCTGGTGCTGGCTGACAAAGGCATAGCATGCATCGACGAGATGGATAAGATGCGCCCTGAAGACCGCGTTGCCATACACGAAGCCATGGAGCAGCACACGGTTTCCGTCGCGAAAGGCGGTATCGTCGCCACATTAAACGCTCGCACAGCCATACTCGCCGCAGCTAACCCCTCCTTAGGCAGGTATGAGCCGCATAGAACCGTAGCCGAGAACATTTCTTTGCCCGTGACGATTCTGTCCAGGTTTGACCTGATTTTCGTGTTACGGGACATCCCGAATAAAGATTCGGATGCAAAAATGTTGGAGCACATCCTTGAGATTCATAAGAGAGGCGCAAGCCCCTTAGAAGCGCAAATAGAGCCCGACCTGCTGCGAAAATACGTAAGCTATGCAAAAACTATTAAGCCGATGCTGAGCAGCGCCGCCGCGAAGCGCCTCGGAGACTTTTATCTGGCGATGCGTTCAGCAAGCGAAGCTGAGGGGTCGCCTGTAGCGATTACCGCGAGGCAGTTGGAGTCGCTTGTGCGCATAGCCGAGGCAAGAGCACGCGTAGCGTTGAGAAAAGAGGTCACGGTTGAAGACGCGGAAGCAGCGATAGCCATCATGAGGAGGTCGCTGGAGGAAGTTGGAATAGACGTGTCCTCAGAAAGAATGGACATAGACCTTATAATGACTGGGAAACCTAAAAGCGTCCGCGACAAGCTGCAAGTAGTTCTCTCAGTGCTGGTGGAAATGGAAAAGGAAACAGGCATGGTTGAAAAAGCCGCGCTTGTAAGCGAGTTGGAATCGAAGCATCAGATTCAAAAGGCTGAAACGGAACGCATGCTCAGCCAACTGCTGCGTGAAGGCACAATCTACGAGCCAAAAGAAGGCTATCTAAAGAAGACTTGAGATGCGTGAGATCATGAAGACAGTGATGGTTGTTGCGGGCACAAGACCTGAAATAATAAAGATGGCGCCTGTCATACGGGCTTTGCAGAGAAACCGAATTCCCTTCACTTTTGTCCACTGCGGGCAGCACTATGACTATAATATGTCGCAGCAGTTCATCGACGAACTGGAGCTTCCCCCGCCAAGCGTCACCTTCAAAATCGCTGCTGCCTCACCTGCTGCACAGACAGCACGGATAATGCTAAACATGGCTGCGCTACTCAAGAAAACCGCGCCAGCACTGGTTCTGGTCGAAGGCGACACCAACAGCGTACTTGCCGCAGCTCTGGCGGCAAACAAGCATGGAATCCCCGTGGGGCATGTGGAAGCTGGCCTAAGAAGTTTTGACCTACGCATGCCTGAAGAGCATAACAGGCGCTTAACCGACCATCTGTCAGCGCATTTGTTTGCTCCAACGCCACGGGCAGAAGCCAACTTGAAAAGCGAGAATGTCTGGGGCAAAATCTACGTAACCGGCAACACGGTTATCGACGCCGTGCATCAGCATCTACCTATAGCAGAAAAGAAATCCCGCATACTCGCTGAGGTGCGCTTCGAAAAGTTTGCCCTTGCAACGGCGCACAGAGCCGAAAACGTGGATGACCCCGCAGTGCTAAAGAATTTCATAGAAGCCTTCGCCGAATCGCCGTTGCCCATTGTCTATCCTATGCACCCGCGTACGAAGAAGCGGCTACGCCAGAACGGTTTACTCGCAAAAGTCAAAAAGAGCCGGAACATTCAGGTTTTGCCTCCTGTGGGCTACTTGGACTTTCTTGTGCTGATGAGAAAATGCGAGTTAATCATCACTGACTCAGGCGGCATACAGGAGGAAGCCACTGCACCCTGCATCAGGAAGCCCATAGTAGTGATTAGGCTCTCAACAGAAAGACCTGAAGCCGTAGAAGCAGGCTTCGCCACGGTTGCCGGAACCGAAAAAAGCGGGATACTCTCCGCCATAGACGCGGCCTTAACCAGCAAAAAACAACTTCCAAGCTTATCTCCCTTTGGCGATGGAAGAGCAGCTGAAAAAATCGCAGAAGCCATCAAAAACCTCTCTTGACATACCCGTCAAGGTCGCATACAAGGCGCCGCTGTGTTTTCATCGTTCAAGCTACGAGGCATTTCAAGTGAAAACTATTTATGCCCCGCGCCAAAGCATTTGTTGTAAAAGGATGCGAGCATCAGTGCCTACTTTCCAATGTAAAAAATGCGGCCGAAAAATTGTCGGCGACTATGAAACATGCCACTGCACTCATGAACACAACTGCCACGAACAAAAGAACCCAGTATGCTGCGGCCAACCCATGCTCGAAATAATGGACGACTAGCGCTACCCAGACAAGCACACGTTTGCGCTCAGCAAAAACCGCCATGCCCTTAATCACTAAAGCTGAAAGCATTCCTCGGCATGCGTGTCTGCAACTATTTTCCACGCCTATATAGAAAGGATATAAGCTTCGCAGAGCACAAAACTTCGCAAAAGAAACATGAACCACAATGGTAACGTTTATTACTCTAGTTTATTATTGCTAAAAGACGCGAAG
>JBNARN010000105.1:0-4463 GCA_049718365.1 Candidatus Bathyarchaeales archaeon
AAAGTTATGGTCTATAAGTGAACTATTCACCGAACTTTTTCTCCATAAAAATTCCTCCTTTGTGAACCATAAAAGTCCATAAAAGTGGTCGGTTTGCTGAACTCCGCTGAACCCATATCGCTTCATTGCTTAAACTTTCTTGTGAAAGAGTATGAGTGAAGAAAAGCCAACAGAAAACGTTGAAGCGTTGAAGGCGAGAATTGCAGAGCTCGAAGCTGAAAACGAGAAGCTAAAAACCACAATGACAGAAGCCACTAAAACTTTGACCGCTTATGTTGAAAAGGAAAAGGAAGCTGCAATCAAATCTATTTTGGAAAAGACTACGCTTTCGAAAGATGAACTGGAGAAGCTGGATCTCTCACAGTTGAGGCTTGTTCAGAAAGGAATAGACAGCGTTAAAGGCACGGTGAAAAATGTTCGCAGTGCCGGAGCAGGCAACGCCGAAGGCGAAAACAGGCTGACGGTTGGCTGCCTCTACCACAAGAAGGAGCAGTGATGAGCCATGCCTTTTGTTAAACCTTCTAACAAGATTTTGGTTGGCGGGAACCCAATCGTCGAAGAGCTTATAACAGAAGGCACAAGCTGCAAGCCTGGATTGTTCGTTAAGAAGGGCACAGCAGACCATCAAGTAACGCTTGCAGGAGACGGAGAGCAGAAGCCCTTAGGCGTTTTGGACGCAGACCCGAGATATCCAATTGCAAATGCTTTCCCTGACAAGCATCCAGTTCGTGTTTTGAAGGCGCCTGCGGTTGTGGTAGCCACTTTGGCAAGCGGAAACAACGTTGTTAAAGGTGCATCGCTGGTTTGTGCTGCAAACGGGAAACTGAAGGCTGCAGCCACCATATCCGTAAGCGTTCCATCAGGAGCAACAAACGTGACTTCAAACGCTGCTCAACCAGACCTTCTTGAAATCGGTAGCATTCCGCCCTATGGTCCTATTGTGGCTTATGCTGAAGAAAGCGTTGACGCTTCTGCTGCAGACAAGTCGATTATGGTGAGGCTGGTGATTTAGAAATGGACCCGTTAACTCTTGTTGGAAGAGCCCAAGCACCCTTACGCGAAGAGGAATGGAAACAACTTGACGAAGCTGTTGTCAGAGCTGCTCAACCAGTCTTAGTTGGACGTCGTGTCTTGCCAGTAAAGCAGCTTGCAGGCGTAGGCGTCATGACCGTGGACTGGGACGAGCTATCAGAAATGAGCGCAGCCCACATCAGCATGTACGGCGAAACGCCAGCAGAAGACACCATAATCTACACACGCAAAACCCTCACAGTGCCAATACTCCACAAAGACTTCCGCATACACTGGCGAGACTTAGAAGCCTCAAGACGGTTTGGAACAGCTTTGGACACGGCAAACGCAGAATCAGCAGCCCTCGTAGTCGCCCAAAAAGAGGACCGCTTGATTCTTAACGGCGAAATCTCTGGCGAGCCAATGCTGGGCATAGAAGGATTAACAACAGCTACTGGAAGGCAGACGCAGGCAAGCGGTGGAGCATGGGCAACAGCTCCAAACGCTTTAAACGATGTGCGGGCTGCAGCCAAGAAACTGCTTGACAAGTATTTTCCGCCGCCTTATGATTTGCTTGTGCAGCCAAGCGCTTTCATGGATGCTCACACGCTTATAGCGAACACTGGCATAAGCCAAATCGAGAAAATCAAGGAACTAATCGGCGGAAACATCTACATAAGCAGCCAGCTTAAGGCTTCTGACGGCGGAATAGACAGCGCCATTCTAATCAAAAGTGGAGCAGAAAACGCAGACCTATGCGTGGCTCAAGACTTGAAAACCTTTTACATGCAAACAGTCGACATGAACCACCACTTCAAAGTCTACGAAGCAGTTGTGCCAAGAATAAAGCGACCCAAAGCCATCTGTGAAATCACAGGCATAACATAGCCAACCCAAAGCCAAACGCTTCATTTTCCCTCTTTCTGTTCGCTTACTAAAATCAATTTTAATTTCTCTTTCTATGTTCTGGGGTTTTAGCTTGTTCTTTTTAGCCAAATACGCATGAAAGATACGGTTTTTTTCTTCTTTGGCTCAATAAATTCCCAAGTTCCAATTTCAGGGTTTGGGAAACCTAACTCTTTCTCAGAAAACATTTGGAAACCCTTTGTGCATAATGCAGTTGCTACTTCTACAGCTTTACTAATGTAGTCGCCTCTGGCAAGAAGGATTACTCCGCTTTTCTTTTGGAGGGCTTCTTCTACATAGGTTTGAACGTACCTTTCTCCCACTCTTATTACTTCAGCGTCTATTTCTGCTATTTTTCTGACTAATGTAGAAAACTCCTTTACATCACTTGCTGATGGTTTTCCTTTTGTTTTTTGTAATCTTATGCTCGCTTCCATAAGTATTATAGCAGTAAGTTTGCCGCCACCATAGAGTGAGTTTTTCTATTATTTCGTAATCGTTGGGTCTGAGCGCCATAGCTTGATCGCGAAACTTCACCGCTATATCTTCCTTGCCAAGTTCGAGTCCAAGCCTGTATGAGAGAAGATCAAAAAGGCTTTTTCTTAAGTTTTCGTCAAAGAGTATTCTTATGCTTTTGAGAGAACTGCTAATTGGAACGACTGCGAGTAGAATATCCCAAAGAAGTTCCTCCTCTCCTGGTGCAATAAAAATATACCCGAAGGGATGCTCGCTGGGCAGTTCTTCTTTTTTGAGAACTACTTTGAGTTTCGGTTTGGTTTCAACGTATTCTGGAAGAACCTTCGCCTCATAAGTGGATAATGCTTGTTTTAGAAGAGGTTTAACATGGCGAGCAAACAAGGTTTTCTTGATTAAGTCTCTGCAATAATAGAGCAATCCCAAAACTATGGCTGTTATAATTGTGATGATTATTTGTGGTAGATATTCAAAAAAGAAAGAAAGTTGAACGAAGCTAAACGGAAGCTTTGGCAATTAGTTTGTCCCTACAAGCAACGAGACATTCAAACTTATCACAGCACACTAACGCGCTCTTATATGGAAAAATCGCCCTTAAATGCTTGAGGTCGGATAAATCTTCTCCACAAATTGAGCATTTCAAGTCTTTTCTACTCATGCCATGCATTTGCAGAATAGCATCAACCTTCTTTTCTTCAGGTCTCGTAATTACGACATCTGTAGACACTACTAATCACACACGTATACTTGTTTGTTGGTATATTTTTTATTCAGATAGGGCAATTTATAGCTTTCTATAACTTTTTTCTATAAATAAATTGTGAATTCACCATACAAGTTTAAAAAGTTTCAGTATTAAATATTCCAGTGCCATCCACCAGTAAGTAAATTATTCTTCTTAAATTAGAGTTTCAGAATAGTTTATCACTAAAAAATAACCAAAATTTATTAGGATTAGGCATGTTCCTTACGGTTAAACAGAAGATTCTTGTTATACTGCTCGAGAAAGGCCCATTACAAAATAGCGAAATAGCCAAAAGAGTAGGCATAACAGAACAATGATGCAGCGAAATAATCAACGCATTACACAGAGAAGGCTTGATAGAAAGCCAGTTCAAGACGCCGAGAAGAATAAACAAACTCACCGACAGAGGTGTTCAAGTAGCGGTGTATTTAGAAAAAATAAGCGAAAACATAGTAGCAAACAAGTCTAATTACCTGAAATGAATGGTGCGTCCTCTAATTATCTCTTTTTGAATTGAGTTGCAAAAGCAAATAATGCCATTTCCACGTCAACTGGAGTAAAATTTTTTTGGGTTCCATAGATATCCGTGTAAGTCGTCCCAACAATTTCTCTTGCTTTTTTCTGTAGCCAATTATGAAACTTCTGGTATTCACAAATGTTACTTTGCGTATACATTACATAGTTATCTTTTCTTCTCAAAAGAAAGTTTGTAATGTGTTCACGGTTAAGAAGGGTAGCAACATTTTTGTCAATAATTCCACATTTGTGTTCGAATGAATCAAGGAACCTAAGAATAGTGGAAGCAACAGCAATTTTCACTCCTTCAAGGCTCGTTAATTTTTTGATAACCTCAGCCACATTGTCAGAGTCTTTGCGCAGTAACCCTTGCACTTCCTCGATTACACTTTCAATAATTTCATCGCTGTTATACTGGAATTCTCTAACCGTTTGAAATCTGTTATTTGTTTTCCAAATGACAACTTCAAGAATTGCCTCTTTTACACTTTTGGAGCCTTTACATAAGACATTGTTTTTCACAGTTTCTTCCAATCTAAAGATTTTCTCTTCCGAAGCTTTACGCCCTTCAAAAAGAGGCCACTTGTACCGCTCTCTCCAAGTTTTAAGAAAAATGTTGTTTATCTCAATCACACAATTTGCCACCTATAAACAATAGTAATGAACCACTATCCATTTAAAATTTGCAATCGCAGTCTAACAATTGCAAATCTTGATTTTTGGAGGAAACGAATGGTATTAACGATATCAGCTGTAGACTTTTTCTGTTATGAGTCTTATGAGCCTTGTACTTTTCGCTTCCTCTTTGCGC
>JBNARN010000106.1:0-4364 GCA_049718365.1 Candidatus Bathyarchaeales archaeon
ACTGGCCTCGTGATTATCCGTTTGCCGCCGACCACCGTCTGCATAGCCACGCCCGTGAAGTCTCCGGTGACTTCGCCGATTATTTCCGCGTTTCTACCTTCTTCAGTTTTCTTCAGAAACTCCAGCGCTTGCTCCGCCTTCGCGGGTACTACGCCTATAATCACTTTTCCCTCATTCCCGACCTCAAGCGGGTCCAAACCCAGCATTTCACAGGCAGCTCGCACATCACGTCGTACCGGAATCTTGTCCTCATAAATTAGTATGCCCGCCTTAGATTTTTCGCTGAGCTCGTTTAAGGCGTCTGCTAAGCCGCCTCGTGTGGGGTCTTTCATGGTGACGACACCGCCGACTTCGCCGAGTAAGCGTTGAATCACGCGGTTCAAGGGTTTAACATCGCTTCTTATTTCGCTTCCAAAATTCAGGCCTTGCTGCGCTGAAAGCACAGCCAATCCGTGGTCGCCTATGGTGCCTGACAAGATTATTTTGTCGCCTACGCTGAGGTTGGAGTCTAACACCCAACGCGCAGAGAAGCCGCTGCGGTGCCGCTTAACCACTTCCAAGTTGCTTTCGAGCGCTTTGGTTCGGCGTCCTATGCCTGAAACGTTCATGACGCAGCCGCCGAGGCTGCCTTTCTCGACAACTTTTGTGTCGCCAGTCACCACGCCCACGCCTGCTTCTATGCAGGTTTGCCGCATACTCACCAAGATCCTATCCAAATCCGAAAGCGGCAAGCCTTCCTCCAAAACCAAGCCGCACGCCAACGCATAAGGCTCAGCGCCCAAGCATGCGATGTCGTTGACGGTGCCGGAGACGGCTAAGCGTCCGATGTCGCCGCCTGGAAAGAATATGGGTTTAACTGCATGTGAATCGCTTTTAAGCACTATATCGCCTATGGCTGCAGCGTCATCTAATGCCTCAAGCGGTACGTCAGCGTTGCTCAAACCGCTGAAGTGCTTTACAATATAATCTTTAACTAAGGCGTGCATGACGGTGCCGCCTGCGCCATGCAGCATCGTGATTGCGTTTTTATTTACCATTTTTTAGTCGCCTGCTTCTTTTTCAGTTAAGTAACTTTAAGGGTAAAACATAAACACATCGCACAAAACACAAAGAAATTCTTAATCGCCAAGCTGCCAGACTGCATTAGCCTGAACAAAAGTTACCATCTACTTGTAGGGGGTGCATCGGCTTCGCTGGGCGCAACAGGTTCAGTGGCTTACTCAAGCGTGCCCATAAGGTGTGTAGAGAAGGCTTTCACAACTTTTACCCGCAGCATCTTGCCAAGCATGTTCTCTTGGCTTTTGATGACCACTGGTTTATAGGCGAAGTTTCTGCCAATCCATGAGCCGGGCACCTTGCCTTTCTCGTCTATGAGAACTTCGCCAGACCAGCCAATCCAACGCTGGTTCCTCTCTAAGGCAATGCGCTTAACCAGCTTGGCTGCTTCAGCGCTTCGCCACTTAACCTCATTAGCATCCACAAAATCCTCCTGCATTGCAGCCGCCGCCGTCTTTGGTCTGGGAAAGAACTTCGACACATTAACAATGTCCGGTTTCACTTCAGCAATTAGCTTAAGCGTGTTTTCAAAAGCCTCACGTGTTTCGCCAGGAAAACCGCATATAACATCCGTAGCCACAGTAATCTCCGGGAAAGCCGTTCTAAAGGTAGCGGTTATCTCTTTAAAGTCTTTGACTGTATAGCCTCTTCGCATCCGCTTCAGAACATCGTCATCGCCGCTTTGAACTGGCAAGTGCACAAACTTGAACACCTTAGGACTCTTGAAAGCCTCAATTAATTCCGCCAAGATGTCTGCTACTCTGTTCGGCGTCATCATGCCAACGCGAACGCGGAAATCGCCATCCACCATGCATATCGCTTTAAGCAGCACTGCAAGATTCGCACCGATGTCTCTTCCGTAGCACGCTGTGTCTTGCGATGTAACCCAGAACTCCTTCACGCCAGCAGCCGCATCCCGCTGCACTCTTGCAGCAAGCGCATCAACCGGGTAGCTCCTCAAGCGGCCTCGCGCGAAGACAACGCAGCAATAAGCGCACATGCCCAAGCACCCATAGCTGACTGGCAAGACGCTTAGCACGCTGCTCGACTTAACGCGTGGAAGCTCAAGCAAAGGCATAGCTTCCAAGGAATCAGCCAGCATTATGCCGTTTCTGCCTTCTAAAACGCGCTCTACAACCTCAACGATCTTTCTGCCAGCGGCAGGCCCAACAGCACCATCAAAACGTGCTTCACGCTGCAGCCTCTCAAAATTTATGAGCGGCAAACAGCCCGCCACAATCACTTTTTTCCCGGCGGGAACACGGCGCAGCGCTTCAATCATGCGGTTCTCGGTAGGCGCCTTAACCGCGCAAGTATTATAGACTACCACATCCGCTTCTGAAATAGAACGCGCCAGCTCGTATCCAGCTTCCGCTAAGCAACCCGCCAGAACCTCGCCGTCAGCCAAATTCGACGAGCAGCCGAAACTTTTCACGAAAACACGCATAACTTCACATCGCAATACCTTAGATGCTTTAACAATAAATAAAAACGTAGAGGTTCCTTCTGCCGAGAATTTACATGAAACTGCAACATGCCTTATAAAAGATTTATAAAATAAGGAACAAACATGTTTATAGCATATTTAAAACATAATATATAGAAGTATAACCAAAAAACACAATTTGATACTCCACCAACGGGAGAGGAAACCAAATGAAACTAATCACACTATATCTACCTGAAACTTACATAAAAGCTTTAGACCAACTCGTGGATGAAAGATTCTACCCGAACAGGGCTGAAGCTATCCGAGTTGCCATCCGCGACTTGATTAGTGCTGAAGTTTGGCGGAGGAAAAGCGTTGACTAAACATTCGCCTGAAGAAATCGCGGCAAAATGCCCACTTGGGCTAGAGGAAGCGTATAAGCTTAAATCTGGCCCGATGGAGCTGATTGACCGCGGTGCATTGGCTATCTGCAGTGCAGGCTCTGAAAAGGTTGCTAAATCCGAGGTTGCGCTGGTTGTGGTTCAAGAAGTTGAGCGGAGCAGATTGGAGAAGGCTTTGTCTAGTCTATACGATTTGGAAAATGGTGTCTGCGAAAAGCCGTTAAAGCTCAAATTGGATCTGGATCTTTACCAGATGGAGTCTCTGTAGGTTTCCTTTTCTTTCTTTTTTGTTATTTTTTCAATTGCCTTTTCTTTGAGGAAAGCGTTATTTTTCCGCGTGCAAGAATACAGTGCTCATGAGCCAGATTGTTGAGCGCATTAGAGCCGAACTGAAAGCCCTTGCTGATGAGGAAACTCGGCGGATTTTTCAGCGTTTCTTCAAAGAAGAGGTTGCATGCTACGGCGTTAAATCAGATGCGGTTCGCAAGATAGCAAGGAAATACTGGAAAGAAGCAAAAGCCCTTGGCAAGGCAGAGATTTTCGCGCTTTGCGAAGCCCTGCTGCGTTCGGACTGCACTGAAGAAGCCTTTGTGGTCTGTTATTGGCTACCAAATCTCATTGCGACGCTTGAGCCAGCTGATTTGGCGGTTTTCGAAGGCTGGATTGGAAAATACGTTAATAATTGGGCTAAATGTGACAGCTTCTGCACTCGCACCGTCGGCAGCCTGATACAGAAGCATCCCGGCGTCATAGGCGAATTGAAAAAGTGGGCTAAGTCCAATAATCGATGGCTTAAACGCGCAGCGGCGGTGTCGCTTATATATCCAGCACGAAAAGGCGAATTCCTAAGCGAAGTCTTCGAAATAAGCGACATGCTCTTGGAGGATGGAGATGACATGGTGCAGAAAGGCTACGGCTGGCTGCTCAAAGAAGCAACCAGAAAGCATCAAAAGGAAGTCTTCGACTACGTGCTGAAAAACAAGGCGCGGATGCCGCGGACAGCTTTGCGCTACGCCATTGAACTTATGCCGAAAGAGCTTAAGGCAGAAGCCATGAAGCGAAATTGATTTGCACTATGGCTTATGAGACGCGTAATTTCTATTTTAGTTGCAGAAAGCGACGAGGGCGATAGACCCTCTATAGGTTTCTGCAATGAATTTCTAATAGCCGCCAAATATGAAGGCAGCTCGGTTTTATGATAGCCTAACTGCTGCTTGGACTGTTAAGCTTGGTCACCACTGTAAAAGCCTACGGCATCAAAGGAAAAAATCTGAGATTATAAGAGTGGCTGCTTCGTTTCTATTGGTTTTATCTTGGAACCTGCCTTCTTTTCTTTAAAGTAATGATAATACATTTCAAGTTTTAGCCGAAGCGGTACTGACGTGCCAAAAGGTTGGCAGCGCCCTGTAGAAATCGCTTTCACTACCGAGTCAACATCAAGCTGTGCGTTAACGATGGTGTAGGCGTAGCCGATTGCC
>JBNARN010000107.1:0-4299 GCA_049718365.1 Candidatus Bathyarchaeales archaeon
GCTTGAAGCTCGACTCCGACGCGATTAAGACGATAGTTTTCATAAGGGAAGCCAAACTTGCCAAAGTCACCGTTAACACTCTCCGCTACAGCTTAACGCTTAAGCAAAGCCTTTTCAAACAGGTCAACGCCTGCGACGCCGTAACAGGCTGGTCCAGCACCACGCCAAGCGCAGCTGTCGCTGTAGCGTCAAGCCAGCCGACGCCGCTTGAAGGGCTGGGCTGCATAAAAGTCAGCCATGATGCCGAAGCGAATGAAGAATCAAACGTGTTTTATGAGCCTGTGGACGCATTCAACCTTGAAGACTATGATTGGATAAGCTTCGCTTGGCTCATGGACAACGTGACGCTTCTCAGCAGCGCAGTTGTAACCGTCACGCAAGGCACAAACAACACGACATTTAATTTCACAACGCTCATAACTGAGGCTGCAAAGTGGCTTATGCTTCGCGTACACAAAACCCAGTTCAACAATTACGGCGCCTTAGACTAGGGACAAATAGGCAAGATCAAGTTTGCAGTCACCAAGAGCCAGGCTCAAAACTACTTTTTCGCCGTCGACGACGTGGGAGGCTTCGAGTAGTGGGCGAATACAAGAACGTGCTGTTTAAGGATTCGCTGATAGGCTCCGGAGGCTATCCGCCTGACAGGGGAAAATGGTTCACTTTCCAAACGCGGGAGAATACAAGCGTGACTTTCAGCCAGCGATTAGTTGAGCCTACAGCGGACGGCTGCAAGCTTGTTCTTCCAAAAATGAGCATGAAAGAACTTAACGAAAAACTAAGCACAATAAGCCGCGTTGTCGTGCACCCGAAATACCGCACCATAGGCTTGGGCGCACAACTCGTGAAGGAAACACTGCCATTAGCTGGCACCCTATACGTAGAAATGCCCGCAGTTATGGCGAAATATAATCCCTTCGCAGAAAAAGCAGGGATGCAAAAGATAGAGGAACAACCGCCACCAAGGGAAGCCTTGAAAATCGCAGAAATCCTACAAAAACACGGGTTCAACATTCAACTGCTTGCAAGTGAAAAGTACGTTTTAAACAAGCTACAGAGCTTAAGCGAAACGGAGACACAAACGATCAAAGAAGCGTTCACTAAACATTGTCATGCGCGGTTTATGAAATGCTTTTTCTGCCATATGCCATTCGGGAAAAAGAAAGTCTACGCGAAGGAAGTGTCAAAGGCGAACCCTGAAAGGCTTGCACATCTAATAAAAGTGTGTGGGTTCCTAATGCAAACAAAAGTTTACCTTTTCTGGCGTGCTTGAAAAAGTTTAGAAATTTTCCGTTAAACGTTATTAACGGAAGAACAAGCTTTACAAAAAAATAGCGGGAATAATTGTTGGTTAAGCGTTGCCAGAAGGCGTTATTAGCATGTGGTTTTGCTTTCTTCATTTTTCTTTTCTTCTGGTCTTTCCTTTCTTAGGCATGCAATTCGCCTCCATTATCTTGAACGGAGCTAAAGCGCTTTAGCTCCAAAAGCGGAGCTATTCGTCCCTTCTTAAAGGCGTTGCTGTGAAAGTTGTAGGTTATTATAAGGATTTGGAGGATGTTTCAGTTTGTTTGAACTGATGATACTTTGAATGCTATGTAGGCTTTTGAGCCTATGTTGAGCTGCATTTCGTTGAATGATCGTTTAGTTATTTGAACTGTGAAGTTTTTGTTTTCTGCAATCTTTACCTTTAGCTTTACCACATGCCCTATGTCGGATATTTGCACTATTCTGCCTTCAAAAGTGTTTCTCGCGCTTGAGATTAGCGGTTGAGTTGATAAGATGATGTCTTCAGGAGGCACATGCAACGTTACATTTCCAACTTTCTTAAATGCGGCTTCAACCTGCAAGCCGCTGCCGATCTCTACGATAGATGTGCCTTCAGCCATGATTTTTGAAACGCCGTGGAAAACATTCTCTAGCCTGGCGAAGCTTTTAATTGGTTTTGATGGTTTTCCGAAAACATCTTGAAACGTGCCTACAGACTCAATTTTCCCATCGTTGAGAAACGCCAGTCTATGTGCAAGATTTTCCGCCTGGAACATGTTATGGGTCGTCATAATTATTGTTGTTTGTCTTTCCCTATTAACGCAGGAGAGGACTTCCTCAACTATGGAGACATTCCTTGGATCAAGGTTCGCCGTAGGCTCGTCGAGGAGTAGCAGTTCAGGCTCTGTTACCAGCGCTTGGGCTATGTCCACTCGTTGGGCTTCCCCGCCGGACAAAGCCAAGGCATTTTTGCGTTCAAACCCGTCCAGCTGAACTAATTCAAGCGCTTCTTTCACTTTTTGCCTGATGTTTCGCTCGCTTTCACCCCTAACTTTCAATGGATAAGCCACGTTGTCGAAAACGCTCATGTTGAAGAGAACGTTCTGCTGAAAAACCATCCCTATTTTTCTGCGCAAAGCAACCCTGTCCTTTGAAGAATAATCTACGATTTGACCGTCGAACAATACTCTGCCGCTTGTAGGCTCCTCAAGCAAATCAAGAATCCTTAAGAGCGTGGTTTTTCCAGCTCCATTGGAACCTACAAGGACAAAAAGCTCTCCGCTTTTAACGCTAAAATTTACGTCCTTCAAAACTTGTCTACCAGAATATTCCTTAAAGAGGCTTTGCACTTCCACAATGGGCAACTATTTCCTCGCCCCCTTAAGTTGGACAATGGTTAACGTCAGATTTATGGCGAAAGCCATGGAAAGCAAAATGGCGCCGAGAGTAAGCGCCATGGTAAAATCACCTAACTCTGTTTCAATAACAATAGCTGTTGTCAGCGTCCGCGTCCACCATCTAATGTTACCTCCAGTAATCATTATGCCACCAACCTCCGAAATTGCAGCGCCGAAAGCCACAATAATTGAGGTTAAAACGCCCATGCGGGCTTCCCTTAACACCAGCCATGCTGCCTGAGTTTCTGTTGCACCAAGCGACAAGGCCCTTTCTCGGATCGATTTTTCAACACTTCCAACAGCAGACATGGTCACGCCGATAATTATTGGAACAACCATTATCAGCTGCGTTATTATCATAGCTGTAGGCGTATACAATAGCCCCAACCAGCCGAAAGGCCCGGACGCGGTCAACAAAAGATAAACCACAAGCCCCACGACAACAGGCGGTAAACCCATAAAAGTGTTTATTACGCTCTTCAGCACGATATCCACGAAACGCATTAAGGTCTTTTTACCTTTAAACTGCCTAAACCCCAGAAATGTTCCAATAGGTATGCCTATTAACGCGCCTATCAGAACAGCTGTTCCTGAAACCCTCAGAGAAAGTAATGTTATGTTTATGATCTCTTCCCAAAAACTACTTTCAATCACAGCCAATCACCAAGCACGATTACTTCAAAGCTTAAAGAGAAAAAGGAAATGGTTTTATGGGTTTTGGGCGTCATACCATGCGATTTCCTTCTCTTGGTCTGGAAATCCTAATTCGTGGGCTTTGTTAAAGTCTCGGGCTATGGGTTTGAATAGGGTTTCGCCTTCTTTCTTGAAGCTTACTATGAGGTCTTGGCCATCCTCTGAAATCATCCATTTAGCCAGCATAAGCGCTCCTTTATAGTTTCTCTGAGGATACTTCTCCGGGTTAACGAGGATTATGGCGTATGGATTCAGTAAGGCTACATCGCCTTCAACCAGAACTTTCAAATTTGTCAGCTGACTTTTGAAGGATAGCCATGTAGCCCTATCCGTAAGCGTGTAAGCCTTTTTCTCGTTGGCCATACGCAACACTGTTCCCATTCCAGCTCCAGCCTCTATATACCATTCCTGGGTCTTGTTGGAAGGAGTCATTCCAAGCTTATTCCATATGCTTAGCTCCAGCATGTGTGTGCCAGACTTGTCCGCACGCGAAATAAACGTTACGTCGCCTTTGGCGCCTTCTTCTGCAATTTTGTGGAAGGCTTCTGTAGCGTTACCTAAACCGTTTATTCCAGCTGGATCGTCTGCGGGGCCGATTATCAGGAAGTCGTTATACATTACGCCGACTCTGTGGATGCCGTAAGTGCTGTTTACAAACTCGAGTTCAAGCTGCCTTGAATGCACAAGGACAAGGTCTGCATCGCCTCTCTTGGCGGTTTCTATGGCTTGGCCGGTGCCGACTGAAATTATGTGGACTTCAGCGTTGTATTTGCTTTCAAAGATGGGCATTAAATAGTCCAGCAACCCGGAATCATAGGTGCTTGTGGTTGTCGCCAACACAATGATCGACTTTTGAGTGCTCACATAGTGCTCATAAGCAAATGCGCCAACAACAGCTACCAACAGTATGAGGACGGCAATTATGATTTTTGACGGTCTCTTC
>JBNARN010000108.1:0-1310 GCA_049718365.1 Candidatus Bathyarchaeales archaeon
AGGCGTGGGAAACTGCGCCTCAGCCTTCATTCAAGGCTTACGCTACTATAGCATTTTCACAGAAAAGCCTGTTGGGCTTCGGCATCCGGAGCTATGCGGATACAAACCCAGCGACATACAGGTTGTCGCCGCATTTGACGTGGACAGCCGTAAAGTCGGAAAAGACCTTGCCGAGGCTATTTTTGCCGCGCCGAACAATGCGCCTAGAGTTGTGGATGTGCCGCGGACAGGCGTAACCGTGAATAAAGGGCCACTGCTTGACGGCATAGGCGAAAACACCCGCAGAGTCATAGAACTCAGCAGCCAACCTGACGTAAACGTTGCTCAAGTGCTCCGCGAAGCCGGCGCAGAGATTCTGGTGAACCTTCTGCCAAGCGGTGCGAAACGCGCATCCGAATTTTATGCGGAGCAAGCCATAGCTGCGAGCTGCGCCTTCGTAAACGCTACACCAAACTTCATCGCCAGCGACGCGGCGTGGGCAAAAAGATTCGAAGACGCTGCGTTACCAGTAGTTGGCGACGACTTAATCGACCAAGTTGGCTCGACAACGCTGCACAAGACATTGCTGAAGTTGCTTTCTGACCGAGGCGTAAAAATCACGGAAACCTATCAGCTGGACGTTGGCGGCGGCGCAGAATCGCTGGACACGATGGATCGCACGCGCGAAATAAAACGTGCCATAAAAACGCAGGCAGTAGCCAGCACGCTGCCTTACCAAGCGGAAGTCGTGGCAGGCTCAACCGATTACGTGGACTTCCTCCAGAACAACCGCGACAGCTACTTCTGGATAAGCGGCGTCTACTTCTGCAACGCGCCGATGCGAATAGACCTCAAGTTCAGCACGGTTGACGCGCCAAACGCGGGTTCAGTGCTTTTCGACACAGTAAGAGCCATGAAGATAGCGCTGAACAAGAAGCTTAAGGGCGCCATACTGCCCGTCTGCGCCTACGCGTTTAAGCGTCCGCCGCAGATGCTGCCGCTGGAAACCGCAGAAGAAATGTTTAAGGTGTTCGTGAAAGAAAACGGTTCACCGTGAAGCCGCCAGCTTCTCCAGCTCACGGATTATTTTCTCTTTTGTTCCGCTCTGCTTCATTTTCTCTTTCAACAATGCGATGGTGTCCACGGGAGTGGGGTCCACGTTGCGGAGAACGGCCAAATAAACGCTTGTGAAATCGCCGATGCAGATGGCGGATAACATTCGGGCAAGCGTGCTCTCGCCTTGAGCCCACACTTCGAACAGCTTCGAGGCGGCTGGCATAAGCGTCTTGGTTATTTCGATTCTGCTCCGAATCTCAGCGGGCTCATTTTTG
>JBNARN010000108.1:1320-4250 GCA_049718365.1 Candidatus Bathyarchaeales archaeon
AGCCTACAATCTCGTTGTGATTGAGCTCAGGCAGGAACTCCCATTTCGAAGGAATCTTACTGTTCTCATTAAATTGCTGCTTAAAACGTTGCGCCACACTGCAGTAGAAGCCAAACCCATAAACGACAGGCACGGTTCCAGCGATTCCCAAAGCCAACTGCTTCGCAAAATTATCTGTCACGGGCTTTTCAGGCGCGTTTTCGCTGCAAACCTGCCTCAGCAGCGGCAAAGCCTCTGTAAGCTCCTTACGCACGCCAGAAATGACTCCAGCATTTTCCAGCAAGATAAGCAAGGGCACAAACAGATAAGGCAAAGCGGCGCGTGGCTGAAACCCGGAAGGCACACGCAAATACGGCACACCCAGCTTCTCAGCAAAACTAAGCAGGCTGCCGCCTGAGCTTACACAGAATATCCTGCAACGCCGTTTCACAGCGTCCAAAAACGCGCTCAGCGTCTCTTCTGTCTCGCCAGAATAGCTTGCCAGCACAACAAAACTTTTCTCGCCCACGTAAGCAGGCAAACTGTATCCTCTGCAAACGTCTATGGGCACTTTCGCCTTTTCGCTTGCCCAGTCCTTGAGCAGCTCGCCGCCTATTGCCGAGCCTCCCATGCCTGCCACAACAATATGCTCAAAACGCGCACGGCGCAGTGAAATGTGCTCAGCAATTTTTGCGGCTTCACGGTAATGCGCCGCGGCTTCCACATAAAACGTAAGCATATTGCTTTTGTCGACTAGGCGTATTTTTTCTGGGCTATCCAGAATTGGCGCCGCTGCTTTGCTCATTAGATTACCCACAGTTTTATATTCAGACTTTTACTTTTAAGCTGAACGCAGAAGCGCGCATTTCTCTGGGAAGGAGCTAAGCTGAAAATGGGTAGGAAAAAGTTGGCGATTGCCATCCCCGCATCGGTTATCTCGGATACGCCGCATTTACGTGAGAAAACAGCGAAAATAGGTTTAATCGGTAGAACCGCAGCAATCTTCAGAGTAAACGAGATAATAGTTTATCGTGACGAGCACCAAGCCAATCAACAGCAGCAAGCAGATTTAATCGCGACACTACTGCAGTATATGGAGACGCCACAGTATCTCAGAAAGAGACTCTTCAAACTTGACCCGCGCCTGAAGTACGTGGGAATCGTGCCGCCGCTGCGAACGCCACATCACCCATTAAACAAGAAAATGGCAAACTTGAAGATTGGCGAGCACCGCGAGGGAGTGGTAACAGCAACAGCCTCAGACGGTGTGCTCGTTGATGTCGGCGTTGAAGCGCCAGCTCTGCTACGTGAAAAACATTTAGCGGTTGGCAAACGCTTAACGGTGAAAATAGCCCGCGTTGCCGGGCAGGTTGAGGTGCAAATTGCAAACCGCGCAGATATTCCATGCTACTGGGGATATGAGGTTACACAAGCCATGGAGAACGATGCGCCAGCGCGGCTTTTACTGAGCAAAAGCTTTGATTTGAAAGTTGCCACATCAAAAAAAGGCGCCAAGTTCACAGACGTTGCCAAAGAAATGGCGCAGAAGTGGGAAAAAGCAAGCAGCATTCTCCTCTTGTTCGGCTCACCTAAAAAGGGATTATACGAAATAGCCAGCGAATGGAAAATAAATCTTGACGATGTGGCGGATTTTGTGGTGAACACTATTCCTGAACAGGGAACGGAGACTGTGCGGACAGAAGAGGCGCTGCTCGCGACGTTGGCTGTCTTTAACGTGCAGTTTGCTGTTTAAGCTTTAAATGCTTGTTTTGATTAGGACTGTTCATGCTTTCATTTGACATAACCATGCCCACAGCACTATTCTGTGTAACACTACTCGCGGTGCTACTGAACAAGCGCGTCGAGAGCAAACTAAAAGGCACTTTTGAAGAAAGAGAATTTCACATCCGAGACGCAATCTTGTTCGTAGTCCTAATCAGCGTGGCAATCTCAGTAATCATTTTTGTCCCACAAGAAGCCATAACAGTAGTTTTCCTATTCGCCTATTCAACGCTACTTTTCACTTTTGCATACACCTTCTCAAACATGCAAAAAAGACACGCACAACTGTTCTGTTTAGCCTTCGGCTTAACCGCCATGGCGATTGGAACCGCCGCCATCATGGATCCATTCACTAACAGCTGGCTATTCACTGGAGGCTTAGCAGCTTACGGCTTAGCCGCCGTCGCCTTCCTTGCAATATTGTACGAGCAAAGAAGAAAAAGCGCCGGAGCAAGATGGTACACAGCAATTTTGCCTCCAGCCCTATTTCTGCTGCTTTACCTATTCTATCGGGGCACACCCCTCTGGGTTCCTTATTTCTTCAACATTTTTGCAATAACATTTGCTATTCTAATAACGCTTTATTTGGCTTCGCTATTCACTTGGAAAATCATATTCATCTTTGCTGGCCTACTAACCGTGATGGACATCATTTTAGTGTTCGGAACTGGAACCATGGGACAAGCCGCGGTAACCCTTCTTGACCTGCGACTCCCCATCGCGGTAGTGCTGCCCCGCATCCCAATACAAGGCGCACTTCGCTTCAGCGCGTTAGGCTTAGGTGATTTCTTTTTTGCAGGGTTGCTAGCCACGCAGACCAGCAAGAGATATGATGAAAAAACCGCTTTGATCGCGGCGCTGATGATGGCGTTTTTCCTTGGATTAACCTTCGTGATCCAAGCATACTTTGAAATAGAATTTTTCCCAGCTACATTAAGCATTATCTGCGGTTGGCTGCCTGTTGTAATATGGAGAATGGCGACAAAAAGAAAGGCCTAAAAAACAGATGGCAACTTGAGAAAATAAAGGGCTGCTTTTAGCCGAAGAGAGCACCTAAACCTTCAAGCGCTGCTTCTTCTTTCGCTTTCTCTTCCTCAGCTTTCTTCTTCTTGTCATCTTCCTTCGGTTTTTGCTCTGCGGCAGGTGCTGCGGCTGCAGGTGCGGCTGGT
>JBNARN010000109.1:0-4133 GCA_049718365.1 Candidatus Bathyarchaeales archaeon
AGCAATTTTTGAGGTAACAGCCAAGTACGGCGTTCCCTACTTCTCAAACTTTGTTAACAGCGATCTACATCCTGAAGATGTACGTAGCATGTGCTGCCGACTGCGCATTGACAACCGTGAACTGCGCAAGCGAGGCGGGGGCTTCTTCGGCGCGAATCCGTTAACAGGCTCCATCGGCGTGGTCACCATTAATATGCCGCGCATTGGCTACTTAGCCAAAGACGAGACCGAGTTCTTCCAGCGTTTAGAGGCTATTATGGAAATAGCCAAAACCAGTTTGGAGATTAAGCGTAAGGTGCTTGAGGCATTTACTGAGAAGGGCTTGTATCCGTATTCGCGGCGGTATCTGCGTAACATCAAAGAGGGCTACGGCAAATACTGGAAGAATCACTTCTCAACTATAGGCTTAGTCGGCATAAACGAGGCTATAGTGAATCTCTTGGGCGTGAATATTGCGTCGAAGGAAGGAAAGGAATTCGCCATTAAAATACTCAAATTCATGCGCGAGCGGCTAGCAGACTTCCAAGAGGAGACAGGCAACATCTACAACTTGGAGGCAACACCAGCAGAAGGCACTTCCTACAGGCTTGCACGCATCGACAAGCGCAGATACCCAGAAATCGTTGTGGCAAACGAGCGGTACGTGGCGGCTAAACGCGCAGAGCCCTTCTACACGAACTCTTCGCAGTTGCCAGTGGACTATGAAGGCGACTTGTTCGAGGCGCTGGAGCATCAAGAAAGCCTGCAGACGCTTTACACTGGCGGCACAGTCTTCCACATCTTCCTCGGCGAACGCCTGCACTCGTGGAAGTCAGCTGCGGAGCTTATCAAAAAGGTAACTTGGAACTCACGCTTGCCCTATTTCACATTAACACCCACGTTCAGCATATGCCCCACGCATGGCTACCTAAGCGGCGAGCACCGGCAATGCCCGATATGCAGTGCCAGCTGCGAAGTTTACTCGCGTGTGGTTGGCTATCTGCGTCCAGTAGACCAGTGGAACGATGGGAAACAAGCGGAGTTCGCAATCCGCAGGACCTTCGACAAGTCTGCGGTGATGGTGACCGTGCCCGTTTCCGCCTAAAAAAGAGTGAGGGCACATGAAGTTCAGCGGCTTACAGAAAATCAGCCTCATCGACTACCCTAACAAGGTAGCCTCGGTGCTCTTCACGCCCGGCTGCAACCTGCGCTGCCCCTTCTGCCATAACTGGCGCATAGTTGTTGACCCGAAGCCGCCGTTTCTGCAGGAAGCCTTAGCGCTGGAGCTGCTGGAAAGCCGCAAGAAATACGTGGACGCTGTCGTGGTGACTGGCGGCGAGCCTACAATGCACAGCGAGCTGCCCAAGTTTCTGGCGAAGCTGAAAGAGCGCGGCTTCGAGGTTAAGCTGGACACGAATGGCTTCTACCCCGAAGTGCTGGAGGAATGCTTACCCCATGTGGATTACGTGGCTTTAGACGTGAAAACCTCGCTGGAGAAGTACAAGCAGCTAGGTGCGCAGGACACGGCAGGGCTGATGCGCACGGTTGAAATTTTGAAGACGGGCAAAGTGCCCTACGAGTTCAGAACCACCGTTGTGCCCGAACTGGTTACGGCTGCGGATGTGGAGCGCATCGGCGAAATAGTGAAAGGCGCCAAAACATACGCGTTACAGCAGTTCGTGCCGCAGGATACGCTGGACAAGCGATTTGAAGCGCTTAGGCCGTATGCGCCAGAAACTATAGCTGAATTCGCAGAGGCCATGAAAAAATACGCTGAAAACATTGTTCTACGGATATAGGCTTGGTATCCCTCTTTTTCTTCAAATTCCATAGTCAATAACTGCTTCACGCAGTTATTCCGCGATGGTTCTCAGTTAAACCGATAATATGGCTGTTTAGATTTTTCCAAGCATTAAAGGCTCAAAGTAAAACCGAAAAAGCTGAGCTCAATCCAAAGAACCAGCGACGCAATCGCCACTTCTACTATTGATAGGATGTAATTGACTTTCCAATAGTCTTTTAGGCTTATTTTGAAGACTTTGCGCTTTATTGTTTCCAGCCGCATGTGAATCGCTAACGAGCCTCACGGGGAAAAGTGCGAGCCAAGATTGTTCTTGGTGATGTTGAAGAAAACCAGTTCAGCCAGCGCTTGCTTGCTCAAGCCCGCAGTTCCGTAATGCCTGCAGTCCTTAAGCCTTGGATGGCAAGGAATATGTTGAGCATGAAGAGCGTGATGTCCCAGTTGATTTCCTTCGCTAGTGTCCTCAAGCCTTTAAGTTCACCGATTAAGCTCATTGCACCACGTAGAGGCAGCCAATAAACAGCCTAAAGGAACAGTCACCTTTTGTTAATAGTGCCTTGTTACTTAATGGCTAGAAAAGCTTAATTGTCAAGCAAGCATTTGCTAAATCGGAAAACTTGAGATTGTGAAACACAGCTTGCAAGAAAGGTAAGTGAAGCGAGGTGAACAATAAGTATGGTGGATATGATAGTTGATGCCGCTGAACTTAAAGATGAAGGGAAAGAGGTAATTCAAGCTCTTGTCAACTTCATGAAGGAGAAAGCAGCAGCGGAGGTCACGGCTGAATCAAACAAGATTACAGTTAAAGGTGAAATCGCTAAAAAGCATCTACGTGTGCTCGTGAAGAAGTTCTTGCACAAGCAGGGACTGAATGACTACTTTAGAGTCATAAGCGGCGAAGAAAACACGCTGAAAATCAAAGAAAGAAAACTCGGAGAAGAAGACTAGACCACACTGCATAGAAAAACAGCTCCCATTTCGCAAACAATTATTCAATTTTGTTATCACGTAAAGACGCGGGGCACTATCCGGAAGGCTTACCAGCGACGCAGTGGAGCATTGCACTCTGCGCCTTTTGATGATAATTGGCGTTGCTTGGCTGGTTAATTACTGCCGCTGAATAGACCCCTCTCTATTGTTTTCTGCATTGATTGGCTAATAGCCGCCAAATATGCTGGTGCCCTTTTGTAGCGGGCGCGTTCTGTTTTGTGAATGTTTATATCAAAGCATGCCCAAGCATTAATGTGTTTATCAGGAGATTAAGAGAATGGGTAATGAGCCGTTTCATTTATCTGACGCGAACTTTGAGGAAACAGTGAAGCGTAACCCGCTGGTTTTGGTTGACTTCTGGGCGCCATGGTGTGGTCCCTGCCGTACTCTTGCGTCGACTATTGAGGAATTAGCCCGTGAATACTCTGGGAAAGCTCTTGTTGCAAAGCTTAATGTTGATGAGAATCCAGAGACAGCGGAGCAGTTTCAGATTTTCAGCATCCCCACGGTAGTTGTAATTAAGAATTGCCGTGAAGTCGAAAGAATAGTGGGGCTCTGCACCAAGCAGAGATACGTTGATGCGTTGAATAAGTATCTGTAAGAAAAGGTGCTTCCCGCTTAGCTCTTCATTTTTTCATACATTTTTTCCAGCGTCCATCTTATGCTGGACTTTAACTCTTTTAACCGTGCCTCGTCCACATTTCTGATAACTATTTCACGCAGCAAGTCGCCTTCGCGGATGATGTTGAAAGCGAACATTTTTTCAGGTGCCAGCAGCCCTTGCCGAACAAGTTCGTTGTCTTTCTCCTGCATCTTTACGAGGACTCGCTCAACAAGGAAATTCTGGAACGGCGGCGTACTAATGCTGAATTTTTTGCTTTCATCGGGTAAAATATGCATTTCGTGCTTGCCAACGTAGATTATCGCTAATGGCTCTTCATTCATGGTTTTCAATGGAATAACATTTTCCGGCTCAAGTGCACGCTGTTCCGCTGGGGCTTCTTCCGCTGTAGCCGCTGGCTCTGTTGGCGCCTCTGCCACGGCGGCTTTGACTTCTTTGATGTCGCCGCGTTTAAAGCCCTTCTCAAGCAAGATTGCATTTACTGCTTCCAGTGTAGACGCTGCCTCCTTCATTTCAGCCTCTAACTCTTTAATTCGCTGCTCAAGCTTCTCCCTGAGATTAAGCAGCACTTTGAGCTTCTCAGAATCCAACGGCATCCCTTCACCCAATCACTATTTTTTGGCGTTCAGTGCTTATCAATTCTTTGCTACACCAAACGGCTGTTACGCGGAGCTAATTTGCTTGAGCTGGCTGCGATACATCTCCACTATCTCCGCTGAGGTGGTCGCGTCTTCAGCAGCC
>JBNARN010000110.1:0-4108 GCA_049718365.1 Candidatus Bathyarchaeales archaeon
GCGGGATCAGAGAAATTATATTTCTCTACGAAACAGGCGATTTTAGTCATTCACATGATCATCCTGCTTGGAGAGCAGCAAAACTTCTTGAGATATTTGTTGCACATCGTTTGAAGAAAGCTCGTTTCTTTTCAAGGGTTGAAAACCGCAAAGATACGCTTTCCCTTCAACCTTTTGGATGTGCAGTTTACAAACGGGAATCTTGAAAACCTCATAGACCTTTTCCAAAATTTTTCTTATTTCCGCGTCATCCGTTTCGTGGCATTTGCCAAAAAACGATTTAAACGAAAACATTTCTCCTTTAAGCGGTTGGGCACAAACGGCGAACTTGTAGTTCATGCTTAAGCTCTTGACTGCCCGGTACAATGCACTTTTGTTACGCGCTATTTTATAGCCACTGCAGATAAACGGGTTAACTGCGAAAACAGCTACTGGAAAACCAAGTTCAAGAACTATTTTCTTCACTGAATCCGTCACAAGAAAGGGCATTGTGGGAACCCCTGCCTTGGAGGCTCTGAGAAGCAAGATTGGGGTGCGGTTGGCGTCGATTATGTTTTCACTTGAGGGGATTACTGGATTGCCCATTACTTCCGCATGCAAAGACACATAGTATCCAATCTTCAAATAACGGTAATCACTGTTAATGTTGAAAATGAAGTCTTTAATTGTTGATTCAAGAAACTGTGAAGGCCGAATTACGCGAATAGTATTAGTTAGGTCAAGGTCAGAGACGACCAACACCCATAGGACACCAGACAATTGAAAGGTCGTTATTACCTCAGCCATATTTAAAATTAACTATACTATCCAGCGCAAACATTTAAAAAAGCTGACAGTTAGTTAATGGCCAAAAAGAGCATAGCAATAGCAGCAGAATACAGAAAAACGGTTTCTCTATCCAACTTATGCAATGATTTTGATTAGACGCACGTATTAAAAACCGAGTCCCACTATATTGTGCTGAAAAGCACTTTTCCTTTGTCAGCTAACTGTCAAAACCCAAAATTAAATGAAAGCCAAGTTATCTTCTATATGGTGATTCGAGATAGTTCAAGTAACGCTGGTGCGGATCTTCTCCTTATCAAACAGTGGATTCGGCTTAATAACAGCCGCAATCGCAAAATCATCCGGCGCAGCAACAGGCATCTCGTTTCTCTTCTTGCTTCCACAACTGTTCCTCGGCACCTTCGTCGGAGCATCCCTCTCTTCAGCAGCCCAAGGTGCCGGCAAATTTGTACCCAGCTACTATGTAACAGACGCTCTGACTTCTTTCAGTAAAGGAGGCTTTCAGTCGTTTCCACGAATAAACGCCAAGCTACTTTCTAAAGCACACCGCAGCATACCCGACTACGCTAGAGTAATCGCCGGTTACGTCGCCACTGCTTTTGTAGCAAAGCACCTTCGATTCCTTGGCGCCTAAACCTTTTGCAGCCGTTATCGCCGCAGCAATAGGACCATAGCCGCATGCAGTTACATTACGCGCTTCAACAATTGAGTAAAACTGCTGCGCATCCATAGCCTCTACGGCATTAAGCGCTGCCAAATCTTTCGCGGCAGCGTGTTTCTGCGGCTCGTAATGAGTCATATCCGATGAAGCAATAACCACAGAGTTTCTGCTGGCTAAAACTTCTGCGAGCGCATGTCCTACTTCTACGGCTGATGGTAAATCTTGCATTTGGAAACATATAGGCACAAACCGGAAATTGGAACCGTAAATGTACTGTAGAAAAGGTAACTGGACCTCAATTGAGTGCTCAAAACGATGCGCAAGCTCGTCCACATCTACCAAACGCGCCTTTTGCACTATTTGGTTGGCTGTTTCAACGTCAATTTCAACGTCGCCCAGCGGTGTACGCCAAACGCCCTCATTCATCAAAGCTAAAGCACTGCCATAACCTGTATGATTTGGCCCCAAAATTATAATGGTGTCTGGCTTACCGTCTGAAGCTAATTCGTAATAGGCATGGGCTGCCACAGGGCCAGAATACATGTAACCAGCGTGCGGGCAAACAAGACCGATTATTTTTCTTTGGCCTTTTTCGTTAACTTTCGGAAGCTTTTGGGGACCTAACTCGTGAAGAAAGCAATTTTCAATCTGCATTTTTAGCTCTTCGGCGTTCCCTTCGTAGAACGTTCCTGCGACACGTGGGCGCCGAATTGCCGTCATCGCCTCAGCTTTCTTCCTCCTCTTCCTTTGAAAGCTTCGCCTCGAAATCCTCAATTGTCGCCGATGGATCCTTGTCAGCTGCTAACTCGCCTCTTTCACGCAAAACTTGCCGAGCGAGAAGCCAAAAGATAACCGCCAAGGCTCTTCTGCCTTTATTGTTTGTCGGGATAACAAAATCTACTCCGGCAAACTCGTTGTCAGTGCTGCATAACGCCACTATTGGTATGCCAACTTTCGACGCTTCCTTAACGGCTTGCGCATCAGCTCTCGGATCCGAAACCACGATAACTTCAGGATCTATGCGGTTAGTATACAGCGGATTTGACAAGAGCCCGGGAATAAAGCGGCCTACAATAGGTGTGGCGCCAGTTAGCTCGCAGAATTTCTTCACAGGCTCATGTGCATAAAGTCTAGCAGCTGCCACCGCCACCTTTGAGGGCTCAATGCGTGCTAGGAATTTAGCGGCAATCCTTATGCGTTCATCAGTTCTTTTAACGTCTAAAACGAATAGGCCATCTGGCCTGACACGGTATATGAATTGTTCCATGTCTCTCGTTTTCATTCTTGTTCCAATGTGTATTCCCGCTGACAGAAGAGTGTCACGGGGTAGCAAAAGCCCCTCCATCATGGGCTCTTCTTGTTCTTTTTCAGGTTTGACTTCCGGCGAATTTCCACCTAATTCTTCTTCCGACATTACCTTTTTTCTCCTTAGAGTATTTTTAAATTAGCCATTTTAGCCTTATCACCTAAGAAATGCTCGATCCTTATTAACTCATTTATTTTCGCTACACGCGCTCCTTCAATAACGCCTGTTTTTATCATTGGGCATCGGAACGCCACAGCCAAGTGAGCAATGTGCCAATCGCATGTGTCTCCGGAACGATGCGACATCACTGTTGCGTAGCCATGCTTCTGCGCGGTTTCAATGGTTTCCAACGCGTCAGTGAGTGTCCCAATCTGGTTAACCTTAATTATAATGGCATTCGCCGCATTAAGTTTTATTCCACGATTTAATCGCTCACTGTTTGTCGTGAATAAGTCGTCGCCGCAAACTAAGCAGTCCTTAACCTTCCGGGTAAGCTCAGCAAAACTCTCAAAGTCCTCTTCGTGAAATGGATCCTCAACATAAACAAGATGATACTTTTCTATTAAGTCTAAAATAAACTCGAGCTGCTCAGCGCTGTCTCGCTTTTTACCTTCGTTCTCGTAAACGTATTTGTCTTCTTTTTCCTGCCACAGTGAAGATGCGGCAATATCCAGACCAAAGCCGCACTCAAAATCCAACTCGTTACCCACTTCCTCACACGCCTTAGCCATTATTTCCAAGGCATCCACGTTTCCAATGTTCGCGATCCATGCGCCCTCAGAGCTTATTCCACCGTTGAAGAGCTTGTCCTTCTTTTTTAAGGCATCACCTATTTTCTTATGAATTTGAACATTAGCGGTTGCTGCCTCAAGAAACGACTCAGCGCCATGAGGAAGCGCCAAATACTCTTGAATGTCTGGTGCCTTGCCACGTGTATGGGCTCCTCCGCTTATGCAGTTCCCAAGCGGATACGGAAGCGTGTTAGCGATGTTTCCGCCTAAAAATTGGAACAAAAGAAGATTATGCGAGTTCGCCGCTGCTTCCGCGCTGGCTAATGATATGGCGAAAGCTGTGTTTCCGCCGATGTTGCTAAAGTTTTCTGTGCCATCAATCTCATGGAGCATATTATCAATCTCTTCTTGGGAATCAGCGTTTAAACCAGCGATTTCAGGCGCTATCAACTCATCGATCTTCTTAAGCGCTTGATCCACGCCGCCTTGCGGATAATAAAGCACTTCAGCGTTGCCGCGGCTTTTCCCAGAAGGCGCAGAAGCTCTGCCGAAACCTGAAGCTGTTATAATATCAACTTCGATGGTTTCTTCTCCTCTGCTATTGAAGATTTTCCGGGCGATTAT
>JBNARN010000111.1:0-4101 GCA_049718365.1 Candidatus Bathyarchaeales archaeon
CTGATTGAACTCGCTGAGATGCGTCTTATCCACCACTTCTGGCCTATAGCAGCGAGCAATGGAGAAGTATCTGCTGGGAATCTCCAGCTTCGGGCTTAACAGTGTCCTCGCGCTTAGACAGGTGCCGTGACCCCGGAGAATCAAACGCCTTGCCTCTTGAACCGAATACTTGTAGCCCCAGCCTATTGAGCCAGTGCGCCAGCCGTTCTCGTGAGTTGCCTTAACGTTTGCTACTGCCTTCTCGTAGGCGCTTATGTCACCGTATTCGGGGTTTTTGACAAAGTATATGCCGAAGATTTCTCTGGCTGGGTGATCCTGCGGAGTGTATAAGGCGTCAAAATTAAAGAAGGACGTTTCAACATTAGTGCCCGTCATCTCCTTAAAGCCTAAAGTGACCAGTTTAGCGCGCACTTCCTCTAAGAAACTTAGATATGGATGCTTTTTTCCCGGCCAAGTTTTAGCCACAGGCGCCTCAATGTTATACCGGCTAAGCGTTACGTTGCGCCATTTGCCTGTGATTATGAGTTCGGGCGTAAGCTGCGTAACCTCCACTGGAGCGACAGACGCTTGCGCTGCAGCTTTTTTGCCTGCCTCGGTAACTTCTATGATGCGGCGAGTTTTCTCTTCAGTCAGCAACAGTTTACGTTTCTTAAGCATTTGCACAGCGGCTTGCAGCGGCGCACTTAACGTGCTAAGCGGCACCTGCTCGTTGGCCCGTAAATGGCTGAGCAGTTTCTCGTCATCGCCTTCTGGAGCTTGGTCTTGCTGAAGCAGATTGGCGGCAACGCGTAGCCTATTGGTTTTTGAGTCGTAAACTGCCCAGTTTTTCTTTATAACCCAGCCCAGCGCAATTTGCTTAAACTGCTGATCCAAACCGGCTTCAGCGGCCGCGCTGTCCAGATTTGCTTCGCCGCCTAACTTTAGCAAAGCCCTTATGAGGCGTCTTTCGGGCAAACCGTTTTCCGCGTGCATAGCGCCTTCAGCGCTGAGCTTGACAATAACCTGCGGCTCCGCGTGAATTTTGACGAGCCCTTGCTCCTGAAGGGTTAACGCTGCACGCATAACAGCTGCGTCGGATAATTCAGCCTCGCGGATTAACTGTTCAACTGAGGCTTTGCCGCCTGAACGAGTTATTGAAGCAAGGACTTTAAGTTCTTGTGCCCTAAGGTTAACCATATTCTTGTGCCTTCGTTAATGCAAGCGCGCTTTTTGCTATTGTAGTTCTAATGTCGCTAATAAAAGCATGTTGATTCGCGGGTGCTTAAAGATAAGGGCTTGTGTTTTCGGGTTTTATGCGTGTTTTATGCAATTTATATAGGGAATATATAGGGAAATCTTAAATCTACAGCACCTAATATTTCGCTCGACTTTGGTGAAGTTATGGGCAAACCCGCTGTGGAAGTGGATTCGCTAGTCAAACGTTACGGGCAATTGGTGGCTGTTGACAACATATCATTCGAGGTTTATGAAGGCGAAGTTTTCGCGTTCCTAGGCCCAAACGGTGCAGGAAAAACCACCACGGCGGAAATTCTCGAGTGCCTTAGGCCTCTCACAAGCGGCAGCGCCCGTGTGCTCGGTTATGATGTAACCCGCAACGATGATGTTAAGGAAATTAAGAAGCGCATAGGTGTCTTGCCGCAGGAATTCTGCGCCCTTGACAAGCTTACAGTTAAAGAGAACATTGCCTTAATCGGCGACATGTACGAGAGGCACCTCGACATAGAAGAGGTTATCGCGTTACTTGATTTGCAAGATAAAACCAACGAGAGGTTTGAGAATCTTTCCGGCGGCTTAAAGCAGCGAGTCGGCGTCGCAGCAGCGTTAGTCAGCGACCCGCAGCTTATCTTTCTGGATGAGCCTACCACGGGGCTTGATCCTAAAGCGCGAAGGGATGTTTGGTCAGTAATCGCAAACTTGAAGCGGCTGGGCAAAACCATTTTTCTCACCACACATTACATGGAAGAGGCTCAAGTGTTAGCGGACAGAATAGCTATAATCAACAAGGGCAAGATCGCCGCCATTGGTGCGCCTCAAGAGTTAATCGCCCAGTACGGCGGCTTAAAGCTTCTGAAAATCCGCGGAGGAGACAAGACACTTGCAAGTTTGCTTCAAAAGAAAAATGTCAAAGTTAGCTTGAACGGCAGCGGTGATGTGCTGGTCAAGATAGATGATGTGGATGAGTTTTGGCGGGTTATGGCAACTTTAGCTGACATGAAGATTAGCAAGGACGTTGAAATTCAAACGCCCACAATCGAGGATGTTTTCCTAAAGATAACTGGCGGAATAATAACCGAGGAAGGGGAACTGAAGTAATGAAGGCCTTAACCATATTCAAAGCAGTATTCAAGAATTGGATGCGAAGCCGCTCTGGCCTTTTCTTCAGTATACTGTTCCCCGTGATGCTATTGCTAGTGTTTGGCGCAATTTTTTCTGGAAACGGTGACTCGTCACGGTACAGTCTTTATGTGCAAAACCTCGATACAAACGCTTCTGGACAGCCAACAGAGCTTTCAACAGCGTTTATCGAAGCCTTGAATTCCACTGAAACCTTTTCGATAAGCGATGTCCCTGCAGATGTAAACGCCACTGAGTATGTCCGCGAAAAACTTGGACCCTTAGGCGGGAACATGCGCATCTTAGTCATCTCCGAAGGCTTCCAAGATGACCTGCTTAACGGCACGCTTAAAGTTAGAATAGGCATAATCTATGGCACAATTCAATATTTTGCGCAATATATGACAGAGGAACAAAACACTACTGTTTCGCAGGGTCTTCTACAGATGCAGCAGTTCAATGCAACAATACCTGACACGAAGGCTTCCTTGACGATTATGCTTGATCCAGCGGATCAGTCTGGAGCGATGGTGAAAAGCATAGTTATGAGCGTAGCAAACGCTTTTAATTATAAGCTGATAGGCGCAGAAAATGTTGTAGAATTCCGCGAAGAGTCAGTAACAACTAAGCGCTATAGTAATGTGGATTTCTACATTCCCGGCATCACAGCAGCGTTCATAATGACTAATGGCATAATCGCTTTAACATCCACCGTGACAGACTTCAAACGAAGAGGCATTACAAAGCGCTTGGCAATCACGCCGCTTACCAAGCTTGATTGGGTAGTAGGTAATATTCTCTGCCAGACCATCTTGAACCTGATGCTCGCGGGAATTATGATTGCGCTGGGCTGGGTAGTTTTCAATGTCCGCGTAATACCTGACGTCTTTTCAATAGCGCTGATTCTGTTGGGTTCAATAATGTTTTCAGGCATGGGCATGACACTGGCAGGCTTCATAAAGGATGCGGAGGCAGCATCAGCCATCGGCAACGCAATAGCTTTCCCAATGATGTTCCTATCTGGAACTTATTTTCCAATGGAGCTGATGCCAAGTTATTTGCAGACAATTTCAAAAGCGCTACCGTTGACTTACGTCGCTGAGGGACTCAAGCATGCAATGATTTATCAGAATCCTGAAGGCGCTTACGTGAACATGGCTATAGTTGCTGTGCTTGCGGTCGTCTTCATAATTATTGGTTCGCGTGTAACGCGATGGAAAGAAAAGTAGCCACGGCGGTTTTCTGCGAAAAAAGAATATATGACCGCCAGCTTTCCTTTCTCTTCAAAAGCAGCTGGTGATTACAACGGCATCGCCTAATGGTTCAGGAAATGAGATGGTTGTCACTCCATGGGAAGTTAAGGGGAAAGTTGACTATGAACGCTTGATACGCGAATTCGGCACCCAGCCCCTAACCGAGGAGCTACTTGCAAAAGTTACCCGATACACGGGCAAGCTGCATCTTCAGCTGCAGAGGCGCATTTTCTTCTCCCACCGCGACTTGGATGCCGTGTTAGAGCTTTACGAAAAAGGCGTAAAGTTTGTGCTTTACACGGGCAGAGGCCCATCTGGCCCCGTGCATATTGGACACCTAGTGCCATGGATTTTCACGCGGCATTTGCAGGAGAAATTTGGCGCGCGACTGTATTTCCAGATGACTGACGACGAAAAATTCATCGTAGACGACGAAGCTAATCTTGAGGAAACAAGGCGTTACGCTTACGAAAACGCGCTAGACCTAATCGCCTTGGGCTTCAAGCCAGAAGAC
>JBNARN010000112.1:0-4061 GCA_049718365.1 Candidatus Bathyarchaeales archaeon
TATGCCTTGTGAATGTTGCGGTAAACCCGTAAAAGCATATGAAGACTTCATTTTAGTTGGAAAGTACCCTACACGAGGGCAAATGTGGAAATGGTCAGAAGCCAATCAATATATCTTACCTGAAAATTATGGTCGAATATATCACAGAGACTGCTTTATGGCGGCGCTAAAGAAGGAAGAAATTAAGCTGTAATCTATTTTACTTCATAAGGCGCAAATATTGATGCTACCAGTTATTTAGAGTATTGTAACTTTCACTTCGGAAATTTGCTTGTTAGCCTTCAAAGCTTGGATAAGCGCCTTTAGCACTTGTGCGTCTCCTCTTGCCACAATTATTTCTATGCAAGAATCTGCTTCGACATGAGTGTGGAGAAAGGTCAAGACCGTGTTGCTATAATTGTGCTGTAGGTCTGTTATTTGGTTTCTTTTTGCTTCTCTCCTGTAAATGAGTGTAATGACGGCTGTGACTCTTCCTTGAAGCTCATCGAGGCTTCTGCTTTCCGACATGTACGCACGCAGCGCCTGCCTTACGACTTCGGAGCGGTTTGCGAAGCCTTGTTGTTTAATGTACTCGTCTACTTTGTCCAGCAGCGTTTTCGGCAGAGATAAACTTATGATGCTCATACAAACTTATTAAGAATAAGCAGGCAAATATATAAGATTTTATTAAGAAATGGGAAAAAATTAATAAATTCGGATAGTCCTCAAATGTTTACGGTAGCCCACATGTTGCCAGAACTGCTTGGCTTACTCAGCGTTCTCATCATAAGCTTGATTTCTCTAGTTGGAGCATTAACGCTGATGCTGAATGATAAGCACCTTGCAAAAATACTCCTGTACCTAGTCAGCTTCGCAGCTGGAAGCCTCTTCGGAGACGCCTTCATCCATCTCATACCCGAAGCAATTGAAAACATCAGTCCAGCCATTCTAGCGTCTATACTCATTATCTTCGGCATACTTGTCTCTTTCACTGTAGAGCGTCTACTTCAGTGGCGCCACTGCCACATACCAACCTCTAATGAGCATCCGCATCCATTTGCATACATGAACCTCTTCGGAGACGCCGTCCACAACCTAATCGACGGCATGATAATCGCAGGCAGCTACTTGGTAAGCATCCCTATAGGCGTAGCTTCAACGCTAGCTGTGCTCTTTCACGAAATCCCCCAAGAAATCGGTGACTTCGGCGTTCTAATTTACGGTGGTTTCAGCAAAAAACGTGCCATATGGCTTAATCTATTAACCGCAACAGCCGCAATAGCTGGCGCCATTATCGCAATCGTCTTAAGCTCGGTCCTAGAAAGCTTTATTCCACTGCTAATTCCCTTCGCAGCAGGCAACTTCATCTACATCGCTGGTTCAGATTTAATTCCTGAGCTTCGCAAAGACGCATGCGCTCCTAAGAAAACCACAGCACAAATGATAGCCATTGTTCTAGGCGTCTTCGTTATGGCGCTGCTACTTCTGCTAGAATAAAAACAGCACAAATCACTAACTGACTAATTTTGATCCCATGCAGAATTCAGCACACTTGTTTTTTCTATTTTATTAAATCAGCTACTTGTCTGCATATTTCACTTATGGTTTTTCCAGCTCAGTTAAAATAAATCCTTGCCATAATCTAAATTAAAACCAAAAATTGAATTTGATGACCTCTTCTTGTTTCGTCGTTTCTTCTTTTTCTTCGCCTTTGTTTTCTTTGGTTTCACTACTGCAACTTTGCACTTTTTAACCACAAAGCCAAAAACATTCGTTTCCTCAACAACCTTCACTTTATGAAATTTACTGTGACAATTTGGACATACAACTATGAGGTTTGAAGCCTTGTTATTTTTTGGATCGCCATCTTTATGGTGAAAGTGAGGTTTAACGCCTTCTTCATGGAGATCTAATCCACAGTATTCACATTTCCCTTTAGATCTCAAAAGCAGCTCAGTTCTAAGACTTCTTGGAACAGGCTCTCTTTTCTTATGCTCTCCACCAAAAAACGCATTATCTGCAGGCAATTTAAACATAATATACCATTTATTTTATGAGCTTTAAAATTTTATCCTCACCTCAAACATTATTAATATTCTTTCTACCCTTACCCATACCATAGACTATCCTATCTTCTGGAAGACAGACAAACGAAAATTAGGAAAGATAGAGGAATCTGTTATGGTTTCTTATAGCCATAGGCAATAACTTCTACACTTTGTTGTTCTCCAGCGTAAATGCCATCAATAGTCATGTGATTAGGGTCAAGCTTAAAGTCTTCCATTGGAACGACAAATTGTCGTTCACGCCACCAATCAAAATCTTGAGTTCCCAAGAATTGAGTTTTTGATACCCATGTCCCATTTATAGCTAGATATCTCACTGTATATTGGCAATTGTAAAGAGTTATTATTTTACCATTTTCAATCACAGGGTTTAGAGAGAAATTTAGAGTATAGTAAGGAGTACCATCTGGGTTTTTGTACTCTTGAACCATCATGTTACCAACAATTATTTTAACTTGAGGATTAGAAAAAAATTCATTGTAAACAAAAATTAAACTTGCCACTATTATTGGGATTGATATTGAGATAATTATGCTTCTTTTGCTGATCTTCATGTTATGGTAAATTTATTGATTCAATTTTTAAATTTTACCCAAAACTAAAAGCATATCTTATTTTTTGTGTGACTATCTGACAAGCATAGGAAAGATTGTGTGATGTATATGTTAGCGAAAGCGAATAAATGCGAGTTGGTTTAAAGTTTTATGCAATTTTGCTCAATATTAAGTATGGGAGACTGCTCACGCTTTCTTTAAGAAAGCATTTTTCAGCTAATCCTACTTCAGAATTACCCACACCCTTAGGGGTATTTATTTTTGGGCTGGTGCTTCAGAGGGTATTTTTGGTTTTCTTAGGCAATGCCCAAACTCTATGTGTGATTGCAAGCAAGCTGCTACCTTGAAAAGTTCGGGTATTCATGGATGGTGCGGGGGGTGGGATTTGAACCCACGAACCCCTGCGGGATAGGCTCCTGAAGCCTACGCCTTTGGCCAGGCTCGGCGACCCCCGCGCTTGTGCGCCAAATGTGGCAGTTGTTGAAAATAACTTTTACTGAATAAATATGTTGCCGCTCGAAAGTTTTAGGGTGCTTCTTGTTTATCCAGCGCTTGCTCCTTTGAAGCGTATTGCTTTTTTGCCTAGAAAATTCGCGTCTAATCTTGACTGAATTTTAACTAAGTCAGTGATATGCAAAAAAGTTAAATGCTTTCAGCAACGACATATGCTCCACCAAAAAGGGGATTGTGAATGAACAAAAAAGCAATATCAAAGCTTCTGATTGTGGGCATAGTGGTTATCGCTGTTGTTGCAGTTGGTGCGGCGGCCTATTGGATGTTAGCTAATCCTCCAAGCACTGGCGAAGAAACAGGTGGTGAAGAACCCGGTGGCACAACGGCGCCGAACGTTGCAGGCGCAACCAGCCTGCAGTTTGATGTAATTGCCACCATAGAGGGCGTTCAGGAAAAATACGCGTTTATGGCGAAAAACATTGGCACCTCAAACCTAATGTTGCGTGTGGATCAGACTGATGCGCAAGGTAATGCATTCAAGTACATAATTAACTCGGCTCAGCAGAAGGTGTGGGTTTATTACAACGGCGAATGGATGGATATGTCGGATCAATTCTCTATGTACTGGGATCAATGGAAACCCGCTTTTGACGGATATAAGAGCAACCTTGCAAGCTGGGCGGGGACAGGCGATTATGAATACACCGCTAATGGCAATACGTTCAAGATAGCCAACATCCTTGTGAACCCAACACTCCCAGATTCCCTGTTCCAAGCTGGAACCCACTAAGCAAAAACATCGCCTATTCCCTTTCTTTTTTTTTTTTTGTAGCGAAGCAGAAAGCATCAAAACTGTCTTTACACGATTTTATTATATGGCTCTCTCAACTGGTTCACGCGCACAAAAAGCTCTTTCAGCTCTTCGTCGCTTGCACCGCGGCGCATAGGAGTCAAGACATCAACTAAATTGTCATTCCGCATAAGGCAAGTTTTCAGTTTGCCGTTGCTT
>JBNARN010000113.1:0-4010 GCA_049718365.1 Candidatus Bathyarchaeales archaeon
TGAGAAGTTCCCTAACATTTTCAACCATACAAACCAAACTCTGCCATAGAAAGAAAACATAACACCCTTATATACATTGCAACGCCGCCTCTGCAAGTGAAAATGGCGCAGCCCAAACCAAAAACTCTCTTTTAACATGTAATTTCTTGGTTATATGCCACCTTCAAGCCACTTCTTAATGGTTCCGAAACAAAAAAATCTCACGGCAGTGCCGCGTTTTCTCAATAGTTTAGGCATTCTCGCCTTTGATTACTTGCTCCGAAGAACTCCAAATTTCCTCGACTAGCTCTTGAAGTCTCTGCAGCAGAGAAGCCAATTTTGCGCCTTTAGCTGTTAATTCATAAGTTTTCGGCGTTTTTCTAACGAATACAAGTTTTTTCCCTTTTAATCGCCGTAAGTATACGTAGATTCTCCGCGTAGAAAGCCCGGTTTTCTCAGCAAGTTTCTTCGCTGAAATGCCTTCTTCTGGAATTGCATTGTAGACTTTTCGCTCAGTTACTGAGAAATTCTCCTTTTCAGGGTTACGTTTAGACTTGAAGAAGAACACGTAATCTTGCTCTCTAGGAGTTTTTATCAACTCTGCGTTTTTTAGTCGTTTCAAAATGCGCGATGCAATGTTCGGAGGAACGCGTAGCGTCAAGTCTTGAAAGGTTTTAGGACCCGACAGTAATGTCGTAAGAAGTGTTTCCTCATGACATTCTGAATGTGCTGGTAAAAAGTTAACGAAATCCGCGAACCCTTCAAGCAGCTTCGCGAGTCTGCTGCCAAATACTGTTGCGTAATATTGATTTTGGGTTTCAGTTGCCAAACCGAGATTTGTTAATGGCTGCAGATACACTTTGTAAATAGTAGCTTCACTGTGCAGTCGGCCTGTTTTTTTAAGCTCTTGGCATAGTTGTCTCATAGAAGCAGCTTCTTTTGCAATGGCAGTTAAAATTTGCAAACGCGTTTTATTTTTCAAAACGTTGAAAAGGTTCTGCATGAATTTTGCGTCTTCCATGGTTTCGCGTAATTTTCTAAGCTCATTTTTTAGTTTCCAAGCATCGCAATGTGTTATGCACTCGAGTGCTGTTGGTGGAGCGCAGTTTCTGCATTTGTTCTCTAAGTTTCGAAGCATTTCTCCTAAATTGTGATTTTTCTCTATAATTCTGCAGGTTGTCAAGGCGCATCGCCGACTTGTTTTTGTTATTGGCGCGTGTCTTGTCGGGTAAAGGAGTGAGAGATTGGGGTGCGAGAATTTTGTTTGAGATGTTCCGACATGACACGCGTCATAAAAATTATGACACGCGTCATATTTATATATGTTTCTAACAGAAATAAACAAACTGGTGAACAAATGCTACTGCCCTGCGAAGTAGGCGTAAAAACCGTTTTACCCGCCATAAAAGCCCTAATAGCTAGAAACTTCGTGGAAAAACATGGAATGAAAGAGCAACAAGTCGCTACAATCCTCGGCCTCTCCCAATCCGCAATAAGCAGATACACAACAAAAAACAGAGGAAACATCATACAAATCGAAAACGTACCCGAAGTCCAAGCTCTCATAGACCAAATGGTAAATATACTCTTACACGAGAAGGCTAAACAAAACGAAATTCTGAAACTTTTCTGCCGATTATGCAAAATTATCCGCGAAAAAGGCTTAATGTGTGAGCCATGCCAAAAAAAGACCCCACAACCCTCAGTAGAGGTATGCGCTTTCTGTCGTTCAATTTAAATCGATGGTAGGTAGCCGCCAAAGCTAAAACGCTTATAGCCGAGTGCTCGCTAAACAATGATGAAAACTATGGCTAATTCAAGCTCTAACGACGCCAACTGTGGCGCAGCAGTTTTTAACACATGACTACTTTCAGTTTTTTTGCGTCTAAGAGCCTCTTTCTATGCG
This sequence comes from Candidatus Bathyarchaeales archaeon, assembly GCA_049718365.1. GTDB lineage: Archaea > Thermoproteota > Bathyarchaeia > Bathyarchaeales > Bathycorpusculaceae > JAOAIV01. The sequence goes on from JBNARN010000113.1 coordinate 1,886, forward strand.
ATGCCGCCCAGCAGTAAAGACGCAACGGTTGCAATGAAGACGATTACGATGGTTTCAAAGAACGTTATTTTCCAATTAACACGAGTCCTCTTTGAGCGGTAACGCACAAGGAAGAACCCTACAACAAAAGCAACTATTGACAAAGACACAATAACGTCTAAAGGACTGGGTAAAACAATGAAAGCTGCTATGGGTATGCTGCCTGCTATGAACGTGGTGGCACCGCAGATTATCGCCGCGTAAAGATTGGAGCGATGTATCTCCTTATTTAACACGGTGAAAAGCTTCTTTAGCAAAAGCAGCGATTTGTCGCGCTCTTTTTTATCTGGGATGTCGCTTAAACTGTAATTCATCAAATTTTGCAGCGTGAGTATGTCAGCCAAATCTTCTGTTATGCCGCCTAAAAGGAAACTGGAAAAGTTAGTGATGGCCACAGCGCTTAATGTCAGAAAAGCCGCAAAAATCGCCATGCGCGTCGTCAACGCGGCTATGAAGGCGGATAAAATTACTACAAGCCCGGTTATTGAGCCATCAACAAGCCCTGCGACAACCTCGAGGATAGGCTCCTTTTTTAATAGTAAGCTTTCCCATTCTTTACTTAGCTTTACGCCTTGTGGTGTCAGCTGAACACTGCCTTCTTGCTCAGTGATTAGTTTTTCGGCTTTCATTTCCTTCAAGGCTTTTTCAAGTTCACTCATTTCGATGCAGGTAAAGCTTGCGCAGACTTTGTCAAGTCGACGCTTAAGCACGGATTTTTGCAGTGGCCTACCTTTTTTAAGGTTTAACAGAACAATTATTTTTATGACATCAGGTAATTCTTGGATTTCAAAGGCCACTCAATAATTCACCGACAAACATTAAACATCAGATTTGCAATGCTAATAACTCTTTATGTGCTTTAATATACTTTTTGAAGAAACAAGCAAAGCTGAAAAACTTAAGGTCTGAGAAGAACTTTTCAAAAATAGCCCGTTTCCCTATTTATTATAGCAAATTAAGCGATTTTTTCGAGCACAGCCTCTACTTCACCATAATTCGGTTCTACTTCAGAATTTTCCGCTATCCACAAATAACGTATTACACCATTTTGGTCTATAACGAAAATTGCACGCTTTGCAGTCGTGTAGCCTTTAAGGCCAGCAAAATCGTTCAGCTCAACACCGTAGGCTTTGATAACCTCACGTTTATAATCACTTAGCACTGGAAAAGGCAGCTTGTTCTTCTCTGCAAACGCTCTATTAGAGAAAGGGTCGTTAACGCTTATACCTATAACCTGCGCTTTTAGGTTGATTAATCTGGCCATTGCATCACGGAAAGCACACATTTCCTTGGTGCAGACCGAAGTAAAGGCGCCTACAAAGAAGGCTAAAACTACCTTACGGCCTATGAAATCTTTTAAGCTTACCGGTTTCAGATGTGTATCGGGTAATGTGAAGTTAGGTGCCTTATCCCCAACCTTTAGTGCAGCAACCATTTCAAAATCCTCATATGGTAATAAACGCTTGTTGCTTATAAATTCCTGATGTTTTCAGCTGAAGGTGAAGGCTGAAGGGCAAATCTTGTTTAACACACATTTGGGGCAATCAGGCTTCTTTGCTGCGCACACGCGCCTGCCATGAAAAATCAGCAAGTCCGTGATGCGCGCCCACTTGTCTCGCGGAACAATACTCATCAAGTCTCTTTCAATTTTATCAGGATCATCAGTATCAGATAAGCCAAGCCGCTGAGCAAGTCTGCGGATATGCGTATCCACCGCTATGCCCTCCACGACGCCAAAAGCGTTAGACAAGACAATGTTGGCTGTTTTCCGTGCAACGCCTGGCAGCTCAAGCAACTCCGCCATTGTCTTCGGCACTTGTGAATCGTGCTTTTCAACCAGTATTTGGCAGCATTTTTTCAGATTCCTTGCCTTGTTACGGTAAAAGCCTGTGGATTTTATATCCTGCTCCAGTTCCTTTAAATCTGCTTGGGCGTAGTCTTCTGCACGCTTGTATTTCTTGAATAACGCTTTTGTTACCATGTTAACGCGTTCGTCAGTGCATTGCGCAGAAAGCATAGTCGCCACCAGCAACTCCAACGGATTAGTATAATTCAAAGCAATTTTTGCGTCTGCGTGCTCCTTCTC
>JBNARN010000114.1:0-3936 GCA_049718365.1 Candidatus Bathyarchaeales archaeon
GGCTTTGTGGGGGCATACAAGCGCGCATGCGCCGCAGCCTACACAGTCCTCGTAGACGATTCTTGGTGTGGAGAACGGCTCGGCCTTTATTGCGTTGTAGGGGCATATGAAGACACATTTGTCGCAGCCTACGCATTCTTCAGTTTTGTAAACTGCTTTCCTCGAGTACTTCACAACTGTCAAAACGTTTTCGTCGAATCCTAACTGTTTCAGAACGTTTTTGCTTAGTTGGAAGCGGCGTGCATTAATTTTTGTGCCTTCTTTGTAGCGGCAGAACTTGTCTTCGCATTGAATTGAAACAATGTTCTTTACTCCTGAGCTTAAGGTTTTGAAAATGAAGTCGGTGGGAACTCTGCCTGAGCAGGGTAGCCGCAGTGGAACATAATTTTTGATGTTCAAGCCTTGATCCGCAAGGATTTCTTCTATTTCGCATGTTGAGGGCGAGTTTCCGCGGCACATCAAAACCAGCGTGTCACTACCTGTTTTCTTTCTTGTGCATTCAACGTAATTGACAAGTTGCTCGTAATCGTAGTAGGCAATTTCTATTGCAGCAACCGGGCAAGCACTGGCGCATATTCCGCACACTTGGCACTTTTGTATGTCAATTTCCACTCGGTCTTTTTCTCGGTCATAGTTTATAGCTTCAAAGGGACAAATCGAATGGCAAACACAACATCTACTACACAAATCTTGGTTGATTTCTACCGCAGCGAAACATTTTTCGCTCATTCTGGAAACCTCTCATGCCAAAGCGCACTTCAGCCATAAAGCTTCTGCGCTTAGGCTTATGGAAGCATGAAAAGCGTTTTTGGATGATATAATGTTTTCCCTTTATTTTCGGTAATATGGTCGTCGAATGTATCCATATGCCGAGAGCGCTGCAGTGATGCCTTGGCCGACTGCTGTGCCAACTTGCTTGACAGGATGATTAGTCACGTCGCCAGCGGCATAAACTCCGGGAATGTTGGTTCGCTGAAAAATGTCGATTTTGATGTAGCCCTCATCGTCAACCTCCACGCCGGCCTCTCGGGCGATTTGACTGTTAGGCGCTTCGCCAACTTGAACGAAAACTGCGTTAACCGCTAACTCCTTTGTTTCGCTTGTCTTCTTGTCAAAAAGCAACACGCCGGTAACGAACTTTTCACCTTTTATCTCTTTGACTTCAGTGTTTAAGAAAACCTGCACGTTCTTTTTTGAAGCCAAATCTTTTACAAGCGCTTCTTCAGCTCGGAAAGCGTCTCTACGATGCGCCAAAAACACTTCGGCAACTATCCCGGAAAGGTAAAGCGCCGTCGTGACCGCGGAATTGCCGCCTCCAACAACGAGCACTTTTTTGCCCTTAAACAATGGTCCATCGCAGACGCCGCAGTAGCTTACGCCTCTTCCACGAAATTCTTTCTCGCCCTTGACGCCGATCTCGCGGTAATGCGAACCTGTAGCGATAACGATTGCATCGGCTTCGTAGGCAGCTCTGGCGGTTTTAACGATTTTACGCTCGCCTTTAAGGTCTAGCGCTGTCACAAACTCAAGTTCGCGGATGACGGCACCTGCTTTCCTGCAGTGGAGCAGCATTTTCTCCGCAAGTTCACTGCCGCCAATCTGTAAAAAGCCTGGATAATTCTCTATTACTGGCGCGTCTGAGGTTGCGCCGCCAGCCATTTTCTCCTCTATAATCAAAGTTTTCAGTCCGCTTCTCGCACCGTAGATTCCCGCAGATAATCCGGCAGCGCCAGCACCGATTATGATTAGCTCCCAGCTTTCCACGCTTACCTCTCCTCTCAAACGGGTTAATTAGCGCGGAGCGATTTATGAATGATTCGGCAATCTTTCGCGCTGGCTCAGTTATTGTTTCAGGAAAATGAAAATGCGTCCCAGAATAGGCGCTTTTAAATTTGTAAAAAAGAGGCGATGCAGATTCGGCTTTGTCATTTTCGGTAATTCTTTATTGGCACGATGGGTATGGTGAAGGTTTCAAGTACTCCATCGATTAAGCGGATTTTGTCAGAAACGAAACGCAAGGCTCTTTCGTTTGTGTCTGCTTGGAAAAGAATTGCAAAGTCCCATTGGCCGAAAACTTGATAGGCTTCCTCAAGTTTGACGCCCTCAACTGGATTTTCATCAAACTCCATTAATGGCTCATAAAGTTTAGCAGCCATGTTGGGGCTCAATTTGATCATTAACAAATATTTCTGAACAGATTTCCCCATTTCAAGCACCTAGAAACATCTTATGTTAAGAGGCTTCCAATTTAAAAATTTGGCGATTAAATTTAACACAGAAATTTTATATTCAGTCAAGACAATAGGGGCTCCTAAGTGTTACGCATGACTGAGAAAACAATACAGTCCATACCTGTCATGCCGTTCGCTTTGATGCTGGCTTGCATAAACGCAGTAATCGGCTTGATACTAGGCATCTTCTATGCCTTATTCTTCGGCACGATATACTCCATGATCCCGAGCACCGCCTCAACCGCGATTGGCCTTGCTTTGTTTCGCTTCATTTTTGGTTTAGCTGCCTTGATAATAATGCCCATTATCGGCTTCATTGGCGGTCTCATCCAAGGCGCATTATGTGCGGCTTTGTACAATTTCCTCGCGCCGAGAATCGGTGGAATCAAAGTGCGCTTCAAAGAAGAGCAACAGCCATCGTAAACCCTTTTTTCATGTACATGCCAAAAACTCTTCGGCTATCTTGTTGCTTTAAGCTAAATGGGATTTGGCCCAATACAACCGCGCAGTATAGCTTCACGTTTCTTCTATTTTCGAGGCACACAATGATTGGAAATGAAATCTAGAAAAACAGATAAGCCTCAAGCACCAATGAAGCGATTGTAAAATCAGGGGTTTTCGTATGGCAAAGTTTAGGTGCACTGTCTGCAATTATGTTTATGATGAAACTAAAGAAAAAGTGAAGTTCAGCGACTTGCCAAAGGAATGGGTGTGTCCAGTCTGCGGCGCGCCAAAAAGCGTTTTCGTGCTTTTGGCGGAAGAAACCGCTGAAGAAAAAAGGGCGCATACTGTTTCGGATGTTCTAATAGCTCAAATCGCAGAGTGGGGAGTTCGATACGTTTTTGGGATTCCCGGGACTTCTACTTTAGGCATAGTTGACGCCATAAGAAAGAACAGTAAGATCCAATACATACAGGTTCGGCATGAGCAAACCGCGGCTTTTATGGCTTCAGCCTACGGGAAGCTTACCGGGCACGTCGCCGCTTGCTTAGGCGTTTCAGGGCCAGGCGCAACTAATCTTGCTACAGGCTTGTATGACGCGAGTTTGGATCATTCGCCTGTTTTGGCACTTACCGGGCTGGTGGCGCGGCAACTCATTGGGCCCGGCTCGGTGCAGGAGATTGATCAGTACTCCTTCTTTGAGCCCATATGCGTTTTTAACAAAATTTTGATGTCTGAAGAGCAAACCACCATGCTGGCTACCTTGGCTATTAGGCATGCGCTGCTGGATCGTGGCGTTGCGCATATTGGTGTTCCCAGTGATGTGCAGAAGCTTCCTTATGACGCGCCGATTTTGCCGTTGCAAGGGCGGATGCCGAATCTGGCGTTTGGGCAGGAAGAGGCGCTTGTTGAGAAGGCTGCGCGAGTAATTGATCAGGCAGAACGGCCCGTGATAATTGCGGGTTTCGGCGCTAGGGGGCAGGGAACCAAGCTTCTGAAGTTGGCGTCAAAAATTTCTGCGCCCATAGTAACCACGTTCCGCGCTAAAGGCGTAATTGACGAGGATCACGCGTTATGCGCAGGCTGCCACGGCAGCATTGCGTCAACGGCTGCGGCAACACTTGTTCGCAAGGCCGACTTGCTAATCGTGATTGGCTGCTCTTTCTCGGATTTGACGCGGATTCCTGAGAAGCGGATGGTGCAGATTGACATTAACATGAAGATGATTGCGAAGAATTATCCTGTTGAGGTAGGCTTAATCGGC
>JBNARN010000115.1:0-3915 GCA_049718365.1 Candidatus Bathyarchaeales archaeon
GCCCAATATGACGGTTTCCAGCAGATTCATGCTCAGTCAGCTACTTCTCAATAGCTAATTTAGGATTTAAATCAGTAGGCTATTGACCGCCGCAACTTCACATACAGCGAAGCTTTCAGGCTATTGCGTTACCGAGTGATACCAGCTGATTATGTACTCTGGAAGCTTCAACCCTCTTTGCCCAAGCCTTTCAGCCAGCTTGACAGGCAAAGGGCTTAAAACGTAGGCGGCACGCGTGTAGAACCGCCTTGGTGTTCCAGGCTTCACTTCTTCTTCTAAGATTATTCGTAAGTCAGCTTTCTTAGCTAAGGTTGAGCCTTTTACGCCGGTTATGGCCAGCACGGTGCCGTTGAATTTCTGCATTACTTCAGCCCAGTTTATGACAGGCTTAGTTTCGCCTGTATAGGATATTAGGATTTCAAGGTCGCCTGCTCTTGGGTGCGGTGTATTGACGCCTCGGGTAACATAGACGTTATCGCCTAGGAAGCTTTTAATGTGGAACAGCCTTATGCCCGTCATCTTGGCGATTTCATTCGCTGTGCCTTTTCCGCCTAAGAACACGTTGGTTCTTTTTTCCAGCAAATCCACCAGCTGAGTGTAGGTTTCCGACTGAACATTCGCGTCAATCAGGGCGCCTATTTTTTCAAACTCATCTGCGCAGAGCGTTAAAACATCATCTGCCTCCAAATTTCTGAAGATAGCCTCGATCATCATGCACAGCAGCAGAAGCGTGCCTAACTCGAATATGTCGCCCATCATGCCGGTCTCGCTATACTCAAACGAGGGCTTGGATTTCCCTCGGCCCTTAACCTGCACTACATGACCATACTGCTGGGTTATCTGAGCCAACGGCGACTCTAAATTCGACGTTAACAGGCCGATTGTGAACTTGGAGGTTTTCTTTTCTTCAATATAGCGCGCCAAATCCTGCGCCATCACCAGCGGATCATCGGAATAGCCGCTGCCAGAATTTATCAGAAGCAACGTCTTCTTATAGCGTCGCTCAAGATCTGCTGCGGCGTCGTACATGCTTTTGCCTGGAAAGCCAGGGTCATCAGGAGTTATTACTACCTTGTTTCTCCAGCCTAGCTGGCTGAGGGCAATTTGGCTCATAGCCGCGTTTAACGAGTGAAGCGACCTGCCTGAGCCCGCGCAAACAACGCAGTCCGCTGCTTTCAACGCTTCATAAAGGGGGGAAAGACTTTTTCGCGGAATGCTCAGGATGTTATCTCGGATTTTGTTAACGTAGCCTATACTGCTGATTTTGCTTTTGATGCTGACGGCACCCAGCTTAACAAGTTAAGATGACCTATATTATTTTTTAGGCTTCACAAGTCATCTGGCAATATTAATGCTGCGCAGTAAAATATAGCCAACACATACGCTTCAAGTCAAGTGGGATTTTTGAAATTTGGTTGCTAAATGTTTATATCAATTTGGAAATACCAGAGCAGAGGACTGGTGAATGTTAATGGCGTCTCAAAGCGAGCTTGAACAATTTGAGTTTCTCAGAAAAGCCGCCTTGGAAAATGGTGCAGTTGCCGCAAAAATAATCACAACAGACAAAATTGTCGTGGAGGACAGAATAGTGCTCAAATGTAAAGTTGGCTGCCCAAATTATGGGAAAACATTGATGTGCCCGCCTTATACGCCTACTGCTGAGGAATTCCGAAAAATCGTGAAAGAATACCGCTACGCCTTGTTCATGAAGTTTAAATCATGCGCAACAGCCACACCAGAATTATCAAAGTATTTTTCAAAAGCTGAAAACGACCCAGCCATTCCAGAGGATATTAAAGAGAAACTGCAGAAGTTCTGGGCTGACTGGAAAGAGGACAAGCTGAAAATTCTATCTTTAGTGCTTGACCTTGAGAAGGCCGCTATGAACAAGGGCTATCCGCTAGCTTTAGGGTTAATTTCAGGTTATTGCCAGCTATGCGAAAAATGCACGCTGGACAGAAGCAAATGCGTGCACCCAACAAAAGCGCGCTATTCGGAAGATGCGGTCGGCGTGAACGTTAGGGCAACAGCGAAGAACGCGGGCATTGAAGTCAAGTTTCCATTTGAAAAGAACCCTGAGACTTTCGCGTTGCTCCTCATAGACTGAGCTTAAGCTTAGACCACTTCTATTTTTACGTCATCTATATAATAGGTCATGTAAGTCTCCCACCGCACTGAAATACCAAAGGCAACCCACACTTCGCCACTTGAATCCGTGTTCAAAGTTGAAGTGTAAACGTATTTTTTCCATCCTGCAGCCTCATTCGCGGTGCCCACGACGGCAAAATCTTCTTCAACAGTGGGTTTAGTGGTTCCAGCATACGCAACCACCGCTGCAATGGTGTTAAAGCTTTCCTGCTCGCTATACAGCCAAAAAGACACGCTGACACGCAGCTGTGCATTCGCTGTCACGTTTATTTTTCTCTCCAGCCAGATGGTGCCGTCATCCTGCTTGCCATCAATGAAAAACTCTGCGGAGTACATGCCTGAGCGAGAAACGTTTGATGCACGCCTTATATGCCATTCCACAGTGTTACCGGGACGGTTAGGGTCAAATGGGACATGACTATTTGCAGCCCATTCTCCAAAGTCTTCGTCGCCAAGCAGCTGCTCAAAATTTTCTGTGATAACTTGACGTGAGCTGAGACTGTAGAAGGCATTTATCATGCCAACGGATAAGGCGATTGCCACTGCCGAAATAACAAAGATGCAGAGTTTATTCAAACCAGACACCTGCGATTCCGCGCTTAAGAATAGCACGTTTCAAGGCTATATTGCTATTTTTTAGAACACTCTGTACTAAATTTTAGAACAGCCTGCTAAATTGGAGAATAAACAGCTAAATACCCGAAAATTCAAGATTAAGCCTCCAAGAAGGGTGCAAAAGATGAAGCTGCTGCTTGACGAGATGTACGCAGGATTAAAAGAATACTTTGAGACGCTGGGCTACGAGGTTTTAACAGCTCAGGAAGCCGGCTTACGCTCAGCCAAAGATAAAGACATAGTTGAGTATGCTGGAAAGAACGGTTTAATTCTCGTGACGCAGGATCAGAAGCCTGCTGAGCTAGCGGAGCTCACAGGCGTTAAATATGTTTTAATTTCAAATGCTTTAATCGCTAAAATAGCGGACGAGAAAATAAAAGAAAAATATAAGCACTAAATTCCTTACATTGCTGAACCAGAATTTTTGCTGCTCTACTCCACCTTTGCTAAATACTGCGGCGCATATTTTTTGTAAACCCACGAAGGAAGCTGCTGCTTGGCGTCTTTCGTTCTAATTATAGTTAACCGGGTCTTTTTGGGATCTATCATCCGCGCACGCTCACGCCACTTAGCTACTGCGCTACACTTCCTGCGGAAAAGCCTCGTAAGCAGCACTCCCCCTTCCTTACTCGCGTCTTAGAAGAAAGCGGAATTTAAAAAGGGTATTTCAATATGCGATATATCATTTCCAATCTGCTTATAACGCAGTCTGCTGGCGCATTTACGTGATGGATCTAACGTTTTTCAAGTATTTGTTCCAAAGGTAGGCTGCCGCGTATCCAGCGGAGATGCCGCTACCTGTGCCTAGAAACACCATAAGCGCCGCCCACATGGCGTCTAGCGGGAGCCACTTAAACAGAAGGGTGCTTATGTAATAGCTTAAAAACGCGATCAATGCAGTGTTCAGCGCCATTGCGAGCACGGTTCTGTCGCGATTTACTTCCGCAGAACTTGATGTAACTTTGAATGCGTGGAAGGTTATGTCTACCAAGAAACCGAATAGGAACGTGAAGAAAAATGTAAGCGGGCCTAAAGCAGGTCTTGCCAGCGAGGTCAAGATGCCGCCTACAATGCCGACGTAAGTGGCGCCTAAGGTTCTGATGAAGAATGCGGCTAAGGCAAGCAAGACCGCTTGGACAACTATTAGGAGAT
>JBNARN010000116.1:0-2143 GCA_049718365.1 Candidatus Bathyarchaeales archaeon
AACAGCAGTCTGGGACGCCACCGCGGCGACGTCAACACGCGAGTGCATAGCCGTCGAGTATGAGCAGACCACTGGAGAAGCCATGTTCATCTGGGCGGACTCTGTAAGCAATCGTTTCTACTATAGAACTTGGAACGGCGTAACCTTAAGCGCGGCAACGCTTCTAACAATAACGGACACAGGAGGAATTGGCTACTGGGTAACTTTGAAAGCTGATCCTGCATCGGATGACCTGCTATTTCTTGTAGTCGACGGCGGAGCAGACCTTAACACGGCCTACTGGAACGGCAGCGCATGGACAGTCCACACAGAGCACGATGACGAAACCGACACTAACGCTAGACGATGCGCCGATTTCGCTTGGGAACCATCAGGAGGGAAAGGCTTGCTTGTCTGGGGAACCACCGCTGGGCAAATAGCATATAAAACATTCACGGCGCCAAACACATGGAGCACGCAGCAAAACGTTGCAATGGGCGGCGCAGGCAACACTCACCCGTGGATTCAGCTGAGAACCAATCCCCGAAACGTCGCCGGCGACACGATGATACTCGGCTTAGTTCTCGAGAACACAGCCTTTGATTTGGGCGCCATAAGCTGGGATGGCTCAGCATTAACTGTTTTAGGCTCAAGCATCATTTCAGCAAGCACCACAGTGATAACGTATGAGTGTTTCGAGTTGGAGTTTGCTAATTTTGGAGTGCCAACCTTCACATGCACAATTGAGCTGTCGGGAAGTTCTAATACTGAAAAATGGACACAACTTCAATGGGCAGTAGCCTTATCCTTTACAGTTCCAGATGTAACAACAACGCTTCAATTATACAATTACAAGTTAGGTCAGTATCAGGCAAGCGGAAATGGCTACATAACCGACACGATTGGGCAAACTAAAATTATCAAAGATCAGACTATAACTGCCACTCCCACAGACTTCCGAGATGCCAACGGAAACTGGAAAATAAAAATCACAGGAACCAAAATCACCCACACACAGTTTGAAATGCAGGTCGACTGGGTGGAATTTAAACCAACACTCTCTGATGTTTACCGCCTTAATATCAGCAATGATTTTGCATTAGATTTGGAAACTTACCCACGTGAGTACATTCAAGGAATTGAAATACTAATAAAATATAACGTTACAGAAGCATCGGAAAAATGGTTTTTGCGAGCCTATAACTGGAGTGCAGCCGCTTTCAGCGATGTCGGCTTCAACTTTACCGCTGGAAGCCAGCCGACACTCGGCGAGTGGAATGAATACGCCATAGCGGTGACGGCGGATTGGGCGGATTACGTAAACGAAAACGGCGTTGCCCGCTTAGAATTTTTTGATGGGGGCACGGGCGCAAATCAAACCGTGGTTGAAATAGACTTCCTTGCGGTAAGGGCAATAATCAATGGCACACTTTTAGACATGAAAAACGCGGGTCCCACAAGCGTTCGCATTGTGGCAATATGGGTAGTAAGCTCGACAACGCATCAGCGTTATGATGTGGACTTGTTCCTTAACTCTGGGGAAGCCGCGACATATCTCCGCACAGACATAACAATAACGCAAGACACCTATCTGGTAAAAGTTGTTACTGAAAGAGGAAACGTGGCTGTTTTCTCAGCAGATTAAAGTTCAAGGCTTTTTTTAAACGCGGATACAGCTTCCTCTTGATTTTCTGCCTCTATAGCATTGATTTTGTATAATTCAGCCATTCTTTTTCCGTTTTCGCTCAGTTTCGGAATTGCAATCAAATAGGCTTTTTCAGGCGTAACATCGAATATTTTTGCGAATAAGGCAATAACTGGCTGCTCAGACACAACCTTTTCAGCCGTAGTTGCTAAATCAAGCACCAGCATCTTCTTCTGCTCAGAGCCTTTGTAGGCAGCTATGTCGAAAGAGTGATTTGCTCCTGATTTGCCTTTAAGAATCGCAGGGCTTTCCACTGTTAAACCCTTTTCTGCAAGAATGTCCCTTATGGTGGCGATGACAAACCAGTTTAAGAAAGATTCCGCTTTGACATTCTCCGTTATTGTATATGCGTACACGTCTTTGATGACGCAGTCTTCAAATGTGGAATTTTCATGGCAGTTCCTGCAGAAATTGATAACTACGGGAATGTCGAAGCTTTTGCCGCACTCGTCACATGTG
>JBNARN010000116.1:2153-3876 GCA_049718365.1 Candidatus Bathyarchaeales archaeon
TCCAGCAGCGTAAAGCTTGTTTAAGAAAGGCTCAGCTTGCGCCTTGTCACCTACGATGGATTCCACCACTGGATAATGGTAACCAGTTTTTGGGTCGTAAACGGGTTCAAGACTTTCAAATTTCCCGTTCAGAAACTTGCTTAACAAAATTTGCACGTTACGATCCTTATATAGTGTGGGCGCCTCTTTTTTTTCGGTATTTTGCATTTTATTCTATCTCTTCTGCTGAACCTTTTGTTTAGCCTAAATTAAATCTTTATCACTCTAATATTTTGTTGAATTTGCAAATATTACTTTTACGCATGCCACAGTTTACTTTAAGAATTAAACACTTTTCATGACTGCGAAAAATGGATGGCGCTTGGCTTAAGATAATATTTGGTGGCGACTTATATAGCAAAAGGGCTATCGCGTTTCACGGAGGCAGCTTTTTTAATGCGAAGCCAGTATCCAACTGTAAACGCAAGGAGAAAAAAGGGAGCCTAAATGGCTGATAACCCACGTTTTGGCCCAGCTGGAATCCCGCCGCTCTTCAAAATTTTCGGCGCAGAATTGGCTGATGTCCCCAAGCTTCTGCGCGAAGAAGGACTCGACGCCTTTGAGTATCAAGCGGTTCGCTGGGGGCAAGCTCCGCAGCTCAAGCGGGAAGACGCGGAGAATCTCGGCGCAGAAGCCAAAAAGAATGATGTTTTGCTTAGTGTTCACGGCTCCTATTATGTTAATCTCTGCGGCAAAAAAGAGGTTGTGGAAGCAAGCAAAAGGCGCTTAATTGCCTGTGCAACCGCGGCGCAGTGGATGGGCGCTTACATTTTGGTTTTTCATCCCGGATTTTATGGGCACATGGAAAAAAGCTACGCGTTTAGAACCTGCGTTGAAGCATTGAAAGATGTTGCCGCGACCTTAAGCGGCATGGGCATTAAAGATGTGAAGTTGGGTCCTGAAACCATGGGCCGCATTTTTCAAGTTGGCACGTTAGATGAAATCTTGACGATTTGTGAAGAGGTTGAGCAGACGCAGCCAGTTATCGACTGGTCGCATCTGCACGCGAGGCATCAGGGGCGGTTCAGGAAAGCAGATGATTTCCGCGCCGTAATCGAAGAAGTCGAGAGAAGGTTGGGCACAGAAGCCGCGAGGAACATGCATTGCCACTTCAGCAGAATTGAATACCGGGATAAGGGTGAAAGACGCCACCATGTGCTAGACGAGAAAAGGTATGGCCCAGAATTTGAGATGCTGGCAGAGGTTATAGCCGAGTTTAAGATGCGCCCGGTTATTATATGCGAAACGCCGCTTTTGGATGTGGACGCCATGAAAATGCGCGCCATCTTTCAAAGCGTTTTGGCGAAGAGGGCAAGTCCAGCCGAGCCGTAACATGTGGTAGGCGGCTGGAGTTGAGAGCCATTTTAGGCGTAATTGCCAAGTGGGTAAGTGCTAATTGGCAAACACGCTTCATTAAGAAATCGTTTGTTGTTAACCGAGAAAGCTTTCCAGTTTGGTTAGTCCGATGATTTCGTCGAAGCTTAAGCCCAATGCATCCAGCACTTGCTCGAAAGTTGATTGTAAATAAGCCACGTATTTGTCCACGTCAACTTCGTTGTTTGTCGCCAGCTCTACGGGTTTCACATGAGGCTCCCGCACGGTTTTAACGAAGCTAATCAGGTCGCCTGCACGGATTTCTACACCGTTCTTTTCCAAAATCTTGGCGGCTTTAACGTGTTGCGGA
>JBNARN010000117.1:0-3778 GCA_049718365.1 Candidatus Bathyarchaeales archaeon
CGTTTTCTTGCCGTGTAGAAAAATGCCTAATGGCTTAAGAACCTTTCGTTTCACGCGGCGACTCTTCTGCTGGATAAATTACAGTAATTGCATTTGTCCAAAAATTAGTAAAGTTTAATGTATACAACTGTGTAGGTGTTTCTTGATGAGTATGAAGGTTCTTGGGATTTGTGGCAGTCCACGTCAACAAGCCACTGAATATGTTCTTTCGGAAGCGCTACGCATTTTGGAGGAAAAAGGTTTTGAGACCAAACTTTGGACTGTCAGAGGCAAAGAAATCGGCTTCTGCACACATTGCGATTATTGCCTCGTAGAAAAGCAGTGCGTAATACAGGACGACATGCAGGAGCTTTATGTGCTACTTACGGAGGCAAAGGGCATAATTTTAGCCACGCCCGTATATAACGGCGGCGTAAGCGCCCAAATCAAAGCTATTATGGATAGAACACGTGCTGCGGTAGCTTCAGACGAAAATATTTTCAAAGGAAAAATCGGAATGGGCATTGCGGTTGGTGGCGACCGAGCAGGCGGGCAAGAGCTCGCGTTGCTGCAGATTCACACCTTCTTCATTCTAAATGGCATAATACCCGTCAGCGGCGGCTATTTCGGCGCTAACCTAGGCGCGACATTCTGGACGAAAGACACGTTAGAAGGCGTAAAAAATGATGAGGAAGGCTTCAGAAGCCTACGGAAAACAGTGAAAAAATTCGCTGACTTCCTTAAAAATATGAAGAAAAATAAGGAGCTGTGAAAAGATGGCTGAGCAGGAGAAGAAGAAAAAGAGAAAGGTTGCTTGGGGGATAACTGGTGCAGGCGACAAAATCGCCGAGTTCATAGAGGCAATGAAAAAAATACAAAAGGAATACGCAGAGACCGTGGAGATTCATGTTTTTCTCTCCAAAGCCGCTGAACTCGTGCTGAAATACTATAAGCTTGAAGAGGATTTGAGGCGAAGTTTCCAAAAAGTCTCTGTGGAACTTAATTCTAACGCGCCTTTTCTAGCGGCGTGGATGCAGATGCGCAAATACGAGTTTCTGCTAATTGCGCCTGCTACGTCTAATACTGTTTCCAAAATCGCTAACAGCATAGGCGACACATTACTTACAAACGCGGCTATAATGAGCTTGAAAGCGTTCGTGCCCGTTTACATTGCACCAACAGATTACAAGGTAGGCACAGTATCAACAAAACTGCCAAATGGCAAAGAAATGAAGCTCAGAGTTCGCCGAGAAGAAGTGGAGCAAGTTGAGAAGCTAAAGCGCATGGAAGACGTATTCGTGCTTGAAGGACCACATCAGATTCAGGAAGTTTTCCGAAAACATTTCGGTTAACTATGGTGCCCACTCGAAAAAAGGGTAATGAAAAAGAAAAGACCATTGAAACCTAATAACCGCTCAGTTAGTTGCGGTTTAGGTTATGCTCACGTTTTGAATGTCAAAATATCTTTTCACTAAAAAGCGTAAGCGCTCCGCGTTTTTGCCGTTTTTGCCGATGGCAACGCCTTTATCCTTCGGGTTAACAGTTACAACAGCCATCTTTTTGCCGTCCATCCTCTCGGTTATACGCACTTCTTTGACAGTCGCAGGCTTCAAAGCATTCTTAATGAACTGAACAGCATCATCTGAATACTCAATTATTTCGTGTTTTTTCCCAGTCATCCTTTCCAGCGTGTGAATGTTTCTTCCGCCTTTGCCGATGGCAACGCCAACTTGACCTTGATTCACAATGAATATGGCGCGTCCCTGTTCCTCGTCAATTATGCAGTCTTTAACGGAAGCACCGCTTATGCTTTCAAACAACGCGATGTAGCGCATCTCATCACATGTAAATTTAATGCCGCTTGTCATCAATTTCCTCCAGTAAACTCTTGCATTTCATTACTGCCAATAACTTTAAGAATCTCTGAATCGCCTGCCTCTCTTATACTTAGCGCTGATACAACAAACGGTTTATTGCAGACTTTAGCCAAATCCATGGCAGCACCTTTATATGTCATAACAGGAACCTTGGAGATTTTACCATAGTATTCAACTTGCTCTTTTATGTCTTTTGGATAATTAGCAGCCAAAATTATCATCTTTGCCTTTCCAGTCTTAGCGTTCTGCAAAGCCATATTCGCGCCGAAAGAGACCTTGCCGGTTTTCACCGCTAAAGCTATTGCCTTATCTATGTCTATCATACTTCTGTTTTACCTCCTTCCTTTTCTTGCTTTTCAAACGTAGTCATATAAAGCTCAACTAAACCAGTGCCAATCGGAATTGATTGACCAACAATCACGTTCTCTGTTACACCCTCCAGCGGGTCTGATTCACCTTTTATAGCTGCCTCGACAATGTTGGGAACAGTAATCTCAAAAGCAGCCCTAGCCAATACGCTGGCTTTCTTGCCGCTGATGCCGTGCCTGCCGATCTGCTGCACCTCGCCAGTTGCAGTCATCATATCCGCAACAAGCATGACGTGCCGCACATCGACGTCTAAACCTTGCTCTTCCAACACGCTTGCGGCTTCTTTGATCAAAGCGTTTCTTGCCGCTTCGATGCCAAGAGTTTTAGCTATCTCATGAATATTATTTGTTGTTGTCCGAGAAGTATCCACGCCACTGATTTCTAAAACTTTTGCCAAGTTTGAGCCGTCTGTACGTATAACCCATTCACCGTGCTCTTCAGTTACCAAAACACGCTTTATCTCTGGCACACCTTTAATATGCAACGCGGGAATCTTGCTTAGCATCTTCTTGAGGACATCGGCCTTTTTGGGTTTGATGTGGACAGCGTTTTCTTCCACCTTTACAGTGGCATTTTGCAGTTGCAGCCGCTCTTCAAGTTCCTCCATAGTTATCCCTCTGTCTTCCATCATAGCCTTGTTCAACTCAATCACTATCTCCTCGTTCACTGCATCCTCGTAAATAGCAGAGGCAATGTTTTCCAGACTCGTATAGATAATTTTGCGTGCAATCTCAACAGCGCCCTCTCGGCTTTTACGGTACTCCGGCGCCAAGTATATAGTCATAATCGGCGTTGAAGGTATGCGTCGGGCATCAACTATCTCGATCAGCCGCGGCAGCCCTAAGGTTACGTTTTGCTCTTTGACACCTGCATAGTGGAATGTTCTAAGCGTCATCTGCGTGCCAGGTTCGCCTATTGACTGGGCTGCAACTATGCCTACTGCCTCGCCCGGCTCCATCAACGCCCGCTTGTACTGTTCAGCGGTCAACTTGACGGCTTTTTCTACGCCTTCCTTGCTGAGCTTAGCTTTAGCTAAATTCTGCCTAAGTTGCTCTACGAGCATCGGCGTGAGCTGCTCTTTAACAGTTTCCAGCTGCTTTTCAATGTATTCAGCTGAGGCGGGCGTGCCTTCTTCTTCCGCGATTTTTATCTGATCAATAAGGCGGCTAACGTTCACGGCTTTGCCATGGTCGCTCTTTGCGGGGTCTACGCCGTCTTCACCGTACCGGAATTGGATTATGTCTCCCGCAGAGTTTCGCACGGTGCCGTCGTATTCTAAGCGAATATGCTCTAACGCGTTGATGAGCCTACGCTGCATATAACCGCTCTGCTGCGTTCTGACCGCAGTGTCCACTAGGCCTTCCCTGCCACCCATCGCGTGGAAGAAGAATTCAATTGCGTCTAATCCATTTTGATAAGAGGAGTACACGAAGCCTCTTGCTCGGGGGCTAGGATCACCCTCAACAAAGTGTGGTAAGGCTCTTCCAATGTATCCTCGAAGTATTCTTTTGCCTCGCACTGACTGCTGTCCGACACAGGCGGTCATTTGGCCA
>JBNARN010000118.1:0-3146 GCA_049718365.1 Candidatus Bathyarchaeales archaeon
GAAGTTTTCAACTTTGTCTATGATGGCATGCAAAAAGGCGCAATAGGCGTCAACCTTGGCAGAAACATCTGGCAGACCGAGCATCCTGTAGCCGCAATCCGCGCCATCCGCGCAATAATCCATGAAAACTACACGGCAAAAGAAGCCAACGACCTATATGAGCAGGTGAAAGCGGGCAAACTGTAGCCGCTTCCTTTTTTGGTGAACTCATGCTTGCCGCCGTTTACTACAACAATAGAGATGTAAGAATTCAAGAGATGCCTATTCCAGAAATCGCGGAGAACGAAATACTTGTTAAAGTTATGGCCTGCGGCATCTGCGGAAGCGACGTTACCGAATGGTATAGGGTTCCAAAGGCGCCGAAAGTTTTAGGTCATGAAGCAACAGGCATAATCGAGAAAGTAGGCGCCAAAGTCACGGGCCACAGCATCGGCGAGCGCGTTTTTGTATCGCATCATGTGCCATGCGGCAAATGCCATTACTGCCTGCGTGGGCATCACACAGCTTGCGAAACATTGCATACAACAAATTATTTCCCAGGAGGCTTCGCACAGTATATTCGTGTGCCATCGATAAACGTTGAGCATGGCATATACAAGCTTCCAGCAGACATGACTTATGAAGAGGGAACCTTTATCGAGCCATTGGCATGCGTAATCCGCGGTCAAAGGCTTGCAGCAATACGGAAAGACGACACGCTACTAATCATCGGCAGCGGAATTGCAGGATTATTACATGTGCAGTTAGCGAAATATGCAGGCGTCAGCAAAATAGTGGCAGCAGACATCAACCAGTATCGCTTGAGGCTAGCAGCAGAGTTCGGCGCACATCACACCATAGATGCCAAAGACAATGTTCCGCAGAAGCTAAAGGAACTAAACAATGGGAGACCCGCGGATCAAGTTATAATCTGCACTGGCTCTGCGCAAGCAGCCTTGACGGCGCTAGAATGCGTAGACAAAGGCGGAACAGTCCTGTTCTTTGCTGTGCCAGATCCAACAGTGAAGATTCCGGTGCCTATAACTGCATTTTGGCGAAACGAGATAACATTGAAAACCAGCTACGGCGCTGCACCACATGATCTTGAAGAAGCGCTGGCAATTCTTGCTCAAAAGAAGTTAAACGTTGCGAGTATGATTACACATAGGTTCAGCATCAAGCAAGCTGCGGAAGGCTTCCGAATGATGGCGGAAGCAGCGGAATCTCTAAAAATAATTATCGAGCCGAATATAGATTAATTACTCACAAATTGCCCAAGAACCTTTTGCGCTAAACACTTTAATTGGCTTTCAAACTATTAGACAAATAGACCCCCTCTATTGTTTTCTGCATTGATTGGCTAATAGGCGGCTAATAGGCTTCAGCGCTGGCGGCAAACTTGTGCGGATAGACCCTCTATAGGTTTCTGCAATGAATTTCTAATAGCCGCCAAATATGAAAGTGCGGAACGATTTCTCCTGACCGTACACGAGAAACTTGCATAAAATGGTCGCGATTAAACAGCAAATACGCTCCTGCTTTGCATACTCAAGCGAGGAATACTTCTGAAAAAATACGCTTAAAACATGAGATGCCTTAGAAAGCGTAAATAGAACGGCAATAAATAAAAATGTGCAAAACAAAAAGGAGCATGGTGCGCTGAAGAAAAACGTGGCGGGGTTGCCCTAGCCTGGTAGGGGGCAGGCCTGCTAAGTCTGTGGCCCAAAAGGCCGCGTGGGTTCAAATCCCACACCCCGCGCCTATTTTAAGGGCAGATACATTAATCGTGGATTTACATGTGTTACCCGCGGCGTAGCCTCGATGTCTTTGCAACATGCGCGTCTGCTTTGCTCGTTAATGTTTTTGCGGTTCAACTTGGTTTTTTCTGTTTTAGTTCGCATTTGACTTCATAATTTATTATTATCAAAGCTACAACGGTTAAAGCCAAACCGATTATTAGCATTAGCCAAAGGTGCGCTTGCCCGAAATATTGGTCAAGCAGTGTCCAAAGGCTTCGGAAAATGAGCACTGAAGCTATTAGTAGGAGAATTTCGCCAGCGATCATGATTGCGAGTCGCATGGTGTAAAAGTAAGCAGTTGCGCCTTATTAAATCAGCTTTTGAAGCACCGTCTTTGTTTGCTGAATCTCTTCAATTGTGCATTTTCTGGAGAGCTCCATGGTTAACGGCCCATCATACCCGTAATCTTTAAGCTTGCCTAGAAAGGCCTTAAGGTTCGGTGTTTCCGCTTTAAATGGGGTGTGCGCGCGATTACTTATGTGAACATTGCATAGGCGCTCGTGATATTCGTCAAGCAGGCGCGTTGTTTGCCCTGTGGCTTCTGCGTGGCAAAAATCTAAGGTTACGCCCAGCGAGTCGTCATCTATTGCGCAGATGACTTCTCTTAGTTCATCGGTGTTTTTGCCGAAACCGCTTGACGCGTAAGAGAGGTTCTCTAACGCCAGTTTCAGGCGTAGCTTCTCTGCGTAAGGTTTCAGCTCGCTGAAGATTTTTGTCAAGAATTTTTTCCTAAGGTCTAACGGCAATTTCCTGTTGATGTTTGAGTGGACAACAAGCACGGGAGCTGAAAGCGTATGGGCAAAATCTGCTGAAACTTTTCCGTAATAAACAGCCGTGGAGATCTCATTTTCATCCTTAACGTGGAGGCTTGCAGCGTGAACCGTTAGGCATCTTAACCCATGTGCGTCAATCAGTTTTTTCGCAACATAAACTGAGTCATCATCCTCTTTCTCAACGCATTTCATGTTAAACTCTAAGTTTTCTAACCCAAGCTTTCGGACAGCAGCGATGTTTTCAGCCAAGGGAAGATGCGAAAATATGCCGTTAGACAGACTCAGCTTCAAACAGGTCCTTCCCCAATAAATTGCCTTGCCTTTTCGGGATATTACCTTTTCCAAGACGCTGCGGCAGAAGGAACCGAAAGCCTTTAAGGTATTATGGCTTATTGCCCATAAGCCGCTGAAACGAGCAGATGCATGGTGGACGCCGCGACTATTCTCCTGATTGCGCTGGGCCTTGCGACTGACGCGTTTGCAGTGTCAATTGCGCATGGCATAGCAACCCAAACCCGAAGATACACCACCGGATTAGCTTTGGCGGGTTCCTTTGGCGCTTTTCAAACTTTCATGCCAGTACTGGGCTGGCTGG
>JBNARN010000118.1:3156-3773 GCA_049718365.1 Candidatus Bathyarchaeales archaeon
TCGGGCTTTTAGCCTTTGTAGGTGGAAAAATGATCTATTCTGCAAGAGATAACGCGGAGGAGAAGAAAGAAAACAGGCTAACTGCCGCTACGCTACTGGTTCTTTCAGTTGCTACAAGCATTGACGCGTTAGCCGTTGGCCTAAGTTTTTCTTTCCTGCAAGCATCCATAACCATTCCTGTTATTGTAATTGGCGCAGTTACTTTTCTCTTATCTTTCGGAGGCTTTTGTTTCGGCAATAAACTTGGGAATTTTGTTGAAAACAAAATACACGTTGTAGGTGGCATAGTTCTAATAGCAATCGGCATCAAAATACTAGTAGAACACTTGCTAATGTGACACGTAAACTCATACCATATTAGCGGACACCTAAAAGGCGCATCAAGCGCTTAAGCGCAGAATACGGCGCCAAATAGGCTTTAGAACAAGTGGCCAATGATGCTAACAGGCTTGGTAACCGCTGCTTTAAGCTTTTCAAGTTCCGATGCTGTAAGACTCGCAAGAACAACGGTCGCTGGGCCAGCAGACTTCTTCAAATCAACTTCAGCCTTGTCTATTAATTTTAATTTCAATTTTGAATCCTTAGCTAATACGTCAATTTCGTGGGCTATGCCTTTT
>JBNARN010000119.1:0-3683 GCA_049718365.1 Candidatus Bathyarchaeales archaeon
TTTAGTGGCGGGCCCGCTGGGATTTGAACCCAGGTTCTTCGGCTTTCTCTCGCATAAGAGCGCCCGGAGGCCGACGCCTTAATCCGTACTGGGCTACGGGCCCACCCTTCCAAAACAAAATGCGCCAGACAGGATTTAAACTTGACCACGCCAAGGAGCTATTCTTGTGCTAGTTCTTCGTTTATCCACCAAGCCTTTTTCTTTCCAGACTTTTCTCCCGCGTAATACTCGATTACCGCTTTGCCCAGTTGCCGTTTAGAGTTTCTCTGCATCTTCCGCAACCTGTTCAACACCAGCCACCTGTTCGTCTTCAGATACTCCGCCAGTTCCGGCGTGGTTGCACCCTTGTAATGCATAAGGTAATCCATAATTTTGTGGTCAATTTCATCAAGGCAAAAAGCATGCGGATTAACCCGCCCATGCTCGTATGTGAGCAATTCCAAGTCTGCAAGATACTTCTTAACCTCGGATAGCTGCTGCTCGATTGCGTCCATGCGCTTTTCCAACGCAAGAAGCTTATCAGGCCTAGGCGTTTTTTGCAGCTTCTCCATTATGGCTTCACGGATAAAGTCGCTTCTGTCGCCTTCCGGAACGCGCAGCGCCAACTCTTGATAGATCTCCTCAGGAATCTTCACGGAAATGACTCTGAGTTCGCTCACCGCAATCACACTCAGAGAAATGACTATGCTTGTCTTATTATTTCATGGTTTCTACGGTCACTTTTCCCGAGACATCTGAAAAGCTTAAATGTATTGGCTTGTCGCTTTAAATCAGGGTTGGGTATTGCCGAAAGTTACAATATCCCTAATCAAGTGTGATGTCGGCTCTTTAGCTGGACACTATATTGTTCCCAAACCCCTCTTTGACATCGCGGAGAAAAACCTCAGAAAAGCAGTAGAAAACGGCGTCATAAACAGCTTCTACGTTTTCAACGCTGGAGATGACCTTGAACTGCTTTTAGTGCATGGAAAAGGCGAGCAAAACGCGGAAATTCACGGCCTCGCTTGGGAAACATTCAAGGAATGCGCGAATAAGGCTGCCCAGTTAAAGCTCTACGCTGCGGGTCAAGACCTTTTGAAGAATGCTTTCAGCGGAAACATTCGAGGAATGGGCCCCGGCGTTGCCGAGATGGAGATCGAGGAACGAACCTCTGATCCCATCGTGGTTTTCGCTGCAGACAAAACCTCTGCAGGCTCATTTAATTACCCGCTCTTCCGCATATTCGCCGACCCAATGAACACCGCAGGCCTTGTTATTGATCCAAATATGATTTGCGGCTTCAAATTTGAAGTAATAGATACGCTGGAGAACAAGTCTATAATCCTCAAATGCCCCGAAGAAATGTATGATCTGTTGGCACTTATTGGCACTGTGGGGCGATATGTGGTCTCCCGAGTCTGGAGAGCAAGCGATGACCTAATCTGCGCCGCAAGCAGCGTAAGCAAACTCTCGCTAATAGCTGGGAAATACGTGGGAAAAGATGACCCAGTCATGATCACACGCGCGCAGCATGGTCTCCCAGCTGTAGGCGAAATCTTAGCGCCTTTCATGCACAGCTATTTTGTGCAAGGCTGGATGCGGGGAAGCCACTGGGGACCCATCATGCCAGTAGGACTGAAAGCGTCAAAATGCACAGCATTCGATGGGCCGCCCAGAATGGTTGCGTTAGGCTTTCAAGTGGCGAATGGCAGAATTTCATGCGATGACGAAGGAAAACCGATGATCGCGGACTTGTTTGATGACCCAGCGTTTGCATTGGCAAGGCGCGAAGCCATGCGTAATGCTTGCATGCTGCGGAATATGGGTGAATTTGAGCCTGCACGGTTAAGCGCTGAGGACATGGAGTACACTACGATACAGCAGGTTCTGGAAAAACTTGGAAAACGCTTCAAACCTCTCTGAGAGGCCTGCAAACTTAAACTGACGCAACTGCGTGTGCAGCAACGTTAGCTAGTGCCATGCAGCGATTTTCAACAATTGCATGAAGCCTTGTGCGCAGGTCTTCCCCAACATTTTTCTTTGCTTTTAACAAGGCTACTTTTTTCGCAAGTTCACCGTCGCCTAGGCAAGTGAACCATGCTTCAAAGTCTCCACGATTCAGATGAAACTCTATGGATTCCTCGTTAACCTTCAGAATTTTGTCGCAGAAATCTCGGAGGCTATGTGCAGAGAGGTTTAATGGTTTCCCTATACCCGCGTAAAAGTGAAATGCTTTATCCGGCGGCAACGGCGCTAGTATTTCTTGAGCCTTTTCTCTGCTGATGGCGGACAAGCCAAGCGCCTTTTTGCCCTGTTCCGTTATAACGTAAAGACCTTTTGTAGGTGACGCAGAGTACCCCATGCGCGTGAGCCATAGTATGTGCATCATGACCGATGGAAAATCTTTCCCAGCTTCCTTTGCTATAACCGCTGGTTTTTCAGGCTTATCAAGCAGTAACATAGCCTCTAGTATCTCAGATCTAACAGGTGACAAACTCATGGCCCCAGTACACCTTTTAGGGTATATGCGCATACAAGCTAATCAACATTTCCTATCGGCTTGCTGGGCAGAGATACGCAAAAGCTTTAGTATGCTGCTCTGTAATGCTACACTGTAAAAACGGTGAGCTTAGGGAATGAAGATTGCGGTGCTGGTTTACGAGTATCCGCCTAAAATTGTAGGTGGATTGGGAACTTACGCTGCTGAAATAACACGCAAATTTGTCCTCATGGATCATGATGTGACTGTTTTCACGATGAATGATGACTCAGGCTCTTTGCCGACAAGAGAAATCTGGCGGGGCATAGAAATCCACCGCCCATTACACCTTGATGTTTCGGATTCGCTGCCAGACGTCATCGCGGAGGACATTAAAAAATGGGGCAGAGGCTTGAATTTATTCGGCAAGCTTCTCGTCTATAATTACTTAACCGCGTCCAAACTTATCAATGAACTCATTAAAAAAGAAGGCATGAAATATGATATTGTTGTGGCTCATGACTGGCTCTCAGTGATAGGCGGCGTCACCGTTAAAAAAGAAAGCGGCTTGCCATTGGCTTTCCATGTTCACTCCACAGAGAAAGGAAGAACCTTGGGAAATGGCTCAAGCGTGGTAAGCAACATTGAGCTCCGAGGCGCCAAAATGGCTGACATGATTATCACTGTCTCGTATGCCATGAAAGATGAGCTAGTTCAGCTTGGGTTCCCGCAGGAGAAAATTCACGTGTGCTATAACGGAGTTGACCCGCAGAAATACGACCCAGCCACGGTTTCTGCCGAGCAAGTGCGCAAGATCCGAGAGCGCTACGGCATCAAAGATGGCGACACGATGATTCTTTTTATTGGAAGACTTGTCGGCGTAAAAGGCGTTGACAAATTAATTATGGCTATGCCGCATGTTTTGTCCAAAATTCCCAACGCAAAGCTAGTAATAGTAGGCGTAGGTGATCTACAAGAGTATCTGGTGAATTTGACCAGGACCATGCGGTTAGATGAGCATGTCCGATTCTGTTTTGACTTCATCACCGAAGAAGAGCGTATTGGGCATTATGCGGCTTGTGACGTGGCAGTTTTCCCAAGCCACTATGAACCCTTCGGCATAGTTGCTCTTGAAGCAATGAGCATGGAGAAACCCGTCGTCGTAGGAGCCGCAGGCGTCAGCGGAATGCGCGAAATAGTAGTCTGCTGCGGTGAAGAGCAATGC
>JBNARN010000120.1:0-3680 GCA_049718365.1 Candidatus Bathyarchaeales archaeon
GCTTACTTTAACGTTTGCTGGTGCAAGCTCGCGGACGCGCTTTATCACCCATGGGAAGTTGGCGCCTAACGCGCCTTCACGCGGGTTCTTGACGTCAATTATGTCGGCGCCTCCGAGGATGGCTTCCGCCGCTTCTGCTTCGTTCATTGGGCTTATTAGCAGCTTCAATTTAATCATATTGAAGCGGAATTCCTAAACCTTTAAAGTTTTTGTCACCAGCGCCCTATACGGGGATGTTGCCGTAGCCAGAAGCAGCTAATAAGGGGCAACTTTTCTATATAATCAAGCGCAACCGCAGCGTAGAGGAGACACCCTTGAAGATAATACCTGTTATAGATATTCGCAACGGCATAGTAGTTCACGCAGTACGCGGCAGAAGAGAAGAGTATCAACCTCTCAAAAGCCGCCTATGCGCCTCCACAGACCCGTTGGCTGTCGCCGTGGCATTTAAGAGGCTGGGTTTCAGCGAGCTTT
The DNA here is from genome assembly GCA_049718365.1 of Candidatus Bathyarchaeales archaeon. Taxonomy (GTDB): domain Archaea; phylum Thermoproteota; class Bathyarchaeia; order Bathyarchaeales; family Bathycorpusculaceae; genus JAOAIV01. Next base: position 475 of record JBNARN010000120.1, read on the forward strand.
ACGTAGCCGACCTAGACGCCATATTAGGCGGGAAAGCGAACAGCACAATTTTACGGAATATCGCTGGCGAAACTGGACTGGAGCTTATGGTTGACGCAGGCGTGGATAGCCTCGAAAAGGCAAAGCGGCTACTGGAAAATCATGTTTCAAAGATTATCATTGGAACAGAAACCTTGCCAGCTATTAGCCTCGTGGCTGACGCTGTGCGCTTATTCGGAAACGAGAAAGTGGTAGTTAGCCTCGACTTGATGAATAACCAGCTACTCAGCCATCTTGACCCGGCAACGCACATGCAGCCATTAACGCTTTTACGCATGCTTCAAGAAGCAGGAGTTTCACAAGTTATTGTCTTGGACTTGGCAAGGGTTGGCAGCGGAGAAGGCGTGAACATGCACTTCGTAGAAGAGGCGCTGAGAGCTTTCCATGGCGACGTGTTTGTTGGCGGCGGAGTGCGAGACATCGGCGACTTGCTTGCGCTAAAAAGTGCTGGTGTAGCAGGCGTTCTGGTTGCAACGGCTTTGCATTCGGGGAAAATTTCTGTGAGAGCGCTTAAGCACGCTAAGCTACTCTCGTAAGCAAGCCGTGAAGCATGCACGATTAGGGCGGGAAGCGCCGTTTAAACGTATTTCTGGTCTTTATAGCAGTACCAGCGTTTATACTGCTGAATATAAGTTAATGGGCCGCCGCATGTTGGGCAGATTGGCTGAGCTGTTTGTGCTGCAGTTTCAGGCGTAGCTGCTGCTTGCGGCTTGGGCTTAAGAACTATGAAGTCAGCTGCGCCTTGCACGCGGTCCCAGGAGATGTCAGCGGTTTGCCCGTTTTTGTCTTCGACGCTTAACGAGATGTTTGGCTGTCCGATGACGAAGCTTACGTCTTTAACTTTGCCGACCAAGTTTCCTTCTGCGTCAATAACTTGCATGCCAATCAATTTGTCTTTGGGTATGCTTTTTTGATTTTTCTCCAATTTTTGGCACCTATTGATACTTAACATCAATGATTTAATAAGCTTTAACACGTGTAGGGCGCCGTGAATGTTGAAGTCTTGTAATGTTACTGCTATGAGGCAGAACGGCGCCAATGGAAAACCATAATAATAACTTGTGTTAAAAACCATCATTTAGCAAAAAATTAGAGGAAAAATGAAATGACAATGGAAAGCAGTTCTGGATTTGACTTTGCTCATTGGCTTTACCGGTTGATCGCTTATATTATTGACACCATAATCATCGGCATACCCGCGTACATAATATACTGGATACTTTCAGGAATACTCTGGCCTCCAGAAATTTATTGGGGCATACCGGTTTACTACACGCCTTGGTGGAGTTGGCTACTTTGGCCCTTGATCTTGGGTATACTTCAACTACTCTATTTCATATTAATGGACGTGAACTCTGGCGGTACAATAGGCAAAAGGGTAATGGGATTAAAAGTGCAGATGATAAATGGCGGCAAAGTGCAATTTGGACAGGCATTCCTTCGCAACATAAGCAAGATCTTCGGGCTTTTCCTGTTACTGGACTGGTTAATCGGAATTGTTACTCCTGGGCCTGACAGGCGCCAAAAATACACTGACCGCATGGCGGGAACCATAGTAGTCCAAGTGAAGCAAGCATTCGCCGCCGCTACTCAGCCACCGCCGCCTCCGCCGCCGCCACCGCCAAGTTGAGAACGCGAAACACACATGCTAACCTTCTTTTTTCTAATTTTGCTATTTGATGAAAGTGATTTGCTGCAACGAAATTTTTGTGACCGTCTAACAATTTTTTATTGACGGCGTGAGTTTCAATTTAAATCGCTTGTAGAGTAGCGCTGCGAGGGACAGAAGCGTAAGGAAAATGGCAACAGCTATGATTAGCGGGTGCGCAGCAGAATCATCGTGGGTTGGGATAGTTGAATTGGGTGTCAGAGCGGATATCACGGCGACTCGGTGGCTTTCAGAAAAGGCCACGTAGAGCTCTTTTTTGCCCGAAGCATAGCATATGCCTTGGGGTTCGCCCTCCAAAGGAATGGTTGCGATGACGGATTTGTTTTCTGTGGCGATGACGGATACCGATTTTGACTTAAAGTTTGCCACGAACATTTGCCCGCTTTCACCGTCATATGCCAAGGCGGATGGCTGGCTTCCTACAGGTATCGTTGTGGTTACAGCGTAAGTGCCAGTTGATATTACTGACACAGAGCTGAAATTGTGATTGACCACATAAATTTCGCCTTTACCAGAGCAGTACGCCACGCTTATGGGCCATCCGTCCACGGTTATGTTTGCGATAATGCTGTGCGTGTCGGCTGATAACGCTATGACTTGATTGCAGCCAGCATGGCCCACGAACACCGCGTTTCCGGCATAGTCGTAGGCTAATGTGCATGGCATTTTGCCCACGGGCACCGTTGCAATTAACGAGTGGTCGTCGGCGGATATGATGGATACTGTGTCTGAGCCATAGTTAGCTACGAAAATTTTTCCTTTATCTGGGGCAGCGGCTACGCCCATGGGCCTGTGCTCCACCGGTATTGTCGCGGTTACCGTGTAATCGCGGGTGGAGATGACTGACACTGTGTCGGAACCGAAATTGGTTACCAGCATCTCTCCTTTCACGGGGTTGTAGGTTATCGCTGAGGGTATGTGGCCTACGGGTATGGTGGCGACTACGGAATGTGTTTGCTCAGAGATTATGTAGACAAGGTGGAAGTCGCCGTTCGTCAGGAAGATTTCGCCTTTGTCGGGGTTGTAGGCTAAGCCGTAATAGCCGCCGAACCGCTCCAAAAATATTGTATCAGTTACCTAAGCTTTGAACTGAGGCAGAAGCTAAAACAACAAGTAAAGCAGCGGAAAGCGGCGTCAATAATGTGGTTTTGCTCATGGCGAATCAATTACTTTAAGTTTAAAATTCACGAGTTATAAATTTTCTAGATAACTTATAATGCCCCCTATTTACTTGCATCGGGAAAGGCTATTTGGCGTGTGGCAGCTGGCTTTGCTTTTCTTTACCAGAATCCGCCTTTAGACGTTAGCTTAATTTCTGCTTCTAAAGAGCCTAGGCCTGCGGTTGCAAAAGTGAAATTGTATCGGCCGCTTGGCAGCCTTATCCATTCGCTGCTGTAGGTTGTCTGTTCACGCTGCGATGTAGCGTGGCTCCACAGGACATCGTCGCCGTTTAGGATTTTAGCCGACCAAAGCGAGTTGCCGCTGTGAACGGAAACTT
>JBNARN010000121.1:0-3664 GCA_049718365.1 Candidatus Bathyarchaeales archaeon
CATAAGCGAGATCAGAAGCGTAGCCACCTCCACAGGCGACCACATGATAATGACTGAGATATGGACGAAAGATGGGCGCGAACTCACGAAGCTGCTGTCCGAGAAAATCGGCGCCATAGAAGGCGTCAAAAAAATCTGCCCAGCCATGATACTTGAGAAATTCAAAGAATAGCCTTAAGCGTAAGAGCAAAGGCCCAGTTTAGCCGCACCCGCAAGTTAAACTGCCCATAAAGAGCACAAAATACTCAGATATACGTAGTCAGGGTCTGTAGCCGCTGAGAGTGCACAACGCTAAAGCGGCAGCGGTTAAGTCGGCGGTTGTTCCAGGATTATAAAGACTATCGGCATTTCTGAGTTTTTTGTCAAACGCTATAATACTCTGGCGTCCACTTTCAGTCGTCAAACCGCCCAACGCAAGGATTCTCTGAGCATCACGTGAAATTTCACGGGCTTTTTCTACGCCGACCTTGCGGGCTATAAACGTGTCAGGCCGCTCGGAGAGAACTTTTAGGAAAGTATGGATTATAGCCGTGTTTAGATTCTTGCTTTCCAATTGCTGCATGAGGTAAGGGTAGGCAAGATCGAATGTTATTGAGTAGTTGTTAACCCATTCCGAGCAAATGTCGTCATACCCAGCGGCAATTTGGAAAACCTTGAAAAGTGAAACTTGCTCCTTAAGCAGACGCTCCTTTGACTTTGGATCGCGAATGTCAAAATCCGGCGCCCCATTAAGCCCGCTTGGTTTAGCTATTTCTATCGCCTCATAAAGATAAACCGCGTCCTGTGGAGTTGTAGATTCCACGACAAGTTTCAGGTTCCGCCTTAACTCCGCCAAATCGAAGCCGCCGTCTTGCATGGGCGTCATGCCGGCTGCTACAGCCAAGGGCACAAACAGCATAATCGTGCCAATAAGAGTGTTGCCGCCTTTTTGCCACGCCGCCACGTCCGCAGCACAAGCCCTTATGAGCGCGCCGACACTGGCATCCTCAATTTTGAGGTTATTGCGGGATATGGCTATGCCACGGTTTGCGGCTTCTTCAAAGGCTTCGCGAGCCGCGACGGCCGAAGCAAGGAAATGCTCTACACGAGTACCCTCAAAGCCCACCACGAAGTTCACGTTTCCCGGTTTGTCAGCGCTCACTTCAAGCAGTATGGCGAGCTCTAAGCATTTGGCTATTTGCTTGGCTTTTTCGTGATGTCGCATGAGGGAAAATGGTTTAAAGAAGGTTTATTAACGTTGTGTAAAAAACTACACACTATTGAAGCATCCAACATAATGACTCTCTTGAGGAGCAGAAGTGTGTGTGCGAGCGCGCGAAGGCGAACTGATTAGGACAAAAAATGGCGTAATTTTTGACGTGAAAGGTTTAGTTCACCCGCCCAACTGCATTATAGCATTTCCGCGGTTCATTCCTTCCCAGCAGGGCACACGACGAAACTTGAACAAAGCGTATGGCAAAGTCTACAGCTTCAGCGACCGCTTCAAGTTTCTCGAGCAAAACATGCCTGAACTTATAGTGCATGATCCAGTGTTTGACGAGACCCTATGTGAAGTGCCAATCAGCATGGTCGAGGAGCATTATGACCCCATTAAGAAGCTTGAGTTACTACGTGCATCTAAGAAGCTAAGCATGCTGGAGCAGAAGGCGGTGCAACTTGCGGAGGAGCTAAAGGAAGCAGCGGGCATTCCATGGAGCACCATCGGCATTTCTGGCTCCGTGCTTGTCGGCTTAGCCACAGAAAAGTCAGACATTGACCTTGTGATTTATGGCTCGGAAAACTGCCGTAAAGCATACGAGGCTCTGGAAACCTTGTTGAAGGATAATGCTTCAGAGTTCAAGCCTTACAGCCCTCAGGAACTTAGGGCGCTATTCGATTTCCGTTCGAAAGACACCTTCATGAGCTTCGAAGACTTCGCTCGGGTCGAACAGCACAAGGCTTTCCAGGGCATGTACGCGGGCACTGAATACTTTATACGCTTCGTGAAAGACTGGAACGACATCATCGAGCAGTACGGCGACATCTGCTACAGGAACAGCGGCTACACAAAAATAACAGCCACAATTGCCGATGACTCTGAGGCGCTGTTCACGCCATGCAAATATCAAATTGAAGACGTTGCAGTTGTTGAAGGCGCAAAACTGGAGCCAATAAGAGAAATTGCTTCCTTCAGAGGCAGATTCTGCAAGCAAGCGAAAAAAGGCGAGAAAGTTACTGTGCAAGGAAAAGTTGAGCAGGTAATTGAAAAGCAGAACGGGCAAGTTTATTATCGCATTATCATCGGAAATAATCCTTCGGATTACATGATACTGGCGCGTTAGTGTAGCGCCCTCAAGACCTGCTCATAGTAACGTGGACAATAAGTTAAGGTAATCTGATGAAAGCTCCGCTTAGGCGATTGAACCTCCTCAAGATTACCTTCAACAATAATAGTTTCGTCTCTTTGGACTTGCTGGCGGAACTCTTCCATGTAAGAAAAAACACGCGCCACTTCCGCGGCTTCCCTCGGACCGCTCAAGACGTCGATCACTTGCACATTATAAATTGATGGAATAAACGGCGCCTCATCATCTGCTGTGACGCGCGCCTTAAGTTTCGCCCAGCCCTTCCGTATAATTCGCGCTTGCGGATCATACTCAGACATGATTTCGCTCCAAGCTTTAACAGGCTCAAACTCTACTTTGATTATTCTGCCGCTTCTTGGTCTATCATCGTATAAGCCGTAAATCATCTTGCGACGCTGATGCCAGATGAAGTCTTTTACATCAAAATTTTTGAAAAGCCAACGCTTACCCTTCATTGCGTCTTCGGATTCAAATTCGTTGCGCAAACCCGAGTTGCCGCGGGCATAGAGAGCCTCAAGCGTTTGCCGCATCTTCGCGTTCTCCGCTTTGCCATATACAACAAAGTCGATATCTGAAAAGCATGGGTGATAGAAGCCATGCAGCAGAGAACCGAATACACCTAAATTCTGCACCCTCAATCCTGAACCTTCCAGCACGATGCCCAAAACTCGATGCATTGCACGTAGTAACTCGTCTTTCGGTTCAACAGCAAGCAAAGACGCCAAACGCTCAGCGGGTCGGCGAGCCTCCACTATGGCGTTTTCAGGCACGCCTACAAGCTTCAGCCTCAGCATTTCATGAAAAACCATGTACTGCGGATAATTTTTAGCGACAAACTTCATTCCCTCATCATTGTAGAATTTGTAGAAAAGCTGGTTGCCGCCTGTTCTCGGCGCTCTCGGGTCGGCTGAACTGAAGATGCTGGCGGAGGTGTATTCAGCATCACATATGTATGCGCCGGGCGGATGTGAATAGCCGAAAACGCGGAAGATTAGGCCTTCCCGTGTGAGTATACCGTCTCGGTCTCTGAGTTTTAGGCTGGCCAAATATACTCTTCCTCTGAGGTAGCGGTTCCAACCACAACTTGATAGTAAACAGCGCCTGTCTTGATAACTTCAACTCGCTCTAGCATCCCGGCAACTTTGATTCTGCTGCCTTGGCGGGCGACGTTTCGGTAACAGCCTATGTTAGAGACTACGCGATCAGGAACTCGGTCCGGCGGCAACTCCGATTGCGCGTCCAAGGGCTTGTAGTCGGCAATTTTATAGATGGCTGGGCGGAACATGGTCTCGGTGTCGTCGCTTATGGTGCACTGGAAC
>JBNARN010000122.1:0-3610 GCA_049718365.1 Candidatus Bathyarchaeales archaeon
TACTCCGGCTCCAGCCTGTCAAGCAGCACCCCGTTCGTTTGAATCATAAAATGCCTTGGCTTCACAGAATCCATTATTTGCCGGATAGCGTCAACGCAAAGCAGTGGTTCCCCACCGTAAAAAGTCAAGACGCATTCTGGGTCTTTGCTGCAAAACTCCGATAACACTGCAAAGTCGTAGGTGGCTTTTCTGGGCAAATCATAGTCCACATCAAAATCTGCAAAGTCCCCGCTAAAATCATCAACCGCCTCGCCGAAGCAGTACCTGCACTGCAAATTGCACTCTGAAGTAAGCATCACATGAAAGAACATGCTTTGCCTCTAAAGCGAAAACAGGCTTTTAAGCGTATTTTTCCCTTTCGCGCATCGCCTTCTCGAGATAATTCTTCAGCTCTCTCTCCTTAACGTGCTTCGCGGGTAAAGTCTCGGGTGCATAGAGCAGGGGTAGAATTGCCAAAAACAAAAAAATGCTGGCTATAGAGAATGAGGCAGTTATTGAAGTGAACTGGGCAAACGGCTTAACCAACGTTGAAATCAGATTTGATAATAGAAAAGGCATGCCGCCTATGAAATAATATTTTTCTTGGTCTGTTCCTTCAGAGATATCGCCCCATACCACGAAAATGAATGTAACATATAAAATTCCCCAGGCAACTCCTTCCAGCAGCATCCATAGAATTTGAGAAATTTGCGTTCCTGAAAGGAGCGATAGAAATGCGTAGCCTATGCCTAATAAAATGAAGCCCAGAATTCCTGAGACTTTGCGCCCTTTGTAATCGCAAATTACTCCGCCAAGAATAGCTGATATGCTGGTAATTAGAATTCCCATCATCATGTATTGGCTGTATAGGTCGGCTCCGAAATAATGTTCCAGCAGAGGTTGCTCTACAAAGTTTACAATGGTAAACAGAAACCAAGGTATAAAATAGAGAATGACTGCTTTTTCATGAATTATGCCGGAAAGGCGAATCTTGCGTTCTTCTATAGCCTTTTCACGAGGCACATAGAAAATTATGCCCAGTATCCCTAAAAGCCTCCATGCTGCAAGAATAAGAAATTGGTATTCTAAATTCACGTTGCTAATAAGCATGTAGAGTAAAACCGTCAAAGCTTGAATAAGAAAGAATGCAACTGCGCTGTTACGTCCACGATTTTTAGCTGTTAAGGTTTCTGAAAAGAGTGCAAGAGACGATGGTATGCCTAATCCGGCAAGTGTGCCAAAGGCAAGCGATATGGGAATTAAAGTAGTCAAATTTATTTCGTGAACTAAAACCGCTGCGAATATGCTTGCGGCTGCGGCAAGCGAAACCCATGATAATAGACCTTTTCTTTTTCTTAACTTATTGCGTAACAGGGTCGCTCCAATGGCTGACGATATCAAAAGGGTTCCGAAATAGGAGGATGATACCAGCAGAATATCGTTGAAAGAGGGACTGCCCAGAAGGTCTTCGATAATAAACCATGATAGGGAGAACCAAACAACGCTGTTGATCACTATTAATAGTGATGGAAACAGCTCTCGAAATTCGGTTTTACACATTTTGATTCCATTATGAATTGGAATGTATCTAAATACTAACTTTTTGAATTTCAGATACTTATTTTGGCCTTCTGTTTTTTTAACTGCCGAGGTTTTTATGGCAAAGCTTATATGTGTAGACGTGTTAAACAGATATACAGTGAGAGGAAATGGAGAAGGCTAAAGCAGCTCGGAAGAAACCCCGAGTTCTATTCTGGTGAACATCCTTTATAAATCTTCCACCATGAAAACAGCCAACTGTCGTAGTGCTTCTTTTGCTTGATTACTGGGAAGTAGGTCTAAAGAACATAATGCTTCCTTTTCTAAATCATACAACTGTTGTCTCAAAAGCTCAACTTCAGCTGTATCATAAATAATTTCTACAAGTTCGCTGCAATCCTCTTTGCGAAGAGCAGCTTTTTTCAAGATTTCTTGAATTTGCTTTCCCCGTTTGCGATTTCTTATTGCATAAAGGATTGGAAGGGGCAAGACCTCATGTTTTATCCTGTGCATTAGCTCACTTGGTTCAAAGACATCAGCAAAATCTGATTTCACTGCAAGAAGAGTGCCTATATTTCTTCCATATCTGCCTAAAGCCTCTATTTCTTTCGCAGAACCCTTACCAAAGATTGCTCCAACCTTCATGCGACCTTCAATGTCTGCGGCTTTTTTCGCCAAAATTTGAAAGTATGTTTCAGGTTTTAATATCCATTTTTTGGTTTTATTGCTTGCCTCTAAAATATGCGCTTCGACCACTTCTGAAAGAAAATCTTTTATTGTATCCATAATTATCAATTGCTGATGCCGCGGAAGATTTTCTAATGCTTTATATAAGTGGTTGAACCCTTCAACCATGAACACGTCCCCAATAAGTAATGTGGCTTCCTTCCCTATTTTGCCATAAACCGTTTTTCTGTTTTTCTTGAAAGCTGACTCATCAATAATATCATCATGAATATCCATCGTGGCATCTACAAATAACAGCGCAACCTGTAAAGGTACAACTTCTTCAGTTTTTCCCCCCACTGCTTCGCAGGCAAGAGCAAGTATGCCCGGCCGAGTTGTGTCATCCCATCTTGAAAGATACTGCTCAATTGCCTTGTCTACTTTTTTTATTCCCATCTTTTTTTCAAGAATTGACTGTTTTACTATAGCACGTGCTTTCGCGCTTTTCTCGTTTAAAAATGAAAAAACTTTTTCGTCGATACTTTTACTTGCCATAGTCATTTTTCTTTGTTTTCAAACGGATATAATATTTTTCCAAAAATATGTAGTTCTCTTTCTACTTTTACGGTTTATGCAGATTTGTGTTTGCTGCTGGAAGCAAAACTCTTAATAGCTGACTGCTTCATTCAACAGTTTCATGAGCCAAATCAAGCAAATTGAGGAGAAATGGCAAGCCCGCTGGGAAGCCGCACGCATATTCGAGGCTGACCCAGATCCGAAACGTAAGAAGCTGCTGGTCACTTTTCCTTATCCCTACATGAACGGCCCGTTGCACGTGGGCCACACGTTCACGGCTACGCGCGTGGATGCGTATGCCCGCTTCAAGCGTATGCAGGGCTATAATGTGCTTTGGCCGTGGGCTTGGCACTGGACTGGGCAGCCTTTGTTGGGCGCTAGCGAGCGCGTGGCGAAAGGCGACGAGGCATACATACGCGTTTTGCGTGAAATTGACGGCGTGCCAGAAGAGGAGCTTAAGCGTTTTGTTGACCCCTTGTATATGGCGCAATATTACACTAATGAGGGACGCGCTGCTGCGAAGCGCATAGGCTTCTCGATTGACTGGCGCCGCGAATTCACCACGGTAATGCCTACCTACCAGAAGTTTATAGAATGGCAGTACATGCGCCTAAAAGAGAAAGGCTACGTCACCAAGGGCACGCATCCAGTTGTCTGGTGCCCCAAGGACAAGAGTCCCACAGGCGACCATGACCGCCAAGTGGGCGAAGGCGTCACGCCTGAGGAGTATACGCTGATAAAGTATAAACTGGATGACGGCGTCTTTCTGCCTGCAGCCACGTTCAGGCCTGAAACAATTTATGGCGTAACTAACATGTGGATAAACCCCGACGCCGATTACGTAGAAGCC
>JBNARN010000123.1:0-3594 GCA_049718365.1 Candidatus Bathyarchaeales archaeon
GTCGATGCCGAAGGCGGATGTTGCAGCGCCTCTTAAGCCCACTTCCTCCTGCACGGTGCCGACGGCGTATATTGTGCAGTCGGTTTTCTCCAGCATTTTCAGGATTTCAATCATTATGGCGCAGCCCACGCGGTCATCGAAAGCCTTGCCAATTACTACGTCATCACTTATCTTCGCGTATTTCACGTCGAAAACCACGGGGTCGCCTATTTTAACGCCCTTCGCTTCGGCGTCTTCGCGGCTGCCCGCACCTATGTCAATGAACAGCTCATCGTAATTGACGATTTTTTTGCGTTCCTCTTCTTTTTGTATGTGCGGCGGCTTGGAGCCTATTATACCATGCAACGCGCCCTTTTTAGTGCACACAAGCACTTTCTGCGCCAGCAAGATACGGTCGTCTATGCCGCCCATTTTCACGAACTGCAAAAATCCATCTTTGGTTATTGTTTTCACCATTAAGCCTATTTCATCCATGTGCGCCGCAAGCATCACTTTCGGCGAGGATTTCTTTCCCTTTTTTATGGCAATAACATTTTCCAGCCTGTCCACGGTGACTTCGTCCACGTAAGGCTTCAGAAGCTTAATCAGCAAATTGCGGACTTCATCTTCTCGGCCTGTTACACCATAAGCGTTTGAAAGCTTTTCTAAATTCTCAGATAACGACATACCACATCAACTTCGAATGGTTATAGGAACAAGTCTGTGGCTCACATTATTAAACGGTTACGGTGGCATCAACAGCCTGTTTAAGGCAGACGGGAAGCGAAATTAAAAAGATAGCCGCAGTAGCAGCAAAACTTTTGGAAAAGCGGGTCTATTTGCCCCATTAATGCATGTCGGCTATTTCGCCATTTGATTTCCGCGCTTTTGCTATCCGCGAATAAACCAGATACGCAGGTATTATGTTGATTAAGCCTTGTGTTACGTTGAAGATGGCGATTGGAGCAAGCAAGCCAACCACGACGGATTCAGGCATCCTATAGAAAAGTTGTAGCAGGTAGTAATTAGCTACCGTCATGACAAGGACGCGCGATGCAATGGCGAGAACCGTTTTCCAAACAATGTTTCTCTTTAACAAGGCAAAGCCTAAGAGTGTGGCCAACTCGGCAAGCAGCTTAAAAACGCCGCCGGGCACGTTGCCTCTCAAGAAAATTATTGAGCAGCCAATAAGGCTTGTGTAGACGCCTGCTACCGGCCCATAAAAGAGGAGGCTAACCATCATAGGCACCCCAGTTATGTCCCAAGAGATTTTGGGATAAACTGGAAAAGGAATGTCGAAGGGTGGGCCCGGCATGATTTCCCATAACGCAGCCAAGGCGCCGAGGAGACTGGCGGCTGCAACGGCTTTCGTGTTAATTTTTTGGAAACGCTGCTGAGGCATAAGTGGGAATCTCTTGAAGTGCATAAAATTCTTTTGCAACAATCACGCAACCCAGAGCGCTTCGCCTTAGGTCCCCCTATAGATTAGGGAATATGGGCAAGCAGATTATTGTGGAGTATATTTAAAATCGCGTAAGCTTGTGATAATTCTTAAATTGCTAAACCGCATTCAAACACAGCTATGGTGAAAGCGAAGCACACTAAAATATTCATCAACGGCAGCAACTTCGACATGGTCAACAAAGTCGTTGAAGCAACGTTGAAATGCATGAAATCCGCGCCATGGGGAAACTCGATAATCGTGGATCCAAGAGGCGGCTACTCAACTGCAGCTGCCGCAGTGGCGAAAACGCTTGGCTTATCCCTTGAAAAGGGCTTCGGAGACTTGGGCGGCAAAAACGTGACGGTGCTTGCTGGCACAGGCCCAGTTGGTCAGACAGCAGCCAGAATTTACGCTTCGGAAAAAGCCAACGTAACCATTTCCAGCCGCTCGATGGCGAAGGGTCAAGCGGTTGCTGATAAAATCAACAAGGAAGTCGGCGCAGAACGGGTTAAAGTTGTCGAAGTGGCAAGCCCTGAACAGACAGCAGCAGCCATCAAAAACGCTGAAATCATACTCGCAGCAGGCGCAGGCGGAGTTCAGCTGCTTTCCAAGGCAGATTTGGACAAGGCGTCAAAATGCAAAATAGTCGCAGACATCAATGCCATCAAGCCGCTTGGCGTCGAAGGCTTAGGCTCAAACGACGACGGCAAAGAGCTTAAACCGGGGCTCTACGGGATAGGCGCCTTGGCAATTGGCAAGTTGAAAATCAAAATTGAAAAGGAAATGATTACGCGTGCAACGCTGGAGCCGCAGGGACTCTTCGACTACGCGGCAGCTTACGAGATAGGCAAAAGCTCGATACTGAAGAAGCTCGCCAAAGCCGCAAAATAAGGCGGCTTCAACTTTCCACTTTTTGAGCAGCAGTGTTTTTCCTCTTTTTCTCTGAAAGCTGGATCAGCAAATCTAATGCTTTATCGACAGAGTTTAAGGCTTTAACACGCAGGAACCCAGCTTTCTCCGCGCTTGAAAACAGCTCCTCGCCTTTCGGTGTGCGAATTACCGTGAAGGTCCAGCCGTTTAAGCCTAAGCCGCCCACGGAAATGTCTGCAAGCTCAGCGCTGAAGTCTCCGCAGGCGGTGCAGCTTTTCTGCTGAAAACGTTTTATTTCTGCAAGCGGAATTTCGACGACGCCTTGTGCTGTGGTCAGACGCAGTTTTCCTTTAACGTTCATCTTCTTTATTCCCCTTAAGTCTACACCTTTCTCTCGATGAATGTGCGCTTCCATCAAGCCTTCATACGTGAAACAGCCAGAGCACATAAGCCCAACCAGAAAACTGAGGCAACCAGTCTGCCTCGTTAATCCCGCTGCTTGCGTCTTTCTGACAGCTTGAATTTGGCATGGCGTTCCAACAAAGGCTATCCGCCCATTTTTCTGCTTACACGCATCCGCTAAAAGCAACAGATTAGGCGAGCAAGTGTACTTTGAGCCAGCGCACGCCAAAACTTCGTCAAAGTTAGACGCCAGCAGGGGTTTGGGGTAAAAGGGCTTTTCAGCGCTTGACGCTACAGCAACGGCGCCGCTTATCTGGCCAGTTTTAAGCGCGTAGGCCAGCAACGCCGTGGCAACGCCACCGTCTTGGCAAGTCTGCAGTATTCGCTCGTCAGTTGCCTTTGCAACAGCCAGTCTGAGGTAGACGCCGAATGGCTCGTCTGGTTTTCGGCTTCTTCCAAAAACAAACTTTTCCAGTGCTGTCTGCGAAAAATCGTATCGGGGGCAGGCCTGCGCGCACAGCCCACAGGATTGGCACTCTTTCGCTAAAACAGGAGTTCCCTGCATAAGCTGTAGGCAATTGTGTGGGCAAACGGCGATGCATGCACCGCAGCCTACGCATCGGCCTGTTTCCAGAACAGTTGCGGCTAAAGAAGCCTCAAAACCTATTTTGCTGGCGTCCATGGGGCTAACATGCGCTGTTGACCATATATATGCTTACAGCCATCGCGGTTATTTGCACTTGAAAAGCGTCGCCATTCTTTTAGCAGCCTCGATTATGCGCTCTTTCGGCTGCGTCAACGAGAAGCGCACATAGTTTTCGCCATGCGCGCCGAAGCCGATGCCGGGCGTAACTGCCACGCCGACGCTGAGCAGTTTAGTTGTGAACTCGATGGAGCTG
>JBNARN010000124.1:0-3593 GCA_049718365.1 Candidatus Bathyarchaeales archaeon
CGCCTTTAACAACAGCTACAACTGGAAGCTCTTGCATACACATATACACTCATGCTTAGCCTATAAAAAATAGTGTTATTTTCTCGGAGCGATAAGTGTGCAAATAGTGTGCTGCCCGGCCAAGATGGAGGCTACCCTTTCAGGATAGTTCCCGTTAACTACGTAGCAATCTATTGGCGATTCTAAAAGCAGCTTAGGCAAATGACGGTCAACACTGGTTCGCTTATTCAGCCTAAGTAGCTCCTCGGCTGATAAACGCTCTATAAGCGCCGCATCCGCGTACTGCTTCGGGTCTTCTGTGAAAATCCCATCCACGTCAGTAACCAGCAACAGTTTGGCTGCGCCCAAGCGGCTGGCAACATAAGCGGCAATGGAGTCTGAAGTGACATCCCAAGAATTCTCCAAAGGATCTTCCTTGAACATTAGCCGCGATGGCAAAAAAATGGGCGCAGCGCCGCTCTCTGCCAGCTGCCGCGCTTCGCTGAGCCGGTCTATCGCAACCGACTTTGGAATTAACTGCGTCAACGCCAGCCCATACTGGTCCATGGCTAGAATCGCCATTCTATGCGCGAGCATGCTGGACAAAGCGAAGCGCCTATCAAAATCTCTCACCACATCAGCAAAGCGGCCGCCGCCCGGCACAACCATGATAGCATATTTCCTTGATAGCTCGCTTAGCTGAGTGCATAACGCTTTCAGCTGCGCCGGTGCTTCGGCTAGGCTGCCGCCTACTTTTATCACCGCATTCATTTGACGATTCGCCCTTCAAGTCTGCTTGCCATCATCAACGCGACGCCCACAGCAGGCGACGCCACGGTTGCATCACCACTTAGCAGTTCGCCGAGGTCGATGATTTTATCCGAGCCGATTTTTTCCGCAGCCGCTCTTGCAAGAAAGTTCTTGCCGATGCCTGTGACGACGACTGGAACTTCGCCGTTTGCAAGCGCTTTTACCCGTGAATAAACCTCGCTGAGTCCCTCGGCGACTTGTTCAACCTGCTTGCTGTAAATGTAGCGTGCCATCTCAAGAAGCTCCTGCTCGGTTAGCATCTCAATGTCTGCGCAGACAACGCGTGCAAGCCGCGCCATAGCTTCATGCAGCGTTTTCCCTCGGCCATCCGCGGTTTCTGAAGGGTACTCCTTAGCTGTGATGTTGCCCAAGATTAGGTGCACATCGCCGGACTGCGCAAACAGCTCAGATGAAACCCGCGCGCGGCCGTTTCTAATCGGAACAGAGCGTACAATTGAGGCGACGTTGGTTCGCAGTGTGCCCGTGTAAACAAGCTCACCGCACATTAGCTTCTCAAGGTCAGTTTTGCCCGCTGCGGCGACGCGCCCGTCAAGGATGGGGATTATGCTGGTGCTTGTGCTTCCAATGTCCACTATGACGCAGGTTTTTATTAACCGAGAAACCAGCCAGCCCGTAGCAGCCCAATTAGCCGCGGCTACGCGAAGCGGCTCCATTTTCGCTGAGTCTATGGGCCTTAAAGTGGCGTCCACGTCTAAAACAAAGATGGATACATCCGCAAAAGCCTCTGATGCGCATGTCAGGATGTGGTTGACGCCTTCACGTTTCGTTTGATAAGCATCCGATAACTCAGCAGTCATAGTTACGCCGACGCCGTCAAGCTGTGCTGCACCGCTTAACTGCTTCTTCAACACCAGAAGCACGCTGGTGAGCTTGTTCTTGTCTTTCCAAACTGGGAAATATTCGCTTGCCGTTTTAAGCTCCGCTACCTTGCCATCCTTGGTGCTTACGAAAGCCGCCTTGGTGTTGGCGCCGCCAATATCCAAGCCCATAACATTGACCAGCGCTATTCGCCTCCCTGCGCCGCTTCGAAAACGCGTTTTTCAGCTTCGCGAAACCTTGCAGCCGCCGTGTTAACTGTGGCGCCGTAAGCGGAAATAAGCGCGCACGCTTTGCTGTTTGAAAGTGGGAAAGGCGGAGCAGCAACCTCGCTTATCGCATACATTGCCTGAAGGGCTTTCGGCGTTGGCGGCGGCAACTCAACCTTCGAGAAAAGGGCGTACCCGCATGTTTGCACACTGGTTGGCAGCTGCCGTTTTAGGACAGCGTTTACAATGACCTCTGCGGGGTTAAAGTTGACAACACGCCGTAGCCCAACGTAGGATGTGGTTAATCGCGGGTTAACCTCGACTACAAAGGCTTCATCGTCTGTCAGAATCAAATCTACCCCGACATATCCTTTGAGGCCGATGAAAGATTTAACAATTTTTTCCGCCGCTGCAAAAGCCTTAGCCCGCAGTGAATGCTCAAAAGGTGCTAGACCGCCGCGGTAGCTTGAAGCAGCATGAGGCGTTCCGAGCTCGATGTCTTGGCGATTCAGGCTTATTGGCATGACGTCGCTGCCAGTGGAGATTAAGCTAACGCTGACAGCAGCGCCGCGGATGAACTCTTGAACCAGAAAACACTTGCTTACACACTCCCGCCGGATTTTAGCCATCGCCGCAGCTATTTGTCGCTCATTCCTGACGAGGCTCAAGCCGCCGCAGCTAACATCACACGAAGGCTTAAACACTAAAGGAAAACGCAGCTTCCCCCTGACAGCCCGCTTAACCTCATCTACAGCCTCATCTGCGCTGAACACCATGGTTTCAGGCGTAGGAACACCGTTTTCGCTTAATAATTCATAGAGAAAGGCTTTATCGGCAACTTTGCCTATGACGCTGGCTTCACAGTTCAGCGAGACGCCGCCTGCTTGCTCAACTAGTTCCAGAAGCGACTGTAGCACACCTTCAGATTCAGGCGCGATTACATAAACTGCGTCAGCAGAAGATGCATTTCTGCGGATTACCTCTTGGGCCTCGTGCGGCGCCAAGACGGGCACTATGCAGTCAGCGTCAAGAGGCGGGTTAAACTTTGCAATTCGCGAATCAAGCAACGCAGTCACACAATGCCCTGCGGCTTTGAAGTCTGCCGCCAAACTGCGTAGCATGCTGAAGCCTTCGCTTAACACGCTTGGCGGAATTGGCGTGCCAGCGAAGCCTCCGCCAGAAACATGCTCGTAAATTAGAACCTTCAAATCCTCGCCTCGCGGGCATTATGGTTTTGAACCGCCGCGTTTGGCTGGGCGATTTGGCGCAAAGCATCCAGAAACTCCACGGCATGCCGCCTTTTCAAATGTGGCATAACCACGACTCTAATGCAGTCAAGACGCGGAATATAGGATACGAACCAGCCGCGTTGCCGCAGTCTTTCGCACAATTGCTTTGCATCTGCGGCTTTAAACGCCACTATGTTCAACTGTGGCTGAGCGACAAGAGTGAAGCCTAACGCCTCAAGCCGCGAGGACAAAAACTTTGTTAACTGCATGCAGCGCTGAATTGTTTTTTTGAAGCCTTCGCGGCCCAAATGCTCAAAAACTGCCCATGTAGCCGCTGCAGAAGCGCCTGACCTTGTGCCCGCAAACGTGTATTGCCACTCTTCAGTCAGGTAAGGCGTTTCCGTCTTGATGTGCTCTAGAAATGTGCTGTCGCGGAATAAGATGCCGCCTGCAGGAATAGGCGTCATACCCATTTTATGCGGGTCAACGGTGATGGATTTTACGCCCTCCAAGCGGAAGTCAAATTCTT
>JBNARN010000125.1:0-3486 GCA_049718365.1 Candidatus Bathyarchaeales archaeon
CCTCACTGAGGCTTGGATGAAAGATCCGCCAGCCGAGCTTGACCGCGCTTTAGTTTTGCCTGAAAACTTTGACACTGAAAAAATGCTTCAGAAACTCGAGCAGAACCTGCCGAAAACTGCTGTTGTCCGCGTTATCGCTGCAACACAGCCCAGACAAGCTAGCCTCTCCAAGAAAAAACCCGAAATCACCGAAATCGAAATCGGCGGAGGCACTATACCCAAACAGCTCGAGTACGCGAAAGCACTTTTAGGCAAAACCGTAACTGCGGAGGAGGTCTTCAAAGACGGTCAGTATATTGACATAGCTGCCATCACCACGGGCAAGGGCTTCCAAGGTCCAGTTAAACGCTGGGGCGTTACTATTCTTCAGCATAAAGGAAGGAAAACTAAACGCGGCATCGCCACGTTAGGCCCATGGAATCCTCATCACATCATGTACACTATTCCACGTGCGGGTCAAATGGGTTATCATCAAAGAACCGAGTACAATAAGCGCATACTTAAAATCGGCAAGGACGGCAAGGAAGTGACGGTAAAAGGCGGCTATATACGTTATGGCATACTCAAAGGGCCCTACATACTCATAGATGGAAGTATCCCGGGCACTGAAAAGCGTCTCATACGGCTACGTTATCCAGCGCGGCCGCCAAAGGAAGTGCCTGAAGCTCCGCCGCAAATCACCTATATATCGCTTGATTCACCTCAAGGGAAATAACGGAGACTAAATGTATGCCTGCTAAAAAAACCGTGAAAATCTTTGACCTTCAAGGAAAACCCGTAGACAAAGTAACTCTTCCAGACGTTTTTGAGACGCCAGTAAGGCCTGACGTGATAAAACGCGCTGTGCTTGCGGTTCAATCCAGCAGGCTTCAACCTCAGGGACGCGACCCAATGGCTGGAAAAAGAACCAGCGCGGAATCTCGCGGCACGGGAATGGGAATAGCGCGTGTGCCCCGCGTGAAGGGTGGAGGCGGCAGAGCGGCTTTTGCTCCAAGCACCGTTGGCGGGCGGCAGCCTCATCCGCCTAAGGCTGAAAAGAATATTGTGCGGCGTATTCCCAAGAAGGAAGCGCGGCTTGCATTGTTTTCAGCTATAGCTGCGACTGCGTCTAAGGATGCTGTGGCTGCGAGAGGGCATCGTGTCGAGGATGTCCCCGAGTTTCCTTTAGTGGTTGCCGACTCGTTTGAGGCGCTTGCTAAAACGAGTGAGTTGGAAGCGGCGCTTACGCATTTGGGTGTTTTATCTGATGTTTGTCGTGTAAGAGAGAGCCGCAAAATTCGTGCTGGAAAAGGCAAGCGGAGAGGCAGGAAAATGAAGCAGGCTGTGGGACCGCTTATTGTTGTGTCTGAAGATAAGGGAGTATGTGCTGCGGCGAGTAACTTGCCAGGAGTTGACGTCGCCACAGTTAGCGGGCTTAATGTGGAGTTGTTGGCGCCGGGTACGCATCCGGGTAGGTTGACATTGTGGACAAGTGGCGCAATTGCGCAGTTGGCTAAGCTTTATGGTGGAGGGAAAGTTGAATAATGAACATCGATGAGGTTATTCTTCATCCGTTGATGACGGAGTCTGCGAGTCTCATGGTGGAGAAGGATAATAAGCTAATCTTCTTGGTTCATCTTGGCGCCAGCAAAGCTGATGTTAAGAGGGCTGTTGAGGCGCTTTATGAAGTGAAGGTTGATAAGGTTACTGTTCAGATAACGCCGCAAGGCGAGAAAAAGGCTTTCGTTAAGCTTAAGCCAGAGTATAAAGCGTCAGATGTCGCGATTAAATTGGGCATCTTGTAAAATTAATGTGGAGGCATGATTAGTGGGTAAGAGAATTCGTGTTCAGAGGCGTGGTCGCGGCGGCTCACCTTTTAGAGCTGCAACCCATAAGCGCGTCGCTCCTGCAAAGTATCCTGCGTCAATATCTTCCAAGGACTATTTTGAGTCTTCAATCAACGGCGTGATTGAGTCTCTTGTGCATGATGCTGGGCGTGGTGCGCCTTTAGCGTTTATCCGTTTTGAAAATGGCGAAACATGCCACATTGCTGCTCCTGAAGGAGTTTCTTTAGGGCAGCAAATTAGCCTAGGCGGGAAGGCTCCTTCGGAAATAGGTAATATTCTACCGTTGGGAAAGGTTCCTGAGGGAACTTTGGTCTGTAATCTTGAGCTTCGGCCAGGAGACGGCGGAAAGCTGGCTAAGTCTTCAGGCGCCTATGCTACGGTTGTTGCGCATACGCCGCAGGGCACGATGATTCGGTTGCCTTCTGGTCGTACACGTTACGTTGATGATTATTGTATGGCTACTATCGGCGTGGTTTCTGGCGGCGGCAGAACCGAAAAGCCGTTCCTCAAGGCGGGAGAAAAGTTCCATCTGATGCGTGCAAGAGGCCGCAAGTATCCGCGGACTAGGGGAAGAGCCATGGTGGCTGCTGTTCACCCCTATGGCAGTAGCAAACGTAGCGCTCGCAAGGTTACTACGACTTCGCATGGTGCGCCGCCAGGACAGAAGGTTGGGTTGATTGCTGCTAGAGGTGCAGGGCAAAAGCGTAAACGGAAAACAGCATGAGATAACGTTTATAGCGTTAAGGGTATGTAAAATTAGGTGAGGAAAGATGCCGAGAGAATTCATGTATCGTGGTTATACGCTGAGCAGTTTGCAAGCCATGTCTATGGACGAGTTCATTAATTTGCTTCCTGCAAGGCAGAGGCGGAGTCTTCAGCGTGGCTTGACGCCTGAGCAGCGGATATTGCTGGGAAAGATACGCGAAGCGCAAGAAGCCGCTAAGAAGGGCGAAAGTGTTACTGTAAAGACTCATGTGCGCGATTTGGTTATTCTGCCCGAGATGATTGGCGCAAAGATTCTTGTGCATAACGGCAAGGAATTTTTGCCTGTAGAGATAAAGCCTGAGATGATTGGACATTACCTAGGCGAGTTTGCCATAACAAACAAGCCTGTTAAGCATGGAACTCCAGGTATTGGTGCTTCGCGGTCTTCAATGTATGTGCCGCTGAAGTAAACCACCGTCTTTTTTCCATTTTGTTTTCTGTTGCATTGGGGAGACGTTAGCCCCCTTTTTATAAAGCAGAGATTTCAGTGCTTCTGCCCAGCATTGGAATAACCTATATGCAAAGCGCAAACTGTAAAAAATGGAAAAACTGTTGTATTGATAGTGGCGCCTATTGCTTTTGCTTTAGAAGGGCTATTACGTCTGGGAAGTCTATGCCCAGCGCCTTAGCCTTCTCTACTGTGGGCACTCCGTTTGGAGTCCAGCCGCGGCGCTTGTAAACTGCATCCTTCAGCTTCTCATACTCCGCCTCGCGATGCTTTCTTAGGATGGCGATTTTCTCCTCTGTGGATTTGCCAGCTGGGTCTATGCCGAGCTTCTCCTTAAGCTGCTTGTCGTAGCGGTCTCTGCGGCTTTCATACTCTTCTTTCGTGACGGGGCCAACGGCGCGGTAGGGTATTGCATCGTGCTCGCGTGTGCCGTAGCCCATGCGCAGG
>JBNARN010000126.1:0-3470 GCA_049718365.1 Candidatus Bathyarchaeales archaeon
GATTTGGCGCTGTTTAAACAGAAACTTTCCATAAGCCTAATCACCCCAGCTTTCCTTGTCTGCCAAGTGGCTCCAGCACTGCTTGCAGATAGGCAGCTTTTCTCCTTTAAAGAGAATATACAGCTTTATGTTCTCGCTTTTGCACTTATCATTCCAGGGATTTCGACAATGCTCCAACATCGCTTACCTCCAGTAATTTATCGGTTAGCGGCGGAGATTGCTTTTAAAACTCGCTGCGAAACGACATTCCGCTGCGGGGGAGAGAGGTGAGTTAAAGTGAACCTTTTATACGTGCAACGCGTAAATCTGTCTATGTGAAGTTTTTATGGATTATTACCAAGCCATTGCCACGGTTAGCTTGATTATTCAAGTCGCCGCGTTATGCTTGATTTTCGCCAGCTTAGAGCTAAAGCGGAGAAAGAGGCTTCGCCAACACGGCCTCGTCATGCTTGCCGCAGTTGCCATGCACACGGTGCTCATATTAGCTTGGATGGCGCCGTCTTTCGCCTCGCTTTTCACAAGCAGCACAAATTTTGCCGGCGCATTCGTCATAGCGATTTTGGTTCATGCTTTCTCGGGAATTGCCGCTGATGCCTTAGGCGTGTGGCTGGTTGCTTCCTGGCGGCTCCGCGCGGATATGCAGGCTTGTTTCGCCAAAAAACGTGTCATGCGCATGACAATGGCGCTATGGATGATATCCCTGTTTCTCGGCATTGCTGTCTATTTGAGAATTATTCAGATATTTTAGCAAAGTAAACCAACCAGAAACTTTGGCTACTTCAGATTTTAATTATCTCAGGCGTTATTGTCTCCTTTGTTACCTTCAAAATAGCCACTGAAGGCTTGTTTACGAAAGAAGGTAACGGGTTCGTGGCGCTTCCCGGGTTAATATACAGCGTTTTCCCTTCCCATTTTATACTAGCGTTATGCGTATGCCCGTAAACAAAAACGTTAAAGTTATTCTGCTTGGCAATTTCCCGCATTCTACTCATGCCAAACAGAGTGCGCGGATCATGCATGACACCGATTTTCCAATCGAAAATTTTCATGGAATTCAGCTTCGGCAGGGCGCCGCTTACCTCTGGCCCATCCATGTTGCCGTGAACCGCCAAAACTGGCGCAAGCTGCTCTAACTCGTCTATTACAGCTAACTGCACCAGATCGCCAGCGTGCACGATAAAGTCCACGTTTTCGAAAATTTTGAAGACCATTTGTGGGATGCAGCGTGCTCTTGTAGGAACATGCGTATCAGATATTAAACCCACCTTTTTCACTGTTTTATAACTCTTGGTTTCATGAGAAATCGTTGTTTGTTCACTGCTCATTATGCTTGCCTCTCTCGAGAAGAGTCTACGTGCCTTAGAATAATGGGTTAAAAGATAATAAATATTCACATTTATTAACACGCCCAAAATCCTTGAATATGCTTGATGCCCGCTAATTGTTTAAACTGAGCGGTGAAAAACTGCAGTTTAGGTTGAATTTTTGACTGAACATAACTTGCTATTCTGAATTTAAGTAGATACTGGGGGTTTTAAGAAAAAAGTAAAAAACTTGGCTGATTCGCATGTTACGCAAAGACAAGCTGTTCGCTATTTATTTTTGGTTTGACAAATACTTTAGATGAAAAGGTTTGACTGCAACTCCCGGCTTCAAGTCTGCTATGAAGGTTTGGCTGTCAATTATCCACTCTGCAAGTGCCGCGTCCTGTGCTCTTGTGAATTCAGCGAAATCCGTGTAGGTTTTGTGCAGTGAAACGCAAATGGTGTCCCATCCCATGCCGCGTCCACTCTGAACTAAGATGACGTTTGGCTGATTCATGTACCACTCTTTCACCTTGTTCAGGGTTTTGTCTGCTTCTTGGTTAGGCTTGCTTTTCAGGAAAGTAAACGCGGCAAGCTCGAATCCGATTTGTCCAAACTTCGGGATAATCGTGTATCCTTCAATGTAGTTTTTCTCAAGCATTGATCTTCTTCGGGTTACGGTGGGCTGCGAAACGCCTAACGCCTTTGCCAGTTGTCGGTCGCTTCTATGCGAATCTTTCATTAGCTCAAACAAAAGTTTGTAGTCTATTGGTTTAAGTTCCTTCATTTTTGATCAACCTATTGACCAGTAAGCATTTTTAGCTTTCATATATAAACTTCTTGTTACTGTAAAGCAATTAATGCATCATTTTCTAAAGGTTCAGCCAAGTGGAATGGGCTTAGACGGGGGTAAATCTTAAGAGAAATATGCGCGCTACATCCAAGGCAAGTGATACTATGCCTGCGCAGTTACTTAAGGAAATTGAAGAAGAAATTACCGATTTATTAAGCAACCTAATTCGCATAAACACTACAAACCCGCCGGGGAATGAGACAGCGGCAGCCAAATACCTAGCCAAACAATTGAGCAAAGATGGGTTCAAGTGCGAGCTCTTTGAGAGTGCACCAAAAAGAGGCAGCATTGTTACCCGCTTGAAAGGAACAGGTGAAAAGCCGAGTTTGCTCCTGCTTTCTCATTTAGACGTGGTTGCTGCTGACCCAAGCGAGTGGAGTGTTGACCCGTTCGGCGGCGTAGTCAAAGATGGCTTCGTGTGGGGCCGCGGCGCTGTAGACATGAAAAGCATGACAGCCATGGAAATTATGGTCCTTAAACTTCTGAAGAGGAACCGCGTAAAGCTGAAAGGCGACGTGATTTTGGCGGCGACCGCTGACGAGGAACGCGGAGGCTTGTTGGGCGCAGATTATCTTTTGCGTCATTATCCTGAAAAGGTTTTCGCGCCATACGTTTTGAACGAAGGCGGCGGATTAGCCCTTCCCACTAGGAGTCACAACGTGTTTACGGTGCAAACTGCTGAGAAAGGCCTCCTGTGGTTCAAAGTTAAAGCCAAAGGCATTCCTGGCCACGGCTCGCTGCCTAACTTGGCGGACAACGCTATAATGCGCATGAACAAGGTTATAGAGAAATTAGGGAATTACCGCGCTCCGCCTTTGCTTACGCCTACTGTGAAGCATTTTCTTGCAGAAATGGCAAAGGAAGAACCTGCCTTGCAGAGGCATTTTACGCGTTTGCTGGAGAACCCAGAATTAAGCGACCAGATATTAGATGAGCTAGCGAAAATTGCGCCAAATCTGGCTGAGGAAATTCGGCCGCGTTTGAAGATGACCATTGCACCCACAATTATTCATGGCGGCGTGAAAGAAAATGTTATTCCATCAGAATGCGAAGCCGTATTCGACTGTAGAATACTGCCTGGACAAGAGATAGCGAAAACCATTGACTTAATCAAAGCGTTGCTTAAGGAGGTTGACTCGGAAAAACTTGAGTTCGCAATCGTGCAAGCACAGGAGCCTTCGGAATCAACAGCAGAAACGCCGCTTTACGATGCGATTGCCGCGGTGCTTCGCCAGTTTGAGCCGAACTGTGGCATAACACCGATGCTTATGACAGGCGGAACCGACTCGCGGTTCTTCAGAAAAATGGGCAGT
>JBNARN010000127.1:0-3467 GCA_049718365.1 Candidatus Bathyarchaeales archaeon
TTTTTAATTTGTTTAGCCTTGATGGCGGCAAGTTTTCCTCCTGCTTTCAGCACACTCTTTTCTAGATCGCTCAAGTCAAGTTCAACTTGGAACTCTTCGTCTTTTGTAACGTTTCTAATGCGGAGTCTGCTCTTTAACTCTGTGGCGTCTAACTCTAAAACATCGCCTTGTGCAACATGCGCGTAGTCTTGCTTGTCTGCAAAGGTTAAGGGGACAATTCCGAAGTTAACCAGGTTGGCAAGATGAATGCGGGCAAACGATTTGGCGATGACAGCTTTGACGCCGAGGTATTTGGGCGCCAACGCTGCGTGCTCCCTTGAAGATCCCTGTCCATAGTTTTCGCCGCCAACGATGAAGCCGCCGCCTTTCTTAAGTGCTCTATCCGCAAATTGCTGGTCAATGTTGCAAAAGACGTATTTGCTTATCTCGGGAATGTTGCTTCTTAACGCCATAATCTCGGAGCCGCCAGGCAAAATATCGTCAGTTGAAACGTTATCGCCCAGTTTCAGCAGCACTTCGCCTGTTAGTCTATTGGGAAGCGGCGCAAATTCTGGTAAGGGCTTGATGTTTGGGCCGCGTCTAATTTCGCCTTTAAAGCGCTTTTGTGGAAAAATGAACATGTTATCATCTATCATGACTTCTTCAGGTAAAGTTACCTTCGGATATTTCCCAAGTTTTCGCGGGTCGGTTATTTCGCCATAAATAGCCGAGGCCACAGCTGTTTCAGGACTTACCAGATACACCTTGGCGCTTTGTGTTCCTGATCTGCCCTTAAAGTTTCGGTTAAAAGTTCTGAGGGACACGCCGGCCACCATTTTCAAGTCGCGAAGTGAAGAATTTGTGCAGCTGCCGATGCAGACTTGGTCGACAGGAGTTCCTTCAAGTTCGCTTACGGCTTTCACGTTGTCTGGGCTGTGGGGCAACGCTATTAAGGGCTCAATTTCGCTAAGGTTTAAATCAAGAACCTCGCTGTATTTCGCGTCGTCATCCGCCTTAAGCTCAACCCAGTGGGCCTCTCTTTTCTGGCTCTTCAAAAAGGCTCTTGTCACATCGTCTGAAGGGAAAATCGATGTTGTCGCGCCAGTTTCGGTTCCCATGTTAGCTATTGTGCCCCGTTCAGGAACGCTTAGGGTTTTGACGCCTGAACCATAATACTCCAAGATTTTATTGAGCCCGCCTTTAACGGTTAACTTCTTCAAAACAGCTAGAATCACATCTTTGGCTGAAACAAAAGGTGAAAGCACACCAGTCAGCCTCACGCCCAAGATGCTGGGCATATCCAAGTAGAAGGGTTCACCAGCCATGGCAGCAGCAACGTCAAGTCCGCCTGCGCCTATGGCAATCATGCCTACGCCGCCCGCAGTGGGCGTGTGACTGTCGCTTCCAAGCAAGGTATAGCCCGGTCTCGCGAAGCGCTCGAGATAAAGCTGGTGGCATATGCCATTTCCTGGCCGGGAAAAAACCACACCGTATTTGGCTGCTACATCCTGCAAATATCGGTGATCATCCGCGTTTCTAAAATCATTCTGTAACATGTTGTGGTCAACGAAGCTTAAGCTTAACTCCGTTTTGACGTGCGGTGCGCCCATGGCTTCAAATTCGAGATATGCCAACGTGCCTGTGGAATCCTGAGTTAACGTGTGATCTATCTTCAAACCTATTTGTTCGCCCGGCTGCATTTTCCCCTCAACTAGGTGCGCCGCAATTATTTTTTCGGCGAGACTTTGACCCATGTTCTTTTTCTCCTTAGAGGTTTTTGATCGGCGAGCATGTGAGAAACCGTTTTCGATTCTCAGTTAGGAATGATTAAGACTCGGAAATTTAAGTTTCGCCTATCAGAATCAGAGTTTCATCATAAAAAGGTGTTGAATGCAGCAGTATGTGGGCATAAACAGTAAAGGTTATTGGTGCTTCACTGAAATAAGAGAGTGAGGTCAGACAAGTGTTGTTCAAAGCGAAAATGGAAGAGACCGCGAAGAAAAAACAATCCAATATTGTTTTGGCGCTCGATTTCCCGTTTCACCCTCTCGAAGAAAGGGCGCAGCTTTTTGCCAAGGCCCAAAATGTTCTGAATGCAGTTTACCAGCATGTTTGCGCTGTAAAAATTAATCATCATTTGGTTCTTCCTCTAGGCACTTTTGATGGCGTGCAAAAACTTGTAACGCAAATCCACGAAAAGGGGCTTCTTGCAATAATGGATTGCAAAATAAACGATGTTGGTTCAACTAACGAGGTTATAGCGGAATATTATTTTGCAGCTGGATTTGACGCTTTAATCGCTAACCCATTTATTGGGTGGGAAGAAGGCTTAAAACCCGTCTTCGAAATTGCACATGAAAATCAACGTGGCATAATACTTCTAAATTACATGAGCCATAAAGGAGCAAAGGAAGGTTACGGGCAGAAAATATACGAGGAAGAAACAGGCAGAGTCACCATGCAGTACCTTTCTTTTGCAGAAAAAGCCCTGAAATGGAACGCGGATGGCGTAGTAGTGGGCGCCACGTATCCTGAAAAAATAAGGGAAGTCCAAGCAATACTAGGCGAAAAGGTGCCGATTTACTCTCCCGGGATAGGGGTTCAAGGCGGCGTGGCGGAAACCGCGCTTGCCGCTGGCGCGCGTTATCTTATAGTTGGGCGAGAAATAGCTCTTGCACAGAATCCAGCAATGGCAGCTAAGAAACTCTGCGAACGAATAAAACACGTGAGAAGTTTTGAGCATGCTGAGTAGGGAGGGAAGTTTATCTTCCACGTTTTTCCCAGAGTTCCTTCCTCAGCAAATCTCTCACTGCTGAACGTATAACTGAACTGCGACTTGGATACATGTTAGCTCTAACTAGCTCATCAAGGCCTTCAAGGTAAGCTTCTGGTAACAGTACGGTTACAAGCTTCAAAATTTTTCCCTCCGCAATTATGTTAGTAATATAACATATGGCAAATATAAGATTAATCCCAGACTAAAACCAAAAACGCGAAGCAGGTTTCGCGGTAAATTATCGCAAAAATATCATCAAGTTCATTGCTTATCAAAATAATGAGCGGCAAATTTGAAAAAGGGGGGCCAGCTTAAACCGAACAGACTATATATTAGTTTTTACATGTTTTGTTTTTCAAAAATAAAGTTCGAGCCGCCTGTTGTGAGGGAAAATGAGTTGGCGCTCAGGGATAAACTTGAGAATTTTGATAAGCTACATTACATGTTTTCGTTTAGCGGCTGCTCGTCGAAGCAATTTCCTGTTATCTGTAATTTTGCAGTTTAGCCTTTATTGGAGAAAACTCTAATGGTGCATCTTGTATATATACCGAAAAAAGCGTTAACATCCTTTAGTACGGTGGCTGTGTGAATGCCCTTAAAGACCCTAAAAAGAGATGACAAAAATGCGTTAACGCTAGAGTGGCTTCTCCACGTTAAGCATTACAAGTTAACTCTTGATAAGACGCGCTGTGTCGGCTGTCAAATCTGCAGC
>JBNARN010000128.1:0-3455 GCA_049718365.1 Candidatus Bathyarchaeales archaeon
TGACACTATAAACTATTCGCAGTTAGCCTTAGACTTCGCATTCGTCGGCATATTCGCCCTCGTGCTGACAGCCATAGGCATAGTGCTTTCATGGAGATTCCTCAACAAGTAACATTCATTTAAAAGGAGGATGGGTTTATGGCACCACTTGTTGAAGCAATTGAGTTGAAGAAAACCTACATGCTAGGCAAAGTCCCAGTGGAAGCCCTCAGGGGCGTTAACTTGAAAGTGGAAAGCGGCGAGTTCCTCTCTATCCTCGGCCCTTCAGGAAGCGGCAAATCCACCATGCTAAACCTGCTTGGGGCCCTAGATAAGCCGACTTCAGGGAAACTGCTAATTGATGGCGTTGACATTGCCAAACTAAATGATAATCAACTGTCTGATCTTAGACGCCGAGTGGGCTTCGTGTTCCAATTCTTCAACCTTATCCCCCGCTTCACAGCAAGAGAAAACGTCGAGCTTGTCATGTCCATCGCGGGCGTAGGCAAGGCTGAAAGGCGCAAGCGTGCCGAGGAACTTCTCGAAGCCGTAGGCCTAAAGGACCGCATGAATCACAAACCCGCGGAGCTAAGCGGTGGTCAGCAGCAGCGCGTCGCTATTGCCCGCGCTTTGGCGAATAACCCCAAGTTTCTTTTGATGGACGAGCCCACGGGGAATGTGGATTCCAAGACGGCGCGTGAAATAATGAATCTGATTAAGCGGCTTAATGAGGAGCGGGGTGTGACCATTATTATGGTTACGCATGATCAACATTTGGCAAGAGAAGCCAAACGTGTCGTTCAGATGTTTGATGGCCTAATAACTTTAGATGTGGTGAATGGTGAACCAACATGAAGGCAAGAGATGTTTTCAGCTATTCCTTCAGCGCAATAAGGCTGAGGAAACTCCGTGCAGGCTTAACAACTTTAGGCGTAGTCATCGGCATCGCCGCCATAGTTGCGCTGCTTTCCATAACTCAAGGTTTGCAGAACACAATAACTAATCAGCTTGAAACAGGCTTAGCAACAGATACGCTGATTGTTGTACCTGGCAGAGGCTTCTTAGGTGAGGGCGGCACAACCATTGGTGGCGGCTTCAATGTCGGCGGTTCTGACTTCAAACTATTTATCAACGACACGGAAATTATCAGTAGTCTATCTCCGGACATTGAGACTTCCGCTGCACTAATACGGAGAAACGTTTACCTCCAGTCGAAGGAACGAAGTCTTATAGTGACCATTAGAGGTGTGGATTTCGCTAAATATGCAGAAATTTACCGTACCACTTTCGTGGCGGAGAAAGGCACTATAAACTTGAACCCCACAAACGACGAAATTGTCATTGGGAAAGCTTTACATGATCCATGGGAAAACGGTACTCTTCTATTTGATTTGGGCGAAGAACTTGATATTATCTGGACCAACACCACAGCGCGCCCTCCAGAAAACGTAAGCTACACTGGCCATGTTGCTGCGGTACTTCAAGAAATTGGCGGCTTCGGCGTTGGCGGGCCTTCTGATGTGGGTGTTTACATTCCGCTTGAGCAAGCGCAGCGTTTCTTCGGAACTGAAGAGTGTGATACTATAATTGTGAAGCTGAAAAGCAGCGACAGAGATGTGATTAACAATGTGACTAAAGCCATCACTGATGCTTATGGCGGGGAAGTTTCTGTTGTCTCATCAACAGCAGTGCTTAATATCATTAACCGTGTCTTCTCGGTAATTCAGCTTTTCTTGGCTGGAATAGCCGCCATTTCGCTGCTAGTCGCCGGAATCGGCATAATGAACATAATGATTGTCTCGCTGATTGAGCGCACACGGGAAATCGGCATCCTCAAAGCCGCGGTGCTCGGCATAGGCGCCGGCTGGGCTTTAGCGAACGTGGTTGCTGTAGTTTTCAGTGAAGGTGGCCTCTTCGGTGGAATAGTCCGCGGGCAAAGCGCGCAGATAAGCAATGGCGGCTTAAACATTGTGCCCGTGTTAACGCCATCAGTTCTCGTGGGTGCTTTAATCTTCGGCGTCGGTGTCAGCGTAATCTTCGCGCTGTATCCCGCCTGGCGCGCATCAAAGCTTAAACCCGTAGAAGCCTTAAGATACGAGTAGCCATGACATGTTGGCTGAGGCGTAAGCTGTGAAAAAGGAATATCCGGAAAGACCCGTTGTAGGCGTCGGCGCCATAATCATCAACGACGGCAAAATTCTGCTGGAAAAACGAAAAAGCGCTCCAGCCAAAGGCAAATGGTCCGTTCCAGGCGGCTTGGTGGAACTAGGCGAAAACATTGAGCAGGCAGTAATCCGCGAAGTAAAAGAGGAGACAGGCTTAGATGTGGCGTCGCCCAAGCTTGTCGACGTCGTTGACCATATCAGTTTAGATGAGAAAGGCAAGGTGAAATATCATTTCATAATTGTCGATTACTTTGTGACCGTGAAAGGCGGCGAGCTGAGGGCGGCAAGCGACGCTGATGAGCTAAGATGGGTTCCTCTGCGCGAAGTGGAGCAATATGATTTGACGGAATCCTTTCGCCACTTTTTTAGGCAGAATAGGCAGAAGCTGGAGAATCCTAATTTATATTTTTGAAGAACAAGCGTGTTTCTCCCATAGTTTTTAGATCCAGCGGTCTTATTCGTGTGACAATTGGGAAGTCGCCTACAACTTTGCCTAATGTTAAGCAGTTATGTGGCGGCAGATCCCGCGCGATAGAGCGGATGGTCTCGGCGTCTATGCGGGAGGCACGGGAAACCACGTCTAAATCGTGCTCGTTTGTGAAGTTGAAGAGGAAGATGTTGTCTGCTTGGCGATAGATGTTTTCGCGTATGGTATCTGGCTGATTGGTGATGAAGGTAGTGAATATGCCGAAGTGCCGCATGCGAGTGACAATGTCATCCCAGTAGGTTTCGCGCAGATAAAGATGCGCTTCCTCCGCGAAGAGAAACACGGCTTTGAGCTTCCAGCTTTGCAAGGCATCAACAAGCTTGCCTAAAATGTATTCGACGACTATTTGGCGGTCTATGGTGGATGTGTTGCGTAGGTTTATGATTATGGCGCCGCCCTGCTCATTCGCCTTCAGCAGGCACTCGTCCAGCAGCGTGGCTTCTGCCGGGTTGTCGGTGAAAAAGCCCGAGTTGACAAGCGCGTGATAGCGTGACAAGAGCGCGTCGCGGACGTGTTGGTTGCAGTTTAGGTTTCTTATGGCCTCGCCTAGCTCGTGCAGTGTGAGACAGCCCTTTTCTTTTAGGTTTTTCCATATTCGTCTGAACTCGCGTGCTGACGTGCCGGGCAAGTGAAGCGCATGGGTTAATATGCCCATTACCACGTTTAAGTGCAGTTGTTCAAGGGCTACTTTGAAGTTCTGCGCTGGCGTTAACGCGTGAATCTTGTCGTAGTGGATGTTTCTTTTTCCGTCGGCTGTTAAGCCTAGGCTTGTGTATTCGCCGTTGAGGTCGAAGACGACTACGGTTGCTTTGTACCCTACAAGG
>JBNARN010000129.1:0-3338 GCA_049718365.1 Candidatus Bathyarchaeales archaeon
GTTAAAGTCCCGCAAAGCCCTGAACATGTCGGCGCCAAACCATATTTCCTTGAACGATTTCTCGCGGACATTGCCAAGTTTGATTGGGAGATACGGGCATGGCGTGATGTCGCCGTTTGCGTAAACACGGCAGTAATGCAAACCAGCAATGCATCCTCTGATCCACTGTCGCATGTCCAAGCCCATGTCCTTTGCAATCCGCATGAATTGGGGCGCGCATGAAGGACGCACATTAAGCTTATGCCTAGCCGCCTTGGCAAACGCTGTTTTAATCATGCCTTCATATTTAGCAGGGGATATGTCAGCGATTTTGGCGCCTCTACCCGTGGGAACCAAAAAGAACAGGTGAAAATTTTCCACGCCCAGCGACTCCGCAAGCGCCATAATCTCGTCGATTTGATCGTAATTCTGCTGCGTCACCGTCGTATTCACTTGGACAAGCACGCCGTTTTCGCGCAGGGCTTTGATGGCACCAACAGCTTTCTCCCATGAGCCCGCTACGCCTCGGAACTCGTCATGCTGCGCTGGGATATGTGAATCCAAGCTGATTGAAACCGTTTCTATGCCTGCCTCTTTAAGCCGCCTTGCCGCAGCATCAGCCCATCTTTAACCCTTTAGAAGCCCCGTAGCGGATGATTTCGTAAACGTCGGGGCGCAAAAGGGGTTCGCCGCCGCTTAAGATGAGCAGTGGCCGGCTGACTTCGCAGATTTGGTCTATTAGCCGCTTTGACTCCTCGGTGGTTAGCTCATCCGTGAGTTCCTGTGGGGTGGCGTTTATGTAGCAATGGGCACATTTCAAGTTGCATTTTCTCGTGAAGTTCCAAGACAAAACAAGCGGAACATGCTTTTCCGCCGATGCGGGCGCTGCAGGCGAGTAGGCAAGTTTAAGGTAAAACTCGCACATTCCATCTGTGGCCATATGCTTCGGTTGCCACAGCTCAAACGTGAAGGGCAGAACTGTGTTTAGCATGGCTTTTGCATGGGCGAAACAGAAGTGGGTGCAGAAGAGAGATGCAACTTCACTGTTTATGCCCAATTCCTCGGCGATGCGCTTGTGGCTGCCGAAGATTGGGCAGTTCAAGAACTGCATGCAGCCATCCAGCTGCTCCATGTTCATCGTATAATTGATGAAGTGGTCGCTTAGCATGATGGATTGAAGTTTTTCTCTGCGCATGCCAACCTTCAGCGTGACGTTTAGAGCGATGCGGACGGTTTCTTCGCCGAATCTTGCTTGCACCTTTATCATGGCGTCTTTTAGACGCGGGATGCCCACAGCTTCGGCCAGCTTAGCGGTGATTAGGAAGCCCTTAATTGTTTCATATTCTTGCCGCAAACGCATCTCGGCGACGTGCTGCGCCCATTCGGAGAACAAGCCTTCAAGAAGCGCATTTGCTTCAGCTTGCTTGTTGGCAAGCATGGCTTCTAACGCTTTGGTTTTTTTGTTTAATTTGGTAAATAGGTCAATTTTTTCGTCGTTGCTCAAGCTTGCTTTAGCGGTGATGACATGGGGCTCTAATGTTAATGGCGCAATTGTTTTTGTAAGCTCATGTATGTCAGAAACGAACTCGTCGATAAAGCGTGATAAATCCTCAGCGACATCGGGATGCGGTAGGCGTAGTTCGTTTAGAAGTAAACGCGTTTCCGTTTCCATCTTCGTGACCATAGCCATATGATACAGGAGAGAGCCGGCCATGCCGGGGTCAGCGCGCTTTCCTGAAACGCCGTAAAAAACTTCGAGAAACAGGCGTCTGGCGCCGTCAAAATCTTCGCGGCTTATGGCAGCCAACGCTTGAGCGAGTTTTTCTCGTCTCTCGTGTAGCAGCAAAGCCCATTTGTGGCAATTTCTTTCATCAAACTTAGCCAAGGATGCAACCAGCCTTAGAGGTTATCAACCTCAATAATGGTAAAAAAAGTTAATGGTTCGCAAGCAGTTTCGGCTGAAAAGCTATATGCAAGCAGATAAGCTATTAAGCAGCAGCGACTAAAACATTAGCCTACATCATGAGGGAGAAAATTGATTTACACTTTGATAGGCTTTTTAGTAATGTTCGGCGCGCTCGCCGCCATAGGCATAACACAGCCAAGAGGAACAAGCATCAAAACATGGTGCTACGGCTATCTGGCCATCGCCATAATCTTCGACGTGCTCGTCATAGTGGCACTGCTTAACAAGTATGACTGGCTGATTGAAACATTACTTGGTCTCGCAGCAGGCGCAGCCACGGGCTTAGGCATCCACGTTGCACACCACATACTCGAAGAAGACGAGCAGCAGGAGCATGACGGAAAAAAGAAAGAGAAAACAATATTTGGCTTTTAAAATAGCGGCGGACATATTAAGCATCAGATAACCGCTTAGAGAGCAACGGAAAACCGCATAAAGCGCCTTTTTATGCGTCCAATCTTGGAACTCTAAATGCCGCTGAGAAAAATTTATTTTTTTACCTTTACCTAATTCATTTTGTGGAGGCAAACTGACCCGAAAATGAACCTGCGCAGTCTAAGAAGCATATGCAGTTTAACTGAAAGGAGAAATGCATATGCAGAAAAAAACGCTCCTGCCATTAATCGCAGTAGGCACACTCAGCTCTTTAGGAGTGGGACTGCTGGGTCCAGTTTACCCCATATTTGTTGTTAACCGCTTCTCCGCATCACTCATAGACGTAGGCCTATTATACACGGTTATTCTCTTGACAGCCGCGCTTGTTAAGGCGCCAGCAGGCAAGCTGGTTGACCTTTACGGCAAGGAGAAAATTTTCTTTTCAGGACTCATGCTCGGCGCCACGTGCACTCTCGCGTACACTGTTGTGACAAACATATTCCAGCTGTACTTTGTAGAATTATTCTTTGCAACCGCATACGCGCTTCAACGCCCAGCTCTTCTGGCTTTCATTGTGGACGCCAGTGATAAAGACAAGCGAGGATTCCTTTTAGGCACTTTCGAGTCAGCTTATGACATCGCCGAAGCCATAGCCGCGGTCACATCAACGATAATAGTCAGCCAAATTGGTTTCGAGCCGCTATTCTTAATAAGCTCAAGCTGTCAAGTCACCACAGGAGTTTTCGTCTTAAAAACAGCAACAAAACCATAAGGCCTGTGGAAAAGCACCGACATTTTGAGCGCAAAACCGTTAATCCGTCTCGTTTATCCAAGTTTATAACGACACCGCCAACAACAAGTATCTATTAGGCAAACCTAGTAGCTAAATGCTTGCGGATTTCCATAAACAATACAAAAGCACATTTAATGCCATTGGCAAATAGAAAGGGGTTTCATGCACTGGGTTTGCTGGGGCTTTGGGAGCCAAACTAAAGGAGAGAATATTTTAGGAGAAGAG
>JBNARN010000130.1:0-3287 GCA_049718365.1 Candidatus Bathyarchaeales archaeon
CCAAACTTTATTCAACCCTTATTTCATTAAACTACCAGACACTAAAACCTCAGCCACACTTAAGTGTTTTGGTAGAGTTACTCTGCTTTTAAATGGCCCTCGCATGTTTTAATAGTCCCTCAACTTTTTGGTATGCGAAAAGCCTGTGAACCTGCCAATAATTGTGAACGTAGCAGTGAAAAGTTGACGTTTAGCCCACTTTTAATCTAGAAAAGGCAGTGCGCGTTATTCCAGGCTTGTTGGGTATAACCGAATGGATGGCTACGCTGGGGTAATCCTGAATAACAGAACAGAAGAAAACATGCTAAAGCCGAAGCCAACATGTTTTCATGTTTATCAAATCATTTTGCGCATGCTGGCGCCGTGAAGCTTAAGTTACATGCCATTGCTTGCGAGTTTTTAGATGACATCGCGGTTTTCTCTCTTGCTTATGCTTACCTGCTGCAATAAAGCAAAAAGAAAAAGAGGAGGTTTTGTGTTTTGGCATACTTTTAGCGTTTTCTGAGCATTAGCACCATTAAGACGCCAACTGCAATTATCGCTATAAAGAGCCCTATCGCAACAGGAATGAAATATTGATCCGCCATTGATTGTGGCTGAGGCGTAGGCGAAGGTGAAGGCGGCGGCGCATCGCTTGCGTAGAAGTATGTTGTGGCCGAAGAGCCGTAGTATGAGTTTGATCCTTTGAAGGAGGCGATGAGCATGAATTTGCCTGGGATCTGCGGGGTCCAGACAAAGCTAAATATGCCGTCAGCGTTAGTTGTGGCGGTTCCAATGTCGTAGAAGTTGTTGTTGCTGTCAAGGACGCTTAAGGTGACTTCTACACCCTTAACGTTTTCTGGGTATGGCTGCTGCTGGTAGAGGTGCTCCATGAATTTGCCTGGTGAAATGTCTATGACGCTGCCTGTTATGGTTATTGGCGTGGCTGTTGTAACACCTATGTTTGGCGCTGTGACAGTGGTTTTGGTTGGCCCTTTACCAAAACAGTATAACTTGTTATCGTATGCATTTAGCGAAAATAGCTTGCCGTATGCAACGGCTGTTGATCTAATGTACGTGCCTAATTCACTCCATATTAGCTCACCATTGGAAGCATTTATCGCCAGCATTTGGGCTCCATGGAACAGTGGCGGGTTATATTCGTGGCCGATTGCAAAGTAGGCCACGTCGCTTGTTTGCGCATCGCAGTTGAAAACCCATAGTGGCCAGATGCCGTATGGCGTTTCAAGTCCTGGGTCGCCAATTAGCGTCGTCGTGTTTGTATACCAGCGTAGCTTGCCTGTTTGCGTTTCAAAGGCCCAGATATCCCCTCCTAAGCCGTACCAGTACATTACGCCGTTTGCAACCCATGATTTAAGGCTAAACAAGTCGTAGGGGTTTGGTGTTCCATCTCCATATGGCGTTTTCAATGTTTGCTCCCATAGCTTCTTTCCTGTGGAGCATTCAGGATAAGTCAAGTTTTGCAGCCATAATACAGCGCCTGTATTCACGTCCATGCTTGCTACTACAAGCCAGCCTGCTACTTCGCCGCCGACTCCTTGACCGTGAACGTAACCGCCGGTCATGACGACGGCGTCGCCAGTTATTGCATTTATGGCTAACGCAGGGTTGATGGCTTTGCCAGAAATCTCTGAGGGTACTGGCTTCGCCCACATTACGCCTCTACTGAAGTCTATTACCGAGTTTACTGATGGGCTCCAACCCCACGTGTTTCCAAGTGCTTGCGACATGTTGAACGCGCATAGGACAGGCGTGGTAATGTTTACCACCTCCTTCAAGCGCGGAATATTCCCAGTTGTGCCAGTACCGTATGGGGCAGGACCATATGTCGCCATGGTGCCGCGTGTCGAGTTAATGTAGTAGCCTATCAAGTGCCCATGTTCATCTGTCCTAAGAGTCAATGAAGTGCCGTTAACAACGCTGAGAATGTATTTTCCAGTGAAGGCTGAATACATGTTATACTGTGTTCCAACGTTAGTGATTGTTGTACCTCCAGTTTCCCAAGCTGAAAGCGTGCCAGTTGTCCAGATATAGGGGCCGATGACACCGTACATGTTTGGCGTTTTCCATTCCGCGGTCATTCCACACCGTAGCACCGAAGTTGTGTTTATCACGAATAGTGTTTCGCCCGTGTATATGTCCACTGCAATTATGCCATTTGAGTAGCCAGTGGTTTCAGGATACCATGTTGAATACAATATTCCGTTAATGATTACTGGCGCATATTGTGGCCAGTACTGCCTAGTGGACCAGTAATGGCCTGACTCTTGTGTTCCCGGTATTGGACCGCCAACTACGCCGCCTGGGCACCAAGGTTTCGTCCACAGCACGTGGCCGGAGTATACTGATTCCGTGTAGGGGTTGTAGACGCTACTAACAGCGTATAGTCCTGTCTGCGCGAAGGTGACGCCGGCTAGTCCAAGCCATGGTCCAGTGATTTTGTACCAGTTTTCTACGTTCTGCGCTGAAACAGGTGTTTCCCAATACTTTGTTGGCAGTGGAGTATTGGGATATGCATATTTATATACTGGTTCCTCTTGTACGGTTAGCGTTACCCAGCCAGTTTCGCTTGGTTGGTTCACGAGGCCGCCAAAGGGGTTGGAAGCGTTGCGAGGACTTAGCGTCTGGCCTAAGTAGACGAATTTGAATTTGTAGGTGCCTGCCTTGGTTGGGGTAAACGTGGTGAAAGTACCGCCTGTCGTGTCGCCTGTGAAGTTACCCATGTATACAATGGTTCCATCAGGATCCATGCGGTAAAGTGTCATGTTTGTGGGGCTCTCGCTTATTTCTCTGCTTGTTTCCATTGGTGTTGCAAGGAAAAAGTTAATGGTTGCCGTTTGACCGACGCCTATGGGGTTTGGCGCAACATTAATAAATGCATATGTAGGTATCGGCGTTCCTTCTGGAGGATAGACTTGACTTAGCGCGATTGGCAGTGTCAATGTTAGTGTCAATAGAACTGCGATAAATATGCAAAAAACCTTGCCTTTAGCAATTTGCATTCTTCCTCTTTCTCCTTTAATTTTAAGACACATTACGTGTCTGCTGCGATATCTTTTTGACTGTGTATATAAAATTTGGGTAAATTTTTTAGAGCGCAATAGAAGCCGCATTTGAAGCGCTAAGCGCATTCAGTAAAAACTCACGATGGTATTAATGAAACCGCCGTTTTCGTTCTAAATACGCAAGGCATGTCGTTTTTTCATAAAGTAACGAGGTTCTGTGGCTCTAAGGTTTGCTGGGGCTTTGGGAGCCAAACTAAAGGAGAGAATATTTTAGGAGAAGAG
>JBNARN010000131.1:0-2233 GCA_049718365.1 Candidatus Bathyarchaeales archaeon
GCCATACTCGTTCACAATCTTCATAGCCTCTATTATTGCATCAAGCCGGTCAATTCCGCACAACGGACCCATAGACCATAAACACTCAAACTCTAATCTTGTAATTGCGCCTTTGTAGGGGCCTTCTGACACCGCGGCGATATGGTCGCAGCGCATGCCGCAGGTTGCGCAGCCCACAATCTTCTTAACGTAATGCTCATTCAAGTATTCGCCGCTTACTTTTTCAGCGCCTTCAAATTGGGAGTTAGTAAAGTTTCTTGTCGCCAAAGCCGAAAGTGAATTCAAAACTAAAACGTTCTCCGGCGTTCCAAGCGTCTTGTACTTCTTGGTGGCTGGGCCTTTCATGCGTTCATGTATCATCTTTACGAATTCCTTGAAGCCTTCTAAGTTGGCTACGTTGACATCGTGGGTTCCTCGGACAGCCACGGCTTTCAGGTTTTTTGAGCCCATGACGGCGCCCAAGCCTGTTCTTCCGATGGCGCGGAATTCATCGTTTATTATGCAAGCGATGCGGCTCAGTTTCTCGCCGGCTTCGCCGATTGCAGACACTCGAATGTAATAGTCTCCGAGTTCCTCTTTAATTGCCACGTCCGTTTGATAGGGCGACTTTCCCCTCAAGTGTTCAGCGTTTCTCAGTTCAACTTTGTCATCATCAATCCATAGGTAAGACAGCTTATCCGCCTTGCCGGTTATAATAACCGCGTCGTATCCTGCACGTTTGAGTTCAGCACCGAAGAAGCCGTGCGCTTTGGCTTCACCTACGCAGCCGGTTGCAGGTGATTTTGAAACAACTGCGTAGCCGTTTCCTGCTGTGGGGCCCATCGTGCCGCTGAGCGGGCCTGTTATGTAAATAAGCGGATTATCTGGGCTGAACGGGTCTGTGCCAGGCTTTGAGTTATCCATTAATAAGCGGATGCCGAGTCCTATGCCGCCAATGTAGTTCTTTGCCAACTCTTCGCTTAATGGTTCCGTAGAAACTTTGCCAGTAGTTAGATCAACACGCAAAATTTTTCCTGCGTAAGCGAACATTTAATTCGTTTCTCCATAGTGTTATAGGCGTATATGCTTCAATAGAGGGTATATTAATCTAATGGCTTCCTGTGCTGGAAACCAATGTATAATAACATCAAAATTAATTTTAGTGTAAACATTTTTTAAGCTAAAATGCATGTTGCGAAGCTTTGTTCTGGTTAAGAAACAATTATATAACATCTTTGGCTCATGTAATGTTCAGAGTATTCGGAGGGCTATATGTGAAGGTGACAGTTGACTATTTAGGCAGCATTAAACAAACATTAGGCTTAAAACAAGCAGAGCAGATTGAACTAAAAAGAGACGCCACAGTACGTGACCTGCTGACTTTGCTTGCTGAAAAGTACGGCGAACCTTTCAAGAAGGCTGTTTATGAACCTAAAGGCCTTGATTTAAAACCTCATCACATATTATCAGTCAACGGCTTATTGCTTAACCAACTTGAGGGGATAGAAACCAAACTTAACGATGGCGACCGCGTCGTTTTGATGCCAGTCGTCACAGGCGGATAAGCGAAACCATTAAAGCTAGCTACCGCTTAATCTCTCTCAGGCGAATATTCTTGGACAGAATTGCTTCTTTAAAGCAAGCAGCCTTTAAAGATGGAAAATTTGATGGTTTCCTAATTTTTAACCAAGCTAACCTGATTTACTTCACGGGTTTTTCCGGCGCAAGCGCTTTGTTGATCTCCAAAGAGGGCGAGCCTACACTTTACGTTTATAACGTTAACTATGAGCAAGCGAAAGCTGAAGGGAAAAACTTCGCGGTGGCTTTGGTGAAGCGCAGTGGTGACTTGCTGGAGGGCATCGCTGAACAGGTTAAGGAGCTTAAAATTAAAACCCTAGCCTTAGACGCCGCCAACATAGAAAGTTGGCGAGCGCTCACCAAAAAAGTGAGGGACACGACAAGGCTTAAAGTTCAAGGCAACATTGTTTCTGCTCTTCGCAAAGTAAAAGATGCGCAGGAAATCGAGCTTATGCGCAAAGCAGCGGCGTTGACAAGTGCAGGCATGCAGGTGGCTTACGAGACAGTGGCTCCCGGCATGAAGGAGTATGAGGTGGCAGCTGAAATCGAATATGCCATGCGAAAGAAGGGCTCTTACGGCACGGCGTTCGAAACGATTGTGGCGTCCGGCTTGTATTCTGCGTTCCCGCATGGCGGATGCTCTGATAGAGAAATCCGCAAAGGCGATTTGGTGGTT
>JBNARN010000131.1:2243-3254 GCA_049718365.1 Candidatus Bathyarchaeales archaeon
TGTGGACATCGGCGCCACCTACAAGCACTATCACTCTGACATGACGCGCACTTTTGTGGCGGGGAAACCAACAGACAAGCAAAGGAAGCTTTACGATACGGTGAAGCGGGCGCAGGATAAAGCGCTTGAAGCTGTAAAGCTGAACGTTAAAGCTAAGGCTGTGGATGCAGCGGCGAGGAACATAATTGCAGAGGCTGGCTACGGCGAATACTTCGTGCATAATCTGGGGCACGGTGTAGGTTTAGAAGTGCATGAACCGCCTGTTTTGGGTCCTTACAGCAAAGAAGTGCTGACGGATGGCAACGTTTTCACGGTGGAACCAGGCATCTACCTTGTTGGCTATGGTGGAATCCGTATAGAAGACACCGTGCTACTGTGCAAAGATGGCGTGCAGAAGCTCACGGATGGGCCCTACCTGTTGAGTAAAGAATAACGATGCCATGTTGCATTTTGCAAGCTTTGTTATAAAGCATCTCTGAGATTACCCTTTAATTTACTGTCTGGTTCCAATAATAAATTAGTGGATACTTGCCTTCCACGGGAAACGCAGGGTCCTCATAGACTATGTCTAAGCGTGTGCCATACTGTGCAAGGAGTTTACGCGAGTTTTCCCATATCAGCGGCGACTTGGCGTCGGGCCCCCAGAAGCCCCAAATCCAATCTTCAGGGTGCCGCATCCCCCACCCGTAGTTCCTCGGCAAAACAAGCACCGCGTCTGCCTGCCCTGAATTTGGGTTTCTGGGTTTTTTCGTTACTTCAGTCCATAGTTTCTCCAGCGCCTCAAAGTGTTCGCTTTTAAGCGATCCGTAAGGGTTGCCTTCTATCTGCGGGTAATTGAATATTACCACATACTCGGCGCCCGCTTCGTAAGCCGTAAGCATCTGATTAAAGATTTCTTCGCCGCTGTCCAAGTAAGGTGGCTCTGTGTATTTCCATGTGATTATTGCGCCCCACGACTTGTTTTGCATATGCGCGGCGCCTCTGACAAGCGCTATGTCCTGAGTGTAACTG
>JBNARN010000132.1:0-2273 GCA_049718365.1 Candidatus Bathyarchaeales archaeon
GGCCATCGTGAAAGTTGACATAGGCGTTCATGTGGACGGTTACGTAACAGACACCGCCTTCACAGTTTGCTTCGACCCTGCCTATGCGGCTATGCAGGCGGCGGCTGAGCACGCGTTGAACACAGCCATAGGCAGCATTCATTCAGGCA
The DNA here is from genome assembly GCA_049718365.1 of Candidatus Bathyarchaeales archaeon. Taxonomy (GTDB): domain Archaea; phylum Thermoproteota; class Bathyarchaeia; order Bathyarchaeales; family Bathycorpusculaceae; genus JAOAIV01. The sequence goes on from JBNARN010000132.1 coordinate 150, forward strand.
TGGCAACTTCGAAAATTGGAGAAGTAATTGAAAAGGCCATAAAGAATCGCGGTTTCAAGCCCATCTCGAACCTTACGGGGCATTCTGTGGGCAGATACCTCATCCACGCTGGAACCTCTATACCAAACGTTGCGCAAATTTCATTAACGAAGGTTCAGGCTGGCGAAGTTTACGCTATAGAACCGTTCGTCACGCTTCCAGACGCCGTCGGCCGCGTTGAAGACGGCCCAGAAATCACGATTTTCCGTTTAGTCAAAACCAAATCAGTAAAGAACACCTATGCCCGACAGCTTCTCAATTTTATCGAAGACAATTTTAGAACTTTGCCTTTTGCTGAGCGATGGCTGAAAAGCGTGGTTCCCGCAGATCAGCATCGCGAAGCATTCAAGGAACTTTACAAATCCAAGGCAATTATGGGCTACCCCGTGTTTATCGAAACAAGCCGAAGACCCGTGGCACAAGCGGAGCATACGGTGCTAATAACAGAAAAGGGCTGCGAAGTCCTAACTTAAACCGCAAAGGTTTTCTCTTTTTCTCTAACTTCCTTGAAGATGGCGGTTATCAGCATTTTCTCATTGCATTTTTGGCATTGGTCAAGCTCCTTGAACACGAAGTCGCCGCGCTGAAACTCTCTGATGCTCTTGAACCCGCATTTTCTGCATTCAATTGTGGTCATGACTTTGGGCGCTTCAATTTTCATGTCTGCAATGCGTTTGCGCGATTGAACCATGACATAAAGCGACAAAGCCATGGCAATTAAGCCTATAACAAGTAGGTATCCAGCTGCGACTTCGTTGCCTCCAACGAAGAGATTAACGGATGATATAAGCGCCACCATGGATAACGCTAAAACTATCAGCACAATCATTGTTAGGTAAGTTGAGATCTTGGTTGCTGAAGATGAATTTTCACTCACGCCCTTTTTTCCTCCTTACTGTCCAATGCCAATTGTATTACCCACACCGAAGATGATGACCTTGTCACCTTCTTTGGTCCTTTCCAAAATAACACTTTTAACGCGTTCAATTACCTTGTCCACTGAATCTGAGATTTCTTTGCGCATTGGCGAAACCGCGTCGCCGATGTCCTCCTTAACTATCACGGCGTAAATTGGAATATGATAATCCACTAGTGCCTCTTCAATCTTGTACTGGTCAACGCCTGGGCCGCCGATTGCAGCGCCGATGCCTTCAGCAACTTCGCCTACCATTTCGCCTTCAAGCTTCAAGCCAGCGTCAATCATTATTACCGCCGCAATTTTACCCTTATTCTCTTCAATAACCGCCTTTATGGCGTCGCCTGGCTTGCCCACGTTGCCGCCTGGACCTTCCGCCTTCATGACAAGCGCAGTGCGTCCCTCTAATGGCACTTCGGCTACGACGCAGTCTTTCGGAACTTTCCGTGTTTCATAGCCATGCATAAGCTTCGCAGCCACCAGCGGGCCAACACCATCGCCTATGGGCTGCCCATACGCGAAGGCTTTCAGTGCGCTGGCGTAGGCTTCTGACTCCTTCATAACTAAGGGCAGTATCATCTGCAGCTGCATTATAATGTAGAGGCTTAGTGTTTTCTTGCCTTGAATATAATAGTGGCGCACAACCTTGTAGATGTAATTAAGCGCCATGGCTGCCTCCAGCGTGTTCTCCAGATTGTTTACTTGAACTTCATCGCTTGCAGGCGCCATAATTTTTACTTCATCCTTAAGCCTGGCGTCCCTCACGTCGAGAATGTGATCAAGCTTGTAAACGATACCCGCGGGATCCATGCTCTGCGGTTGGATTGTGAAATAATCTAGATAGCGGTCAACTCTTGCGGATGGATCAGTTTGCGGCTTGCCAAGCTCTTTTATTGTTTCAATCGTGATTCTACGTCCTTCTTCTTTGATGTACTTTAACTTGTAAAGTGATCCCTCGACCTCGCGGATCATCACGTACATTTGGATTCTTTGTCCATAAAACAGGAAAACTATGAAAATCACGTAGAATAGTATACTCAGAATCTGTGATATACTGTCACCTGATCCTCCAAGCTGACCCGTTAGCGCGGGCAGAACTGCCAGCAAATTCACGGTTTCACCACGTCTCCAAAAACATTCAGCACTAAGTTATAAATCTTAGCTAAATC
>JBNARN010000132.1:2283-3179 GCA_049718365.1 Candidatus Bathyarchaeales archaeon
GAATGGGATCAGGTGGGACCCGTGCCCTATGGCCGGCAAACCCAGCAATACACGGCATTTTTCCTTCATTAACTTTTCGCTTTTAAGAACACCCACCGCACCGTAAAACCTGCCAAGTCTAATTTACTAGCCGCTAGATTAATAGCTAAAGGCAATGCTAGCGCTACCCCTGTTTACGCTGCAATAGAGAAAAAGGAGTGAGGGAAATTGGCTTATCACTTTTCCTTAGCGATTGTTAAGATTTCTTTTATTGCAATTATAACTGCGGCTGGAGCTGCAAAAGCTACGATGTAATTGAGTATTCCTGTGGCCCAGAAATACAGCAAATCATGAACTGCGCATAAGGGTTCCCAGACGTTTGCGCCGGCAGCCACAGCTAAAGCGATTGTGGCGATAAGGAAGGGCATTACTTCTTTGGCGGTTATAGTTGTAAGCCCGATTATTATGCCCAGCACCACTAGCACTAGAAGAACCCAGCCGTTAACGGTGGCAACTGCGTTCCATCCGCCTTCGCTCCACGCCATATAGCCTACCACAAGCCCCATTACTACGGCTATGACGACAAAGAGTAGATACGCCCATTTCGATATTATCCCCATCTCCATTTTAATCCCCTCAAAAGTTAAGTTATCATTTGATTTTTGTTATAAATTTTGCGTTTAACAAAGTTTACCAAATCATTTTTAAAAAACTGATTAGCCTTTTGTGACAGCAACATAGCCTTTTTTCATAGCAGCTACAGAGCGCTTTTCTGAAAGCAGCCTCGTCTTACGCAAAAAGATTTTATGAATATATTTTTATTTTGGACATTCAACTTAATCCATTCAGCATTGGCATGGAAAGGGGCTGTAGTCTAGGCAGGCATGACGACGGGCTCCAGAAAGCAAGCACAACGG
>JBNARN010000133.1:0-2296 GCA_049718365.1 Candidatus Bathyarchaeales archaeon
CTCCAGAATCTTCTTGAACTTGATTTTCGCCGGCAGCCCTGCCACGTTATGATGAGTCTTGATTTTGTCCGAGTGCTTCCTGAAGCCTGATTCAATTCTGTCCGGGTAAATAGTGCCCTGGATTAAGTATTCGGCGCCCACTTTCTCGGCTATTTCCTCAAAAACGCGTATGAATTCTTCACCGATAATTTTCCGCTTGGCTTCGGGGTCCACAACGCCCTTAAGTTTCTCCAAAAACCTTTGCTGCGCATTCGCCACTATAAAGTTGATTTTAAACTGCTTAAACGCGTTTCTGATGGCTTCTGGTTCGCCTTCCCTCATGAAGCCGTGATCAACGAAAACAGCCGTTAATCTGTCATTTAATGCTTGAGCAGCGAGCGCCGTGGCCACGCTGGAGTCTATGCCTCCGCTTAAGCCGATTATGGCTTTTGCGTCTCCCACTTCTGCCTTCAGTTCATTAATCATTTTGGTTATTAGGTCTTCCATCTGCCAGTTCGCAGTGCACCCGCATACTTTGAAGATGAAGTTGCGGAGCATAAGCATGCCGTTTTCCGTGTGAACAACCTCGGGATGCCACTGTAAACCGTAAATAGGCTTTGTCTTGTGCCTAAAAGCGGCAACTGGACAGCTTTCTGTATGTGCCAGCACCTCGAAGTCGGGTGGCATCGAGAAGACAGTGTCGCCATGGCTCATCCACACTTTTTCTCTGCTGCTTAAGCCCGCAAGCACGCCAACCGGCTTGTCAATTTCCACATAAGACACGCCATATTCTCTGCAAGATGCAGGCTCCACTTTCCCCTTGCACATTTGGGCTATGAGCTGGTGCCCGTAGCATAAGCCTAAGACTGGCAGGTTTAGCTCCAAGATTCCCGCCTCAATACGTGGCGCGTCTGTCTCATAAACGCTTGAAGGCCCGCCGGAAAGAATTATCCCCTTAATGTTAAGTTCGTTGTTCATGCTGCGAATCTTGTCTGGCGTTATGTCAGGCGGCACAATTTCAGAGTAGACTCCGTGCTCTCTTATTCTTCTGCCTATGAGGTGACAGTATTGCCCGCCGAAATCCAGCACTAATATAGTATCATATTTAGTCTGCATCTTGCTCATGCCTATTGATTTTCCCAGCTAATTTAATGTTATCATCATGTTACTGTCAATTGCAACGTCGCAGCTTACGGTAAGCTTCCTTCTTTACGAAGGAAGTTCCTGACATTCCAATTCAAACGAATGAAACTAAAATTATATAAACATAGTAGAGTGATTATCAGAAGAGTGTCGCGCAGAGTCTGATTTAATTGGAAAAATGTGCAGTAGGCGATAATTATGGAGTTAAACGAAACTGATAAAAAAATCCTGGAAAACCTCTTGATAGATGCACGGCTTTCAAGCAGGCAAATAGCGAAAAACGTAGGCGTGTCCGTGGGCACTGTGCTTTCAAGAGTCAAGAAAATGGAAGAAGAGGGGCTAATAAAGGGCTACTCCGCTGTCCTTGACCATGAAAAACTTGGCTACGAGCTTACTGTCGTCACGGAGATAACAGTTTCAAAAGGCAAACTTGTAGAAATGGAAAACGAAGTAGCCAAACTGCCGGGTGTCTGCTGCGTTTACGACGTAACAGGCTTGACTGACGCCATCATCATCGCTAAATTTAAAACTCGAGAAGATCTTGGGAAATTCACGAAAAACCTGTTGGCTTTGCCATACGTGGAAAGAACAAACACTCATGTTGTATTGACCACTGTAAAAGAGAACTTCCGCTTACTCTGAGATTGATTGTTAGCTTCCTGTTTCTGAAAAAGCCCTCATGCCTTGTTTAGCCGCAAAAATGAAGCAAGGCCTTCATTCGCCATCTAAAAGAAACACCAATTTCAGCCATTATTTTCTTGTTATAGAAAAATTTTTAAGCATTTTGAATCAAACAAGTAAACATCCAAACTAAAGGAGAGATATTAATAAACATGCCTAGAACTTTTCTCAAGTCAATCTATGTTTTGGCTCTATGCAGTTTGCTGCTGATAATAAGCGTAGTCAATGCTGCTGAACCAGGCTACACAAGAACAGACTACAACCCCGAAGTGACGCCCACAATTGATGGGAAATGGACCACCAACAATGAATGGACATTAAACGGGGAAGTCACCACGATCGGCACAGGCGCTGCCTTCAGAAGCGTATGGATTCTGGAATCAATGACTCCTGATATAATAGTCACCGATACCTTCCTCGTCGAATTCTTCGCTGACACCACAAATGACGCTGGAGATTACTGGCAACTATGCATCGACGGCGACCAAAGCGG
>JBNARN010000133.1:2306-3171 GCA_049718365.1 Candidatus Bathyarchaeales archaeon
CTGCCCCTCAATCTGGCGATTATAGAATAGACATTGTGGGGCATACTACGCTAAAGTTGTATCAGGGAACTGGAACAGGCTGGACAGAAGTTACTCCTAACCCAGCGGATATAATATGGAATAACACGCTGAGTGCTTCGCCAGCCAACAGCACAGCACACTGGATTTTGGAACTGAAAATATACAAAGCAAAGCTCGGCGCAGGCCCAACTTGGAATTTCCGATTAGCTATGTATGACGCAAGCACTGGGGCGCTTTTGGCTTGGCCGCCTACTCCCAGGGATGAACCCGGCCGCTGGGGAGTTCAAAACTACGTACAAGGTGCCATTCCAGAAACATTTAGTATCGCTGTCGTGGTGTTGTTGCTGTCAACTGCGGCTGTAGTTAGCTTCTACTTTCTGCGAAAACGGTCAAAAATCGAAAGTGCTGCTTCCATTAAAACAGGTGGCCAAGAACACTCCTGTATGTGAGCCTTTCACTTCAATCGCCCTTTTTTTATCTTTGTAATTCGCTTAGTTGTGGAATAATCGAAGCAGATGTTATTTAAGCAATAGTCAGCGGCACATGGCGTTTGCTCATCTTGCCATCCCACTTCGTTATGTTCGCGTGAAAGCTAATTTTATTACATTTTTCGAATGCACCATTAAACGCCGCCTTCTTTATGATATAGGAAAAATTTTTAAGACTAACGAGTTGAATAAACTAATTAGCCAAATTAAAGGAGAAGAAGTAGGAATGAACAAATTTTTGCGTTTTGCACTTTCCATGCTCTTTGTCTGCGGTCTACTGCTCCCTATAATCGCCGGCGTTTCCAAAGCAGGCAACCCTGCCTACTCAATTACAGAGTACCCAAGCGCCAATACAG
>JBNARN010000134.1:0-1899 GCA_049718365.1 Candidatus Bathyarchaeales archaeon
CAACTCAAAAGAGCAAAGGAAGCGATAAGTGATGCCTTCAAAACGTAAAGTAGCAATATTAGCCGCAACAGGAGCAGTTGGACAACGGTTCATCCAGCTGCTGCAGGGGCATCCGTGGTTCCAGATTGAAGTGCTTGCGGCTTCGGAAAAGTCAGCGGGCAAAAACTACAAGGCCGCGTGCAACTGGATTATGGAGTCGCCTCTGCCTAAGGAAATCGCCGAAATGCCCGTAGTGCACACTGACGTGGAATCCGTGGAAAAGGCAGGCGATGTAGACCTTGTCTTCTCCGCGTTGCCAGGCGACTTGGCGGGTCCTGTTGAAGAGGAATTTGCCGCCTTATACCCAGTCTTCAGCAAGGCAAGCGCGCACCGAATGGATAAGGATGTCCCACTTATTATTCCTGAAGTGAACCCTGAGCATACGTCTCTTATTCCAATCCAGAAGAAGCGGCGAGGCTGGAAGGGCTTTATTTCAACCGATCCGAACTGTAGCACAATTCAGCTGGCAATGTCGCTGAAGCCCCTCATGAGATTCGGCCTAAAGCAAGTTGTAGTGTCAACCATGCAGGCGCTCAGCGGCGCAGGCTATCCAGGCGTCGCCTCACTGGATATAATAGACAACGTTATTCCTTACATTTCCAATGAAGAAGACAAAGTCGAATGTGAACCGCTGAAGATATTGGGCACGTTTGATGGAGAAAAAATATGCCCCGCTGACGTCGTGCTCAGCGCCAGCTGCCATCGCGTCAACGTGAAAGACGGGCATTTAGAAGCTGTCTTCGTGAAGCTTGAAGAAAACCCAAGCATAGAAGAAATTGAAGAAGCTTTCCGCCAGTTTAAGGGCGAACCGCAAAAGCTGAAACTGCCTTCTGCCCCAGAAAACCCCATCGTGGTGCGGAAAGAGCAGAACAGGCCTCAACCGCGGTATGACCGCGACGAAGGCCGAGGCATGAGCGTAGTCGTCGGCAGAATCAGAAAAGACCCTGTTATGACGGCTAAATACATGTGCTTGGGCCATAACACCATCCGCGGAGCCGCAGGAGGCGGCATCCTCAGCGCCGAGCTTATGGTAGCAAAAGGCCTGTGCTAAAAAGGGCACGCTGCTTTGCGGAAACGTGCAAATTTAGATGGGAGCGCGCCTATAGTGACATGCACACAGAAACTTCGTGAACCTTTAGAGAATCGAGAGAGCAGGCTATACTTTGACGGTGTTTCAGCCAGCGAGTTAGCTGCGAAGTTTGATACACCGCTTTATGTGATTAGCGAAAGCCGCATAAGAGACAACTATAGGCGGCTTCACAAGGCGCTAGCCAGCAATTATGGAAAAATCAAGATTTTCTATGCTGCAAAAGCAAACTCTAACCTCTCGGTGCTGAAAATTTTGGCGACAGAGGGCGCGCATCTGGACGCTGTCAGCCCAGGCGAAGTTTCCATGGCGTTAAAGGCTGGTTTCCCGCCAGAACGAATCCTATTCACCGGAACCAGCGTCAGAAACGACGAGCTAAAATTTCTAGCAGACGCCAACATAACAGTAAATGTTGACTCCCTATCCCAGTTGGACCGCCTGCTGAAAATATCAACGCCAGAGGTTCTGTCTGTGCGCGTCAACCCCGAGATAGGCGCGGGCCACCATGACCACTGCATCACCGCTGGCAAAAGCACAAAGTTTGGGCTATGGGAAAACGACGCGATAGCAGCATATAGGCAAGCCAGAAGAGCAGGCGTGAAGCGCTTCGGCATACACATGCACATAGGCTCAGGCATACTCGCTGTTGAACCGTTTGTCTTGGCGCTTGAAAAGCTATTAGGGATAGCCAAACGGATCCACGACGAACTCGGCGTAAGCTTCGAGTTTGTGGATATGGGCGGCGGGCTTGGAGTGCCCTACAAGCCAGAAGA
>JBNARN010000134.1:1909-3094 GCA_049718365.1 Candidatus Bathyarchaeales archaeon
TGCCTTGAACGCTTTTGCTGAAAATGTGCTCTCCTTATTCAAGCAAAAAATTGCCGAGTATCACCTAGGCGAGCCGTTCTTCTGCGTTGAGCCTGGGCGCTACTTGGTCTGCGACGCTTGTATCTTACTAACTTCGGTGAACACGGTTAAGACAACGCCTTTCAAGAAATTTGTCGGCGTCGACGCAGGCTTCAACACGCTGATCAGACCCGCCATGTACGGCTCATACCACCACATTCTGGTGGCGAATAAGCTGGACGCAGAGGACGCTGAAACCTACGATGTTGTTGGGCCTATCTGCGAGTCAGGCGATGTGCTGGCTAGGGACCGGCGGCTGCCGAAGATTCAGGAAGGCGATTTGCTGGCGGTTCTTAACGCAGGCGCATACGGCTACGCCATGAGTTCACAGTATAACGCTAGGTCCCGCGCAGCCGAAGTTCTGGTTAAAAATGGCAAATACGCCTTGGTCAGGCGGCGCGAGACTTTGGATGACCTGCTTGCAGGGCAGCAGATGGCTGAGTGGTTGCAATGAAGTTCTGGAAGATGCATGGCTTAGGCAACGATTACATTGTGATCGATAACCGCGATGGGAAAATAAGCAGCGCGAGAGCTGCGGCGTTAGCTAAGGCGCTTTGCGAAAGGCGCTTTTCAGTCGGCGCAGATGGGCTTCTGCTAGTTTGCGTCTCAGAAATGGCTGATGCGAGGATGCGGATTTTTAATGCTGACGGCAGCGAGGCGGAAATGTGCGGCAACGGCATCCGCTGCTTCGCCAAGTATTGCTACGAAAACGGCGTCGCCCGAAAAACCGAGCTGACCGTGGAAACGCTGGCAGGCATAAAAAGGACTTGGCTGACCGTGGAAAGCGGCGTGGTTACCTCGGTAAAGGTTGACATGGGCAAGCCAGCGCTCGAGCGCAGCCGAATTCCCATGCTTGGGCAAGGCCAATGCATAAACGAGGATTTGCAGGTTAACGGCAGCAACTATAAGGTAACTTGCCTTTCAGTTGGAAATCCTCACTGCGTCATATTCGTTGACAACGTGGATGCTTTCCCAGTGCAGCAAATCGGCCCGAAAATCGAGAACCACACGGTTTTCCCGAAGAGAACCAACGTCGAGTTCGCGCAAGTCCTTAGCACTAGCGAGGTGAAGGTGCGGGTGTGGGAGCGCGGTTGCGGAGAAACTTTT
>JBNARN010000135.1:0-3074 GCA_049718365.1 Candidatus Bathyarchaeales archaeon
CGTAAACGACAAGCTTGAACGCTTGATTGACACCCTCGCAAGCATAGGCGTCAAACACGTGACAGCCTCCACATACAAGATTAAACCAGACAATTGGCAACGCTTCTCAGCAGCCATGCCCCACGCCGCAGAGAAACTTAAGCCACTGTATTTTGAGCAAGGCGAAAAGAAGGGCGGCTACACGCTTCTGCCCGCTGATTTGCGGCTTAAGCTCTTGAGCAGCATCCGCCGCTTAGCCACAGCAAACGGCATGAAATTTGGCGTCTGCAGAGAAGGCTTAACGCAGCTGAACACGGCGGCATGCGACGGCTCATGGCTGCTTGCCGCTAAGCAGAGGTGAACACGCTATGCCATCGCCAACCCGCGTTGTAATGCTGGTGGACTTGGACTATTTCTTTGCCCAGTGCGAGGAGCTGCGGAACCCCGCGCTTCGGGACAAGCCGGTGGTCGTAGGTGTTTACTCCGGTCGCACGGAGGACAGCGGCGCCGTAAGCACCGCCAACTACATCGCCCGAAAGTTCGGCGTAAAATCTGGGCTTCCGTTGTATCTAGCGAAGAAGCGGCTGGAGGGCGCTGACGCCGTCTTTCTGCCTGTGGACACAGCGTTTTATGAGCAAATCTCCAACAAAATAATGGAAACGCTTAGAAGCTACGCGGACGCCTTCGAGCAGGTAGGCATAGACGAGGCTTACTTGGATGTCACGCAAAAGGTGAACGGAGATTTTGACGCCGTCAAAGATTTAGTTCAAAAAATGAAGCTCGCCGTCAAAAGCAACGTAGGCATAACCTTCTCCGTGGGCGTAGGCCCAAACAAGCTTGTCGCCAAAATCGCTGCTGACCGGCAAAAGCCCGACGGCTTAACAATTATCAAGCCAGAAGATGTCCAGCGCTTCCTGTCACCGTTGCCTGTTGACCAGCTAATAGGTGTAGGACGGAAAACAGCGGCGAAAATGGGCGAGCTGGGCATAAGGACTATTGGCGACCTTGCAGGTTATGATGTGCAAAGGCTCGTGGCGATTTTCGGGAAAAAGCTAGGCATCTACTTCCACAACGCAGCAAACGGCATCGATAACGAGCCCGTGCAGGAAGTAGGCGAAGCGGAATCCATCAGCCGAATCGCCACGCTGAAGGAGGATACACGCGACATAGCGCGTATAATGGAAAAGGCCAGTCAGCTAATAGAGGAAATCCACAGAGACGCCGCGCAGAGACGCGTCAGCTTCCGGCAAATCGGCGTAATCGCAGTTATGACCGACTTAAGCGCTAAAAGCCGATCACGCACGTTGGAAGCAGCAACAAACGACATTGCCGTGCTAAGGCGAACCGCTCAGGAACTTTTCGAAAAGCTTCTCAGCGCATCGCAGCTTGAAATCCGCCGTGTAGGCGTAAAAATCGCGCTCTTCAGCCGAAACGAAACGGCGCAGCAGCAGCTTACCCGCTTCTTTAGAGAATAATTACGGTTAGACCGCAAGAATACGCGTGCACATGCGCGTATGCAGTGAAAAGGTGGCTATTAAGCCGTAGATAAGTAGACGCGGCCGATATGAAGTTTCTATCAGTATTTTAGATTAATTTCCAAGTTTTTTGCTGTTTTCCGTTCAGTTTCAGAGTTTTTCACAACATTTATTAAGTTTAATCACACTGTTATCTTTTAAAAGAGCGAGGTAATAGAAATGAGCCGCGCCAGAAAAGAAAAAACTTCCGTAATCACCGAGAAGGATAGTGTTATCTGCGCTGTTACCGCGGCAGACAGCGGCAACGCAAATAATTCTCTAAAAAAACGTAAAAAAGAAGCCGATGAACCGCTCTACCTAAAAAGAATATAGCTAAGCAAACTTTTCAACGGCAGCTTCAAGCTTGAAACTCTTTTTATATTAGCTTACTCTTTCCCTTTTATAATTCTCTGATGAGAGGTTAAACAACAATGGAATTCACCGAAGCCAAACTTGGAAGAATCTTCGTGCTGAGGCTGCACGATGGCGAATGCCTCCACAAAGTCATCGAATCCTTCGCAGCAGAAAAACACATTTCCACCGCACTCTGCTTCTTCATAGGCGGAGCAAAAGAGAAAAGCCGCGTGGTCGTCGGCCCGAAAGACGGCAACGCGTTTCCGCCGGAACCCATGATTACGCTTCTCAGCGGCGTGCATGAAGCCTGCGGCGTCGGCACAATCTTCGCGGATGAAGCAGGCAAGCCTAAGCTGCACATGCACGCTAGCTTCGGCAGAAACGAGCAAACGGTCACCGGCTGCGTCCGAATGGGCGTGGATGTTTGGCAAATCGGCGAAGTCGTCATCATAGAGCTTGCAGGTGCAAAAGCGAAGCGCGTTGCGGATAAGAAAACGCGATTCGAGTTCCTTGAGGTTCAAGGCTAACGTAAGAACGTCAAAATGAGAATTCTGCGCGGATTCGTGCCGAAGGCTGGCAGCCGCCCGTCCTTAATCATATCCTCCACTGTATCATTGCCAAAGAGCGGCGCAAACCTGCCCGACTCATAAAACATCCGATAAACATCCATAAGGCATAATGTCGTATTGAAGTAGGGCACGTCGCCGCCGAACTCGTAGGTGAACACGTATTTCACGTTGCGCTCTTCGCATAGGGTGATGAACTCGTTTATGTCAAAATTAGGCGTGTAAGTGTCCACAGGCAATTCGGGATACTGCCAAACCTCATTATGCCTTGTGCCATCCGCATACAAATAAAACTTCACCATGTCATGGCTGAAGAGGTTGAAGGGACACACAAGCATTATTGACTCGTTCTCGCCAAGGCGACTGGCCGCGTAGCGCGTCGCCGCCTCGATTGGGACTTCAATCTGGTCTTTTGCAACCCAATAATAGGCGTCGCTTATGCTTAGGAAGAAGGAAACTGCAAGGAATACCGTGAACAGCCCAGCGGCAATCTTGACGGCCCGCTTCCGGTTTACGCTGACATGCTCCGACCGCAATGCTTCCGCGATTTTGCCGTAAACAAACGCGATAAGGCTGGCGGCGGAAATTGCCAAAACCGGAAACAGAGGAATCACATATCGCCACTGCTTATTTGGTATAAGCGTAAAGAAGACGAAAACTA
>JBNARN010000136.1:0-3045 GCA_049718365.1 Candidatus Bathyarchaeales archaeon
CGACTTTTACGTGTCTAGTGGAGGCCATGGCAGCGATTTTTTCCGCGTCTTTCCACGGGATGTTGCCGACTTCAGCGTGCGCCAAAGCCAAAGCGGCTTCAACGTCAAGTAATCTCTGGATACGCGTTTCTTCTTCGAATACGCGGAGCATTTCAGGCGTTCCGTAGCGACCAGTGTCTATGGGTAGGATAGGCAAATCACTTTTTCCCTCGTCAAATGTGTATGCGCATTAAAGATTAATGTTTTACCAAACAGTAAGAGAATACACAAGCACAAAAGAGCTGTTTAGCTATGTCAGCGACTATTGTTGCGGCTTTAGACAAGCACAGCGGCAAAACCACACTCAACTTGCCGAGCAATCAGCGCGGTGCATACACAGGCGGCGTAACCGTTGCCTTCGAAGGCAGAGTTTACTCTCCACGATGGGCGGCTTCAGACGCGGAGGCATTAGCGGCGAAGCTTCAGCGGGAAGGCAGCGTTAAGGCATCAGAAGCATTTCTGCGAGAAGCAGACGGCGACTTCGCGTTCATAATCGCTGAGCAAGAGCGGATTGTTACAGGTAGAGACGCGATAGGCGTTCAGCCGCTGTATTATGGCGAGACTGCAGATTTTGCAGCGCTTGCCACACGTAAGAGCGCATTGTGGGCGCTTGGCATAGCCAATGTGAAGTCGTTTCCTCCGGGGCATTTAGCGCTTGTCAGCCGCAGCGGCTTCGAATTCAAGGCTGTCAAAAGACTGGTTTATTCGGAGCCTAAGCCAGTGGCTATGGCAGATGCCGCCATGGTGCTGCAACGGCTGCTGTGGGAATCTGTTCGCACGCGGGTTTCTGGTTTAAGCGAAGTTGCTGTTGCGTTTTCCGGCGGCTTAGACAGCAGCGTCATCGCGTTTCTGGCAAGCAAATGCGATGTGCATGTCAACTTGGTTCATGTCAGTTTGAAGAATCGCGCTGAAACCGCTGAAGCACGGAGAGCGGCTGAAGCGCTGGGCTTGCCTTTACACGTGCACTTGTTTGACGAAGAGGATGTGGCTGAGGCTGCAGCTGCGGTTACGGCTCTTATCGAAGAAGCTGATCCAGTCAAAGTAAGCATTGGCATCCCATTTTACTGGACGGCGGAGAAGGCTGCAGCTGCGGGTTTCAGGGTGCTGCTGGCCGGGCAGGGCGCGGATGAGCTTTTCGGCGGCTATCAACGGTATGTTAAGGCTTACGTGACTTATGGCGCCGAGAAAGCTTGGAAGATGATGTTTGATGATGCGGCTGGGCTTCATGAGAGTAATCTTGAGCGGGACGTGAAGATCTGCAGTTTTCACGGCGTGGAGTTGCGTTTGCCCTTCGCCTCGTACGAGCTTGCGAAGTTCGCGGTGACACTGCCTGTGGAGCTAAAGTTTGAAAGAAAAGCTGATTCGCTGCGTAAGCTGATTTTGCGAAAAGCCGCTGAGAATTTAGGTTTGCCTCCGTCGATAGCAGCGAAGCCCAAGAAGGCGGTGCAGTACTCCACAGGAGTAAACGCCGTGCTTAAGAGAATAGCGATGAAGCAGAATATGACTGTAGTCGAGTATGTGTGCAGGCTCTTGGGCTAAATGAATGAGAAATCATGTGTGCCTTTGTATGAAGCGGTGGGCTACCGCGCTGTTATGCACGATGAAATAGACCACTTTATTTGAAGTAATCATTCATAGCTCTGTGGAGAGACGCGCTTTTACATAGCCCCTATTGGTTTTCTGCCGCTTGATAGACCCTCTATAGGTTTCTGCAATGAATTTCTAATAGCCGCCAAATATGCCGCGTTAGCCTTTTATCTCATTCAAAAACGCGAGGATGTCTTCGTCGAACTTTTTTCCCATGGTGTTCATGTGCCCTTTGCCTTCATAAAGAACAAGCTTTGCGTTTGGGATTTCAGCCGCTGTTTCACGGAGCCGTTCCACTGGGCAATAGTAGTCTTCGTCACCGCCAATCACGAGCGTAGGCGCCTTAATCTCCGCTAGCCTGTTTTTGGAGTTATGCGCCATTTCTGCTTTGGCTTCCACAAGCAAATCTGACGGATTATCATGCGTGCCCCACATGAGAGGCGCAACGTAACTCATAAAGAACTTCATGAGCGCCTTCGTTATTCTTCCGCCCTCTATCAGAGGATACATGGTTTTAAGTGCCTCCCTCTTTTTGCCTTCACTTAGCAGCCGGGCATATTTCATGTCTAATTTGTTTCCTTCTTCGCTGAATCTGTAGGCAGACAAGGCTATGACTAAGCGTCGGATAAGTTCAGGGTGGTCAGCAGCCAAGTGCTGCGCAATTAAGCCGCCGTAGGACTCGCCCACCACATCAACTGGTTCGCCGGCAAATGCCTCTTTGATTATTGCTGCATAGTCCTCGGCCATATCTCGAGTCGTGTAGTCTTCTGGCAATGCGGTTTTACGCGCCAAAACGTAAACTACATAGTGCTTGGATAAGCGCTTAAATTGGCCTAACACTTGAATCATAAAGCCTGATGGAAGAGTGTTGCCTGGTCCACCGCTGAAAACAAGGAGAGGCTGTTTGCCTTCGCCGAAGCGGACATAGGAAACTCCGTTGCTAAAAACTCCTCTTTCAACCATAATTCTAACCCATAAACATTCGCTGCCAGAGCAAATAAGCCTTGGCACATCATGGCTGCGCTTTGGCGTCAAAAGCGCTGATTTTATGGGCTAACAGTTTTTAAGAAATAAGCTACATAATTAGGCACGTTTGTGCTATGAGCGTTTTAACAGGAAGTGTGTGGCATGTCTCTTCATGAAGCTATGCTCTACAAGAAGGAGAAAGATAAGAAAGTAAAGTGCCACCTGTGCGCGCGCCGATGCCTAATAAGCGATGGCGCAACAGGTTTTTGTTTAGTCCGCAAAAACGAGGGCGGCACGCTTTACTCGCTGAATTATGCGCGGGCGGTTTCTGCAGCCGTGGACCCCATAGGGAAAAAGCCCCTTTCCCACTTCAACCCCGGCGCGTTAGTCTTATCCATCGCCGCGGCTGGCTGCAACTTCCGCTGCCAATTCTGCGACAATTGGATGATAAGC
>JBNARN010000137.1:0-3027 GCA_049718365.1 Candidatus Bathyarchaeales archaeon
GCCTTCGCGGACCACGTAGCCTCTGCTGCGCAGGTCTCGGTAGATTAGGTAGTTAACCCATGCGTTTGCATCTGCTTTTTCGTAGTGTTGTAAGAGGCTTTGGAAATCTATTTGGGCGTCGTTTTCGTCTTTAACTTCCAGCAATCCCTTATCCATGAGGTAAAGCGCCTCGTAGAACGCAAGCAGCAATGCGTCATCTTCGGCGGTGCCGTATCCACGCTGCGAAAGCGCATCGATGCTGCTTTTTTCAGCTACCCTAACGCCTTGTTTGGTAAGCACACCTGTCGTTCTAATTTCTGAACCAGCTGCTTCTTTCTCGCTCATCAAATATCCACTGTATTAGCATTAACTCTCTAGCGTTAGGCTTTTATCCTTTTTATACAATACGGAACCCTGCTACCACTTTTCTATGCGGCAAAGCATTGTGAATTCCAGATTCATAAATCATATTTAAAATAGTGGGTAATTTTTGTTTGGAGTATCTTTCCATGCAAAAAAGCAATGACCCTCAAGTAATAGCCAACCTCATAAACTGCCTCAGCATTTTAGAAAACAACACATTTGAATTATATACAAATCTTGCTGAGAAGATAGACCAGCCCATGGCCAAATCCATTTTTATTCACATAGCCGTTGATAGCCACAAGCATTCAATGTCGCTTAAGTGTGTCGCTGAAAAAATAGGAAAACCCGATAAAAAACCAAAGAACTGCGAAAAGCACGTGGGCGAAGTATGGCGCACAATTGAGAAAATAAGCAAAGAAATAAGCAAAAAAGAACGAATAACCAGAGAAGACTGGCCTGAGCTTCTCGAGAAGCTCTCTGCCTTGGAAAGCGTAGTAGGCGAAGAATATTACATGTTTGTAGAGCTAAAAACTCTGCAGCTGATGGCTAAAGAAATAAGGCAAATGTATCATGTTGACATAAGCGATCTCGAAAGCATTTTCACACGCATAATCCAAGAGGAAGAAACCCATAGGGCGCTAATAGAAAAAGTGAAAAAACTGCTCACTAAGGTAACGGAAAAGAAGAGCCGCGCGCCAGTCGTGAAGTATCAGCAGCCTGATTCATGGAATAAGCCGATGCCAACCACGCTATAAAGCGGCTTTAGTGAGCGTTATCCTTTAAACTTGGCAAAGTCCTTTTGGTAGTAAACGCCGCTTTCGTGGATTATTGCCGTAACATACTTTAAAGGGGTAATATCAAACGCGGGATTAAGCACTTCCACGCCTCTGGCTGCGACGCGATGAGCACCAAAATGTGTGACTTCGTCAGGATTTCTCTCTTCAATGACGACGTCTGCGGCTTTGCGTGTTAAATCAAACGTGGACTTAGGCGCTGCCACATAGAAGGGCACATCGTGCTCATGAGCTAACACTGCAACTGTGAACGTGCCAATCTTGTTGAACACGGCGTCTTGGACTATGCGGTCGGCTCCGACTATCACCTTGTTGACCAGGCGCTTGTACATGACGTAGCCAACCATGTTATCAGTTATCAACGTGACAGGAATGCCATCGCGTTTAAGCTCGTAAGCCGTAAGCCTCGCGCCCTGCAGCAGCGGTCGAGTTTCTGTGGCGATAACCTTAATTTTTTTACCCTGCTTCCATGCCGCGCGTACTACGCCGAGGGCTGTGCCGTACTCAACTGTGGCTAACTCTCCAGCGTTACAGTGCGTTAATATAACGTCGCCATCGCTTATGAGTGCAGCGCCGTTTTCGCCTATGGCTCGGTTGGCCTCTGCATCCTCATCCGCTATCCGCTGCGCCTCCTGAATCACAAAAACCCTCAGATCCTCAGCGGTTCCAGAGAAAACTCTGGCTTTAGTCAGGATTCTGTCTGCTGCCCAAAAAAGGTTCACCGCCGTAGGTCTTGTGCTCTTCAGGAATTTCGCCGAGTTTTCCAAATCCTCAAGCAGTTTTTCCTTGATATTTGCTTTTGAATAGAACGCAGCCAAGGCCAAGCCGAAGGCCGCAGCGGCGCCAAGCAATGGTGCGCCTCGAATTCGCAGGTTCTTTATGGCTTCCGCCATCTCTTCAACCGTTTTGATTCTCAAGATTACTGTTTCGTGTGGCAGTTTCGTCTGGTCTATTGTGATGACGGTTCCATCTTGCCATTCTATTGTTCGCATCCAAGCCCACCTGCTTGCTTACGGGATCTTTGCCGTTTTAAGCAAAAATGCTTAGGCATGAGTTTCTGATTCCAAGGGTGATCGCAGGGAAGTTATCACTTCAATTGGGGCGTCATCGCCTAATTTCAACCGTTTCTTCCATTCTTCACCCACGGCGATAAGCGCGAAGACGCCTGAAACTTCTGCCCGCGCCTTTTTAACAAGGTTAACCAGTGCTTCTTGTGTTTCCCCGCTCTTAATCATATCATCTACTATGAGGACGCTGTCACGCCTTTTAATTGCCTCGCGTGGAATATAAAGCGTCATGGTTACGCCTGAATCTTTGCCGAGAATATAAGTTTCCTCCAGAAAGGCTTTGACGCCGACTTCCTTGTTTCTCTTCGCCACGACTAGGTTGACGCCGAGGGCGTTGCCCACCATCGTCGCGAGGGGAACACCGTCAACTGCTGCGGTTAAGATTTTCGTCACACGTTTTCCCGCAAAGTTCGCCAACGCGTAATTCGCGGCTTGCTGGAGTATATTGTAGTCGCCTATTATCTCGGTATTGTCAAAATAGCCCAGTTCATCGAATTTTATTCTGCTACGCAGTTCAGGTTCAAGCCCTACAATTTTTGTAAGCACCCGCCAAAGCTGCTTCGCCCGCGTTGCGTTTGGCAGAACATGGCCTTTGGCGTATCTGCTTAAAACCGTGACGGGTAAGCCCGTTTTGGAAGCTAATTCACGATAAGTAATATTCCGTTTATACTTTGCAGTTCTTAAAAGTTCAATAGTCATTAGTCTGAGCTTTAAATTTTCTGCGTGTGTGCTCATCTTTTCCCCCATTTAACCGTTTAAACACAGATGCGTCAAATACTAAAACGTTTGCTTCTTATGGTAGATTGCTAATTTATAATTTC
>JBNARN010000138.1:0-2998 GCA_049718365.1 Candidatus Bathyarchaeales archaeon
AACTCGATGAGCCCATAAGAGTATTTCTTAAAAAACGATTAAGCCGTATCGGGCCTCCCATCGTCTTTTGGAGCGCAGTTTATCTAGCATGGGCCTTTTTTGTTAGCCAAATACCCGTAACATGGGGCAACATTGAAAGAGGCATACTTTATAGCTTGTTTGGTGGCGCCTACTACCATTTTTGGTTCATTTACCTTATAGTTGGAATTTACTTGATTACCCCAATTTTGCGGGTAATAATAGCCCGCGGAAATATGAGTGTTGTTCGGTATCTATGTCTGCTTTGGTTTGTCAGTGTTGCTGTTGTGCCGCTTATCGAATTGGCTACGGGTCACACTTTAAACCCCCTTGCCTTCGTAATCAGCGGCTGGGAAGGCTACTTCGTTTTAGGCTCATACTTGAAGAGGGTGAAAGTTCGGCCTGCACTTCTATACAGCTTATTAATCACAAGTTTCGTTTGGACGATATTTGGCGCTTGGTTGATGAATTACCCGTTTAGCGCTATGAATCGAAATAACTTCTTTTTTGATTATTTAACAGCAAACGTGATTATGGGCTCTGTTGCGCTGTTCTTGATTCTATTACGGCTCCATCGAGACTGGCCGGGAAGCGATCACGCGACTGCAAGCCGTGTTGTCCAAGCGATAAGCATGAACACTTTGCCTATTTTCATGTTGCACGTAATAATTTTAGAGTCATTTGAAAGAGGCTTCTTTGGCTTCACATTAAGCTACACGACGCTACATCCAATTGTAGAGATTCCGGTAATCACTGCGCTAACGCTTTTCATCACGCTTGGCTTAATCCTGTTAATGCGAAAAGTGCCGCTCTTGAATAAGATGATAGGCTGAAATATGCTAATGGCGCTTACGGCTGATTGGACGCGATGGCTTTATAGACGATATCAGCGATTATTTGCGCGCCCTCGTTGTTGGGGTGAACGCCGTCTGGGAAATATTCAGGATGATTGGCCAATGGTGTGTAAACATCGATAACAGGTAAGCCCAACGTGTTTGCAACTTGTTCTATTCGGGGAAGCACTCCTTCCACAAAACTGGTGCCATTCAAATAGTATGTATTGTTAAAGATGGGGGGCGGCTTCACCAAGAAAATTTGCGGTTTACTATTTAGCGTTTGAATGTTATTTATTATTCTTGTGTAATCGTCTATGAAATTGTTTATTTGTTGATAATAGTCTGTGCGTGCATCGTTTGTCCCAAGCATTATAATTACGGTTGTGGGCTCAAAGTGCTTGGCTCTCTCGAATGCAGTTTCAAAGTAGTATGGCTTGTAACTGTTGAAGCCTACCGTCGCTCCGCTGACGCCGAAGTTGCCTACAACGGAATTCTCGCCAAGCAACGCTTGCAGACGCTCCGGGTAGCCGCTGGCTTCTGTGATGCTGTCGCCGAGGCAGGCTACACGAACTAATTTAAGATTAGCGCTTTCGTTGGCACGATTTCCTGATAAAAAGGCAAGCAAGCCTAATGCTGTCAAAAGAAGCGCTATGCATGCTGCCAAGAGGCTCTTTCTTTTCTTGTTCATTTGTCATCCTACGGTGCAAGAAGGTTAGTTTGTGCTTAAAGTAACTAAAGTGGCGCTTGCAGATTTTTGCATTGCGGTCTTTTATGAGCAACTATTTCGCTACTTTTTTAAAAGGAGCCAACAATTCATTTGACCGCAAACATTTTCTCATGCGCCCTTTGCTTTTGGGCGAAAAATTATGGAAATTTTAATTACACACTTTGCTCTTCTAAAGAGCCAAGAAAATCGGGGGAGAAAATAAAGTGAACGCAATAATATTCGGTGCACCGGGTTCTGGAAAGGGAACTTACGCATCAAGACTGCAGGCGAAGCTTGGCGTTGACGTTATTGCAATGGGCGACATCTTCAGAGAAATCATGAAGGAAGACACTGAGCTGGGAAGGAAGGTTAAGGGTTACGTGGAGAAAGGCTTGCTTGTGCCTGACGAAATCGTCGTAGACGTTTTGAACCATCGCCTATCCAAGATTCCAGAGAGGAAAGGCTTCATTTTGGACGGTTACCCGCGGACGCTGGAGCAAGCGAAGATTTTAGGCGACATTGCCAAAATAGACGTCATCATCCTGCTGATGGTGCCTGACTGGATAATAATCGAACGTTTGTCTACACGACGCATATGCAAGAACTGCGGCGCAGTCTACAATATACGCTTCTTGAAGCCAAAGGTGGAGAATATCTGCGATAAATGTGGCGGCCCATTATATCAGCGCTCAGACGACACGCCCGAAGTCATAAAGAAGCGAATCCAGATTTACGAGGAGCAAACCAAGCCTATTTTGCAGTTCTTTAAAGAGCGTAAGGTGCCTTTTGTAGTGGCCAACTGCGACACGTTAGACATGCCGCCTGAACGGGTGGTAGACGCTATATTAAGGGACTTGGGCAAGCTGAAACTGGCTTAGATGTCGAGGATAAACTCCAGCGTAACTTTCTCTATTTCCTTAATAACCATCATCCGATGATATGTTACGGCTTTTACGGCTACTTTCTGCGGGTGCTTCTCCTGCTGGAATTTTTCTCCCCACACTGTCGCCTTAATTTTGAAGCCCACAGATGTTTCTTCTATGCCTGCAATTTTGAATTTCGAGTAAAGCATGCCTTGAGTTTCAAACTTTACAAGCAACGTTTCAAGCCAACTATAGAGCAGCGCGTATTCGTCTTCAGCTTCAACTTCAACGGTTTCCTCAATTGCAGGCGCGACTTTCTCCGTGTCAGTCATAACCTCGAACATTGCAAGCGCAGCGTTTTCGTAAGCTTCCTCCATTGTGCTGCCGTATGCGGCGATATAGACGTCGGCGGTGTGCTCCAGAAACTCAAATTTCTTGTCCATAGCTAAGCGCCTTCAGTAAAAATGGAGTGGGAAAGCTAAAAACGGTTTCGCATTTGCCTGATGCGCCAGTTATCAGCTAAAGGGTTAGAATTGCTTTTGGATTTTCTGAATTGACGCCGCCACCAGTTTCGC
>JBNARN010000139.1:0-1529 GCA_049718365.1 Candidatus Bathyarchaeales archaeon
TGAAGAAGCGCCCGTTGTAATCGTGGTTTGCGCTGACGAGGCCCGCGCTTCAGCGGGCTATGGCACACGGGGCAAAACGTTATACTGCATACAGGACACGGCGGCGGCAACGCAGAACCTTCTGTTAGCCGCGTATGCGCTTGGGCTGGGCACTTGCTGGGTAGGCGCCTTCAACGAAGACGACGCGAGAAAAGCCCTGAATCTGCCCAGTGGCATACGCCCCGTAGTCATGATACCCGTTGGATACCCTGCCAAAACGCCCGCGGCAAGAAGCCGGCGACCCCTAAGCCAGATAATACATCAAGAGAGCTTCTAAAAAAGGGAAGAGGCCCAGTTCTCTGCGTAGCGTGAAAGCTCATATGGGTATGAAACAGCCTATTTGTTTGGCCAATGCTTTCCTGTAGACTAACTCTGCAGTCGCGGCGTCTTGAATAGCTAGACCTGTGGAGTCGAAAACGGTAATTTCCTCTTTCGAGGTTCGGCCAGGTTTGGCGCCGGCTACGATTTCGCCGAGTTCAGCCCACACATCCTTCTTGGCCAAAATGCCTTTGGCGATAGGCACGTTTATTTCGCCGCTGTGAGCTGCCTGCTCCCAATCATCCACCACTATCTTCGCCCGCTTCAAGATCGCGGGGTCTATTTCCTCTTTAAGCGGCGCATCCGCTCCAATGCAGTTGAAATGCGTTCCCTCAGAAACCCATGAGTTGAAAACCACAGGCTTCCTCGAGGGCGTCGTAGTAATAACTATGTCAGCGCCTTGCACAGCTTCCTGCTCGCTTCCAACGATGGTTAATTGGCAGTTTGCCGCTTTGCTTTTGGCTTCTGCGGCGAAGGCTTCTGCCGCTTTAAGCGAAATGTCGCAGACACGGATTTCTTTAAGGTTTGGCCGCGTTAAAAGAAGCGCTTGCAACTGCGCTCTGGCTTGGACACCAGCGCCGATGAAACTGGCAATTTCGGCGTCTTTGTTGGCAAGGTATTTTATTGCGATGCCTCCTGCAGCAGCGGTGCGTATGGCTGTCAAGCTGGTTCCGCCCATTATCGCCAGTAGCGCGCCGTTCCGCGGATCCAGCAGAAGCACGGTGGCTGAAACGGTGGGCATGCTGAATCTGCTTGGGTTGTCGGGGTGAGAGTTCACGATTTTAACGGCGGCTACATCCAGCCGTTCGAGGTATGCGGGCATGGCGCGCACGTCGCCATTATACTTGGCAAAGTTGAGGTAGACTTTCGGCGGCATCTGAGCGTATCCCAGTGCCTTCTCGCGGAAAGCGTTTTCAACGGCATCCATAACCTCGTCCATGCGCAAAAGCCCAGAAACTTCCTGCTCAGACAATAACAGAACGTTAATTAGGCCCACTCTCCTATGGAAGCTTTCTGCTTTTAACTGCTGATAAGCCTTTCTTTAAGCAAAGCCTATTTTGTTGAATCAACAAGGCACTCCCGCGTTTA
The DNA here is from genome assembly GCA_049718365.1 of Candidatus Bathyarchaeales archaeon. Taxonomy (GTDB): domain Archaea; phylum Thermoproteota; class Bathyarchaeia; order Bathyarchaeales; family Bathycorpusculaceae; genus JAOAIV01. The sequence goes on from JBNARN010000139.1 coordinate 1,447, forward strand.
GGGAATGCATGAGCTTTTAATATCCTGCCGCACGGTATATTCTATGAGGTTCAGCATGTGGATTATGCCGTAATCGCCGAGGT
>JBNARN010000139.1:1539-2932 GCA_049718365.1 Candidatus Bathyarchaeales archaeon
TTTACTAGTTGACCTCTTAAAAAAGACGCCTAAAGACGCCATAGACAAGGTTGTTTACTTGACGCAGGGCAAGCTTTACCCGGATTTTGTGGGTTTAGAAATCGGCGTGGCTGAGCGGCTGGCGATAAAAGCGTTGGCGCGTGCCGCGGGGAGAAAAGAGAGCGAGATTGAAGAGGACTTGAAGAAAAGCGGCGACATCGGCGAAACCGCGCAGAACTTTATAGCTAAAAAACGGCAGGTTACCTTCTTCCAGAAGCCGCTTACGGTGCAGCGTGTCTACGAGACGCTGGATAAGATGGCGAAGACAACGGGCTCCGGCGCCGTGGACACGAAAATGGCGCTTTTAGCGGGGCTGTTATCTGACGCGACGCCGAAGGAGGCGAAGTACATTATGCGCACGGTTACGGGCAACCTGCGTTTGGGCATAGCAGACATGACGGTGCTTGACGCGTTAGCAATAGCCTATGGCGGCGGCAAAGAAGCACGCGAGCTAACAGAACGCGCCTACAACATCTCCTCAGATCTTGGCCGCGTCGCCAAAGTATTAGCTGAACAAGGCCTAGAGGGCATCAAGCAGTTCCAAGTAGTAGTTTTCGAGCCAATAAGGCCCATGTTGGCGGAGCGCCTTGCTTCGCCCGAGGAAATCCTGGAGAAGCTGGGCGGCAAATGCATAGCAGAGTACAAGTACGACGGCGAGCGCGTGCAAGCGCATAAGAAGGGCGACGAGGTTGTGCTCTATTCACGGCGTCTAGAGAATATATCTGATCAGTACCCCGACGCCATTGCGCTTGTCAGAGAGCACGTGAAAGCGAAAGAAGCTATTCTCGAGGCGGAATGTGTGGCTGTGGATCTTGACACGGGCGAGATGCGGCCCTTCCAAGAGCTGATGCACCGCCGCCGTAAATACGAGATTGAGCAGGCAATGGAGCAGTATCCCGTTTCCCTTTTCATGTTCGACGCCCTATACGTTGACGGCAAGGATCTTACGCTTGAGGCGTATCCAGTCAGGCGGAAGGCGCTGGAGAAGGCGCTGAAAGAAAGCGACCGAGTAAAAGCAGCAAAGTACATCTTAACCAGCAATGTAGCTGAGCTTGAAGCGTTCTTTGAGGAAGCCATCGCCGAGGGTTGTGAAGGCTTAATGTGCAAGTCTGTCGGAAAAGATTCGGTGTATCAGGCAGGCGCCCGCGGCTGGCTCTGGATAAAGTACAAGCGGGATTATAAGAGTGAAATGACGGACACCGTTGACCTCGTCGTGGTCGGCGCCTTCCACGGCAGAGGCAAACGTGCAGGAACCTATGGCGCACTGCTTCTTGCAGCGTATAACCCTGAAACGGACACTTTTGAAACCGTTACCAAGTGCGGAACAGGCTTCACGGACAAGGACTTGGCTGAG
>JBNARN010000140.1:0-2901 GCA_049718365.1 Candidatus Bathyarchaeales archaeon
TGAGGAGCCATAGATGGAGATGGCGTCGTAATGGCTGTTTCTGAAAGTGTTGCCCGAGATTGTGTTGTTGGAAGAGCCAAAGAACGAAATGCCCTCGTAATGATTTTCTTCAATCATGTTTCCAGAGATGAGATTGTTAGCGGAGACAGAGAGCCAGATTCCGCGGAAAACATTTGACAGCACATTGCCCGATATTATGTTGGAATCTGAGGCGCTGTAGAGTTCTATACCTCTTAGGTAAATGCTATTCAGGTTGTTTTCAGAGATTGTGTTGCTTGAAGAGCTATGCATGAAAATGCCGTGGTAACTGCTGGTTATCGTGTTCCCAGAGAAGACGTTGTTTGAAGAGCCATGTATGCGGATGCTGTGGTAGTTATTCACTAGCGTGTTGTGGGCAATTGTATTGTTTGATGAAGAGACAAGGTGAATGCCGTCGTAACTGCAATTAGCTATGATGCTGCCAGAAATCGTGCAGCCCGAAGAGCCCTCAAGGTGAATGCCACATGTGAAGCCGCTGATGGCCATGTTTCGGATTGTAACGTTGCTTACACCTTCTAAATGGAGGCCGTGGCCGCTTCCGTAACCATGAAGCTTAAAGCCGTTGCCATCCACTATGACACCGCTTTTTTTCACAGTAATTTCAGCGTAAATGTTATCGGTAAAGATGTAGAGGCTTCCATCACGCCGCAGCGGTACAGTCGGAGGGTCTATTGCTCCGTCAGCGGCAATGACAACAGCACTCGCGGATTCAACAAATTTAGCGTTAAAGGCCAAGCCTAACATATTGGTTAAAAGCAACAGCACAACTATTCCAGAAAAGGTTTCTTTCTCCATTCTCCTCACTGCTCTTAGTGAGGGAACTTTGGATATAATAATTTTCACATATTCCGCCATTTCAGCGGCGCTTAACAAAATATGCTCAGAACCTAACCGACAAAATGTCAAAAAAAGCAAAAAAGCCCCTATATAGAGAGCTATAGATTGCCGCAGACACTAATGATGCCAAGGCATCGTGCTACAAGAAAACTTTTGACATCCCTTTGAATTGGCAAACTTATTTATATCCAGTCAACCAGAAATATGTTAAAGTGTTTATTCTAAGGCATAACAATGAGCGTAAAAAGGCAATGGTAAAGCTTAAGGAAATCGTGCAGTTCATCATCATAACAGTGATAATAGCAATTCCGCTGCATTTCGGCACTTTTACACCTTATGGTTTCGGCACACCAGACAAGTGGCTCCTAATCGCTTTAAACGTGATTTTCCTCTCCCTCTTCGTCCTGTTCCTTCCATTTAAAAGGAAACTTTCGCGCTTGCCTAACAGCGTCTACATCGCCTTCCTCGTCGCCTTGTACGTGGAAATGTTCGGAATCCCCCTAACCATGTATATGCTGGCAGGCATCTTCAGCTACAACGTGTACTCTATAGATTTCCTCTTGGCAGGCTTATTAGGCGAAGAAACGCTTTACTATATTCATCATTATTACGTATTTCCCGCATCAAAAATAATCATGGGCATAGGCATACTGCTAATCATCTACGGCTGGAAACAAATCCATAAAGCCAGAAAAGAAGGCAAACTTGTGACAACAGGAATCTACAAGTACGTTCGCCACCCACAGTACCTTGGATTCCTTCTAATCACGCTTGGCTTGAACGTTCAGTGGCTATCGATAATCACGTTTGCGCTGTGGCCTGTTCTGGTGGTGCTGTACTGGCGCCTAGCCAAAATGGAAGACAAAGAGATGGAAGAACAGTTCGGCGAGGAATTCCTCGAATACAAGCGCAGAGTGCCAGGGTTTATTCCACGCTTGCGAATAAAGAAAAACGATGCAGCCACAGCGGCAAAAGTTTAGAGAACCTATTTATGCCACAGTCAGCATGTAAAGATTGAAAATCCATGAAGTCAACATGGCCGCTTTTTCTCACCATAATCATCCTTTTCGCTGCAGTGTTGCCAACTGCATTCATTTACAACCAAAACAAAAGCGAAGCCTCCAATGGAGATTTCTTTTTCGGCGTAATGTACGGCTCCAACTCAACCAGCGAAGTCAAACAGCTAATAGATAGGATAAAGGGCTACACAAACCTCTTCATTCTAGGCTCATGGGACATAAACATAAACGAAACAGCACTAAACGAGGTCTGCGACTACGCAGCGGATGCAGGAATGAGCTTTATAGTATATTTTGACTTCATATCATTTAGAGTTTTTCCGTGGCTTCGCACATGGCTTGAAAACGCATCAAACCGATGGGGCGACAAGTTCCTCGGCATCTACCTATACGATGAGCCGGGAGGACACCAGATCGACATGAACCAGTGGCAGACAGGTGAATCGGCCAGAAGAGCCATGGCAAACGCAACGGACTACAGCGACGCCGCAAACAAATTTGTAACAAGCATACCTGCAAGCCTCAGCTGGCAAAACGTGAAAAGCCTAAACGTGAGCATTCCACTCTTCACTTCTGATTACGCGCTTTACTGGTTTGATTACTTGGCCGGTTACGACGTCATATTCGTTGAATTAGGCTGGAAAACTAACACGGCACAGCAGATAGCGCTATGCCGCGGCGCCGCAAACGTTCAAGGCAAAGATTGGGGCGCAATAATCACATGGACCTATTATGACGCGCCGTATCTGGCAAGCGGCCCAGAAATATACAAAGAAATGCTTACGGCATATTATGCCGGCGCAAAGTACGTTATAGTATTCAATCACCCAAAGTATCCTGATGACAACGTTTACGGCATCTTGACTGAAGAGCACTTCACAGCCATGAAACGCTTCTGGCGATACATTCACGCCTACCCCAGAGAAAACTGGGGACAAGTAAAAGCGGAGGTAGCGCTTGTTCTGCCGAAAGATTACGGCTGGGGCACACGCCGCTCAGAAAACAT
>JBNARN010000141.1:0-719 GCA_049718365.1 Candidatus Bathyarchaeales archaeon
TTTCAAATCAGAAAAGGGCCAGCTGATTCTCCCGATTATCGTTGGGACAGTGCCTACAGCATTGATAGGCGTGTTTTTCGGCAGCATCATCGAAGCCGTCTTCAGCCAGCTTCTGCCAATAGCCGGTGCCTTCCTCGCCTGCGGCGTCGTGCTTTACATTTCAAAATTTGGGCGGGAAAGAACGAATGGCGTAGGACTCTTGGAAGCCGTTGCGATAGGCACAGCGCAGGGCGTAGCCATAATTCCCGGCGCCTCCCGAAGCGGATTAACCATTGCTGTTGCACTGCTGTTAGGGCTAAAGCGTGAGAAAGCCTTCAACTTCTCTTTTCTGCTTTCAGTCCCCGCTATAATCGGCGCTTTAGGATTAACCCTATACGAACAGCACGCAGCATTGGCCGCTGCAGGTATAGAATGGATAGAGCTTCTAGCAAGCGTCGGCGTGTCGATGGTTACTGGATATTTAGCGCTGCGTGTACTCCAGAAGATTGTGGTTGGCAGAAAATTCTATTTATTCGCCTTTTACTGCTGGCTCTTCGGCATCCTTCTCTTAGCGCTTAGCCTCAGCGGCTTCTAGCCATGAAGGCTTGCCGGAAAGGAAGGCTGTTAGGAACTCGGCGAAGTCGCTGCTGCACTGGTAAACCTCCGCTACATCGTTATTGACGAGGATTTCCAGTTTTTCCTTGAACATGCGCGCCATGAGTTCAGCGGCACCAGCGTTT
>JBNARN010000141.1:729-1423 GCA_049718365.1 Candidatus Bathyarchaeales archaeon
CCCCCCGTCTTTCAATTTCTCCTTTAGAAGCTCAACGGCGTCTGTGAACTTTCGCTGCAATATTACAACCCACCTGTCGCCTTCAATGTAAGGCCCGGAAACCACGTTGCTGGCGTTTGCGTATTTAGCAAGAAAGTTGTCGCATTCCTTTACCCGTTCCAGCGGAGGTCCAGAATGCTTTTTGGCGCCTGAAAGAAAACGCTGCTCCAGCTCGAAAACGAACACGCTAAGCGTCTTTTCATTGCTCCAAACAGCTTGTCGGATGACTTTGAAGTCGTTAAGCTCCAGCAGCTTGCCAAGAGCCCGCTGTGTCTTGTAGAGTTGCCCCCATAAGACGTCTGGAACCGCGTCGATTCTGCCAAGCTTTAGGAAAATAAGCGCTGTTCCCCTGTTTTCCAGCCTGCGCTTTAGGGCTTCAGCGGGCAAGGCGCGGGTTTTCTTCGGATAAAAGAATTCCTTGCTTGGCGTTTTGAGGAAGGCGCGTGAGGCAGCAACCAGCGTGAAGAGCTTCTGCGGTTGGACAGCCGACGCTACATTGCGCCCTTTATCCACAGGGTCTACCACCACAAGCGGCTCTGGAAAAAGCAGCTGCAGCTCCCTTTCTCTACCCGTGTAGTAGCCTTCAATGTCTATTGTCATCCGGCGCTTGTAAGCGGCGAACGCCCGAAGCGTCTCGGCAAAAGATTTGTAGTGA
>JBNARN010000141.1:1433-2866 GCA_049718365.1 Candidatus Bathyarchaeales archaeon
GCAGCTCGCAGAGGTAACCGCTGAAGCCGCCTGTTTTTATCTCCGCGCCATACACGCCTATGCCTTTAAGAAACCTCTTGAGCAAGCGCACTTCGCCACGCAAGCTTTCAGGTAAGCGCTTCTGCACGTAGTCTGTGTGGAAGGGCGTTCGGTCAGTGGCGCTTAGCCACTCGCCCTGCTTCGCCTCGTAACAAGGAACAATATTTATCCGCACGCCGCCAATGAACGCTTCCAAATACGGGTGCTCCGCAAAGCGTTCAACCTGTTTTGCGCCTTCAGTTGCTTTTCGCGCGATTTTCAAGCCTATTTCGCCAAGTTCCTTGCGAGGCACGGTAACGGGCAAGCGCATGAAGATGTCAATTTCAGGCTCTTCCTTCAGCCACGTGCCCTTGGCAACTGACCCCTCAACCCTAACAGCGGCTTTAACGCCCAGCGCGTCGCAAGCGCGCATTGTCTTCTGCTGCAGCTGCTCAGCTAACGCACTTATCTTCGCGTTGTCCTCTGTCGTGGGCGTTATTTGCCTCAAGATTTCTTGTGTGATAGCTTCCAGCTTTTGCATGGTCTATTCCTTACTGTTGAGGGCAAACCTCTTTAAGTGTTGAGTAAATCGGCCCTTTCGGCGTTAAATCGCTCTTTTTAAGCCGCAAGCAGTTGGCGACGACTGAGCCGAAATCGTAGTTTGCGTTTTCAGTGATAAACTTGGCGAGTTGCGCTTTGTTTCTTCCTGAGCGGACACGGGCAATCGTCAAGTGCGGGCTGAAACCCTTAGAATCAGGCGCGAAGCCTAACCCGCGCAATCGCGGCTCCAGCTGGCTGAAAATGCTTTTCAGCTGGTCGGAGCCTTCGGTTATTCCCGCCCAAACAACCCGTGGATAACGCAAGTCAGGGAAAACGCCTATGCCATTGATTTGCACGTTAAACGGGGTAAACTGGATTCGCTTCATCTCTTCAAAAACCTTCTCAATCATAACGGAGGTTATGTTGCCGAGGAAACGAAGCGTGATGTGGATGTTCTTTGGCTCCACGAGTTTCAAGTCTGCGCCCGTCCGCGCCAGCAGGCTCTGCGCTGCTGACACGCGGCTTAGAACCGCGTCGCTTTCAATATCAAAAGCTATGAAGCTTCTCACGGACTCGGACATAATGTTTTGCCTCGGCTACTTTTTACATTTTCCCCGCATAAATGCTTTTTAATGCAGAACACTGCTATTGTAGCGAATAACGGGTGAAACATGAACACTGACAAAATCGTTGTTGGATTGACGGGCATGCCAGGCGCTGGGAAATCGCTGGTTGTCGAAACTGCACGCGCATTAGGCTACGCCGTCGTCGTTATGGGCGATGTTGTGCGAGAGGAAACTCGGCTGCGCGGTCTGCCTTTGACGCCAGAGAACGTCGGCAAAGTTATGCTTGAGCTGCGAGAAAAAGGCGGGCCA
>JBNARN010000142.1:0-2863 GCA_049718365.1 Candidatus Bathyarchaeales archaeon
AACGCCTGACTTGCACTCAGGAGGTCTGGGGTTCAAATCCCCACCGGTCCACCATTATGCTGACTTTTGCTCAACCAAATTGTTTATATGCGCTGGTAACTATTCTTAATTTGGTGATTTTGGTTGGAAGTGGAAATTAAAAGCGTGGATGACCAAGGAAGAATTTTGTTACCAAAAACTTGGAGAAATAGGTATCTCAAGGATAAAAAGGCGATTATTATATCGAGAGGAGACGTTATTGAGGTGCGGCCGTTCACCAAGCCTGATTTAACACAGTACTTTGACAAGATTGAGGTGGACTTGAAGTCGGATCTCTCTGATTGGCATAAAGTTCGCAAGGAACTGCGGAGGCTTTAGTATTGCCTCTTGCATTCGTGGATGCAAGCGTATTTGTTTACGCTTTTTTGAAAACGAAGAGAAAGTTGCAGCCTCATGAAGCAAGCATCAAGGAGATAGCGAAGAAAATTGTCTTGAGGATCAATGAAGGTGAAGAAGCGGCAACTTCGACTGTCCATTTCAGCGAAGTTTGTAATGTTTTAGAAGATTATCTTCCCATAGAGGAAGCGCTTACAATAGAAAGGGGTTTACTGTTTAGAGATAACATTGTGATTTATAAAGTAACTAAGGAAGACTACTTGAAAGCGCTGTCGATTGCGGAGGCGCAGCAAGTCGGAGTCAATGATGCGCTGGCATACGTGCTCATGAAAGAGGCAGGACTGAACAAGATTTATTCTTTTGATAAAGACTTTGACTTATTCAAAGACATTAACAGAATAATTGAGTAGTTTAATGTAAATGCCAGACTGCCCTTAGGGAGATCCAGAGTTCAAATCCCACATTCCATCACGAAGCTAACTTTCCCAGTTCTATAGCATGCCCGAAAATACTATGCTTTCCAGAAGTCTAACCGCGCTTCTGAGCTTCTGTGGTAAGCAAAAAACGAGAAACATGGAAAAAGCCGAGTTAACACCTTTCATATTTGGCGGCTATTAGCCAATCAATGCAGAAAACAGTAGAGGGGTCTATTCGGTGATGGCAGAAGCTTGCTGGAATTGCCTTTTGCAGTTTAAAAATTAGGTAGAGGATATCAGCTGCGCTATGGGCAGCAGTGTCCCTTTTTTGTGAGCCTGTTTGTTTTCTGCGTGAAACTTCACGCTAAGATGGAAAAACCAATTAAAGCATGGCTTAAGCTTTATGTAGTTGATGTGCAATTTGAAAACCTATTCACGAATGGTGTCTAATGATATGTGTATGAAAACAAAGCAAGTCACCATTCCCAGAATCTTCAAGCAATTGAAGGTGCAAAATAAATGAGTACAAACAAGAAGCTGAAAATAGCCTTTTATTGGGCTGCAAGCTGCGGTGGATGCGAAATAGCGGTTTTAGACATAAACGAGAAAATCCTTGACGTAGTAAAAATCGCTGACATCGTGTTCTGGCCCGTAGCGCTCGACGTCAAATACAGTGATGTTGAAGCAATGCCTGACAAGTACATTGACATAACCTTCTTTAACGGGTCTATCCGCAACAGCAGCACATGGCCAAACTCCTGCGGAAAAAGTCCAAGACGCTGGTGGCTTTCGGCTCATGTGCCCACGAAGGATGCATACCAGGCTTAGCTAACTTGCATGACAGCAAAGAAATCCTCGAACATGTTTACTTGAAAGAAAAGTCAGTTGTCAACCCTGAAAGGGTCATTCCCCAGCCTGAGACCAAAGTGAAGGAAGGCGTGCTGGAGATTCCAGAATTCTACGACACCGTAAAAACCCTCGCACAGACAGTTGACGTAGACTACTACCTGCCAGGTTGCCCGCCGCCTGTCCCACTTATAGTTAACGCCATAGACGCCATCGCAAAAAACGAGCTCCCACCAAAGGGCTCAGTGCTTGCACCGTTAAAGGCTGTGTGTGACGAATGCCCGCGAAAACGTGAAAACAAAAAAATCAGCAAGATTTACCGAGTACACGAAAAGGCCCCTGATCCTGAGAAGTGTCTGCTTGAGCAAGGCATACTCTGTATGGGTCTAGCTACCCGCAGCGGCTGCGGCGCCCAGTGCTTAAAAGTTGACATGCCCTGTACAGGCTGTGGCGGAGCTGCACCGAACATGCCCGAGTTAGGCGCTGGAATGATGACTGCATTAGCCGCTATACTTGGATATGACGAGAAGACGGCGTCTCCAGAGGATGTTGAGAAATTAATGGCTCAGATAAAGGACCCAGTTGGCACGTTCTATATGTATTCTCTTCCAGCATCAATTCTACGTAGAAAGGTGATAAAGAAATGAAAGAAATAAGCATAAACCCAATCACTCGCCTCGAAGGCCACGGCAGCATCTCCATATTCCTCAATGATAAAGGCGAGGTGGAAAATGCATACCTAAAAGTTCCAGAGCTGCGAGGTTTCGAGAAATTCTGTGAGGGAAGACGCGCTGAACTCATGCCCATCTTGACAACAAGAATCTGCGGAGTCTGCCCTGTTGCTCACCACTTTGCTTCCGTCAAAGCCTTAGACGCGGCTTTCAATGTTGAACCGCCGTCCGCCGCCAAAAAACTCCGAGAACTCATGTACGTAGCATACTACATATACGATCACACACTGCACTTCTACTACCTTGGCGGCCCAGACTTCATTGTTGGCCCAGATGCGCCTCCTGAGAAACGCAACATCTTAGGCGTCATCGAAAAAGCAGGCTTAGACATTGGAAAAGAGGTCATAAAGCACCGAGCCTACGGACAGAAAATAACTGAGATTCTCGGCGGTAAAGCTACGCATCCCGTGTGCGGTTTACCAGGTGGCATATCAAAGCCCTTGAGCGAGGAGAAAAGACAAGAAATCGAGAAAATGGCTGCTTCCTCCGTGGAAT
>JBNARN010000143.1:0-2786 GCA_049718365.1 Candidatus Bathyarchaeales archaeon
CAGCGACAGGAGCATTGCGCGTGGAACGTTGCGTTTTGCGTCTTTGATTTCCTCTGCCAAGACGGCGACTCTTGCGAAGCCTATGTAGGCGAAGAAGATGAAGCATGCTCCGTAGAGCACGCCGACGTTGAAGGGTTCAAAGGGTGCGAAATTCGCTGGCGACGTGTAGCATGCGCCGAGGATTATGAAGAATATTAGTATCAGCACTTTAGCTGCAACGAGAATGTTGTTTAGCAGCGCCGATTGCCGAGCGCCAACAAAATTTAACGCTGTGAAAGCAATGCACAGGACTGCGGCAACCACTTTGCTTGGCAAAGCCGGCAGCATCGCTGTGAAGTAATATGCGAAGCCAAGTGCGACAGCAGCGCCTGTAAAGGTGTTAGAGAGCAGCCACATCCAGCCCGCCAAGAAGCCTGCGAAGGGCGAAATAAGCTGGCGTGCATACTCGTAAACGCTTCCTTCCACAGGCTGCCATGCAGTCAACTCCGCAAAGCTTAGCGCCGTAAAAGCTGCAATCACCGCGGCGAGAATCATGGAAACCACGAGAGCTGAGCCTGCTAAGCCTGCTGCAATGCCTGTTACAACGAAGATGCCGCCGCCGATGATGGCGCCTAAGCTTATGGCTGTGGCGTCAAACAAGCCTAAAGAACGCTTTAACGCTGCTTCTGCCTCTTTCTTTGCCATCTTTTCCACGTTCAAACTAACCTTTTAAGTCGCCGCGAGTAGAAGCGGCACGATGCCTCCCTGCTTTATTAGGCCGAAGCCGCCCTTCTTCGCTGAGTCCTCATCAAACTTTTGCACGTCATCCGGCTCGATGCGTGGCGATTTAATTGCGAAGGGCACAGGCTCTCTTGTGTGCGTTCTGATTTTAATTGGCGTTGGATGGTCTGGTAGCACAGCGATTGCGTAAGGCTCCTTCAAGCCGTCGATTATCCTCCCAAGCAAGCGGCTATCCAAGTCTTCTATAGTTTTCACTTTCAGCTTGCAGTCTCCTGCGTGTCCCGCTTCGTCTGGCGCTTCAACATGAACAAAAACCAAATCATGCTCTTCAAGGGCTTTTAGCGCCGCGTCTGCCTTTCCCTCATAGTTTGTGTCTTCTCTGCCAGTCGCGCCTGGCACATTGATGACCTTCATTCCTGCGTAGACTCCTATGCCCTTCACTAGGTCAACGGCCGAGATAACCGCGGCCTTTAAACCATATTTCTCCTTGAAAGAGGGCAAACTTGGCTTTCCGCCGCCGCCCCATGGCCAAATCATGTTTCCCGGCTTTTTTCCTTCCTTGCGGCGAGCCACGTTAACTGGATGCGCTTCAAGCACCTCTTTTGATTTGAGCATTGCCTCCCGCAGTAGGGCCGCTGTTTTTTCCGCCGCAGATACCTTAGCTTTAGGCAAAACCTTCATGATTTCCGCGCCGACGACGTCATGCGGCGGCGTGCACTCTACTTGAAGCGCATACGGCGCGTTTCTCAGAATTAGAAAGTGCCTATAATCTAATCCTGGATAAAACTCGATTTCGCCCTTTTTTTCGCAAGCATGCTTCACGGCTTCAATAAGCGGCACAGAGTCCTTGCTTGTTATGTGCCCCGCTGAGTAGTCCTCCAGCACCCCTGCTTTTTCGGTTATCAAGTTGCACCTGAAGGCTACATCCTTATCTTCCAGCTTGATGTTGCGTGCAGCGGCTTCAAGGGCGCCTCTGCCTGTATAGCACTGCGCAGGGTTAAAACCCAGCACCGAAAGAATTGCCACGTCCGAGCCTGGGCTCAAGCCGTCTGGCACTGTTCTGAGAAGGCCGCTTCTGCCCTTTGCCGCTACATTGTCCATGTTTGGTTTATGCGCTGCCTGAAGCGGCGTCAAGTTTCCCAATTCAGGAATGGGGTAATCTGCCATTCCATCCCCAACAACGACCACGTACTTCATACGCTTACTCATTCCTGGGCAAACTCCTCTCTTTTTATGCGCAACAATCTCGGAGCCTAAATGCGATGTGCTTTGCTCAGAAGGTATCTGTAACTCGCATATTTAACTTTCATTTGCCTGGTTCCTTCTATTTCTAACGGGCGAACGCGCCCAAAACTGCCAAGAGTAAATCACATGTAACCAGTAGCTGCGCCTGAGCTTTAGCGTCCTTTTTTGGAAATGCAAATTAAGTTGCTCCGTTTTCCTAGTCTACTGGACGATGAGGAAATCGAGGTACGAAGACGCACTCGCGGATGAATACTTTTTCCGCTTCTGAGTCCAGGGCCTAAAGAAAACTGCCTCGTGTCCCCTTCTTTTTTGTTTGCATTGATTATAAATGGGAAATTGGCTACCAAGCGCCTTAGAGCGCAACTGCTCACTGGACAAAAGAAAGAGGCTGGAAATTTATCTGGTTTATCTGTCTTTTCTCGTCATGTACGCCCATGCTGTTATCAGCACGAGTGTTAGACAGGCACCGGCGAATCCTGAAACCACCCACTTAATGTTGATAAGCGCTGGCAACACTGTCAGAAGCCACGGGATCACGTAGTCTGCTGTCAATTGCGCTATTACTCCTGCCATGAATCCTAAGAGCGCTATTACTGCGAATACTTTTAACCTTTCACCCATTCATTTTCACCCTTTTTGCTTTAGCATTGGATTAAGCCTCTTTTTAGTCTAACTAACATATTTTTGTCTATTACCCACACAGTAGCCACCTTACCTTTTAATTTTCCAATTAAAGGCAAAAGACGGTTTTTCCACCATGTATATCTCTACGTATATACATGCATATTTTCAACATATTAACAATGTATAAGATTTTCAAC
>JBNARN010000144.1:0-2753 GCA_049718365.1 Candidatus Bathyarchaeales archaeon
TGAGCTTGCGCGGATTCTCAACCTAACCCGCGGCGCAGACGGCTTCTTCATGGAGAGCCACCCCAAACTTAAGCCTTTAGACGCGCCGACTGACGGCATATTCTTGGCTGGCGCCTGCCAAGGATTGAAGGATATACCCTACAGTGTTTCACAAGGCTGCGGTGCGGCTTCAAGAGCGGCAACGGTGATTTCCAAGCCGACATGGAAGATTGAGCCTATAATCGCGGTCGTAGACGCCAGCAAATGCAAGAACGTCACAAGCAAATGTGGCATATGCGCTGAAAGATGCCCCTATGGCTCCATCAAAGTTGAGCCGAACAAGCCCGCGCAGGTGATAACGGCCAGCTGCCACGGCTGCGGAACCTGCGTTGCCGAGTGCCCACAGGACGCCATAACCCAGATGCACTTCACAGACGCGCAGATCCTAGCGCAGATACGCGCGGCGCTTGAGAAGGACCCGGAAGACAAAATATTGGCGTTCCTATGCAACTGGTGCAGCTACGCTGGCGCGGATTTAGCCGGCACCAGCAGATTCGAGTATCCGCCAACGATACGAGCGATACGGGTCATGTGTTCTGGCAGAGTAGACCGCGACTTCATCCTTGAAGCGCTACGGCTTGGCGCTGGCATGGTGCTTGTCGCGGCATGCCACTTGCCCTACGACTGCCACTACATAAGCGGAAACTGGAAGATGAAGGCAAGAATGGACGCGTTGGCGCCGATGCTTCAGAAACTCGGCATGAGCCCTGAAAGGTTCCGTGTGGAATATGTTTCCGCCGCTGAAGGCGTGCACTTCGCTGAGTTGATTCGTGAAATAGACGCGCAGAGGAAAGCTTTAGGTAAAGAGAGGATTAAGGCGGAAAACGCGAAGCTGCGGCCTTTCATCGAGAACATGCTGAAAAGAAAGAAACAAACTTAGCCGCAGCTTTTCACCGCTTGTCGCTTGCTCTTATTCTTTGTTGGCTAGGGCAGTCATTTTCTTAACAAATTCCCGTATATCCTCATCTTTTCCATAAACAATTAGTCGACCATCATCTTGGACACGGCACGAGAGGTTTGACTCCGCCGCAAGCTGCTGCAACTTTTCAAGAGGCACACTATTAAGGGGTTTAACTCGTATCCATTTTTGGTCTCGGGGGACTCCCGCGATGAATTTGTCTTCTTCAGTAACGGCGCAAGTGTTTCCTGTGTCGTATGTGGCTTCTTCAAGCCGTTTGAGCCAATTGTCGACGCATTCTGGTGAAAATGCCTTCTGCGCCGCAGTAACGAGGTAGGCTTCCACGCTTCCAAGATACTGCTCAATTTTCGCGGCTGTCTCGCTGTCGTTTCTGTTAACATCCAGCAAGCTAATCAGCACTTTAGCTGACTTCAAATCACTCATAACACTCTGTGGAATCGCCATGCCCTTTTTCCGAAATTCCACAATTATTTCTTCCAGAATCTTCCATACGGCCAAGTAGCCCATGACGCATCCACTTTTAACTGGCAATGCGCAGCTTATAAAGAGTTTCAAATGACCCTTTTTTACTTGCGCTTCGCCCTATAAGAGAGCAGGTGCATCCGCGAAGCCCGTTTTAGCCACCTTCGTTTACTGCTTTCAGGATTTTTGAGGGATCCACTCTAAGCTCGTTGAATGCTAGCTCCTCAGCGGGAATGCCCAAGGCTAATCCAAGCAGCTGCGTGTAATGCAGAATCGGGATTCCATAGGATTCATTAAACATTCTTTCTATGCGCAGCTCGTTAGTGTCAAACATGATGTGGCAAAATGCGCAGATCGTGACTAAAGCTTGGGCAGAGACTTTTTTCACGTGGCTGAGTTTTTCTCTGGCAAGCTGCAACGCAACTTTGTCGCTGACGCCGACACTTGGAGCGCCGCAGCATTCTGTTTCGCCAATGTAATCCAGACAAGTGGCGCCTGTGACTTCGATAAGCCTCTTTAAAACCTGCGGATCTTCCGGGTCGTCAAAGCCGATGTATTCTTTCGGCCGCAGCAGGTGACAGCCCACGTGCTCCGCAACTCTCAGCATGGTAAGCGGCTTGACCACCGCATTTTTTATCTTCTCCACGCCGATATCCTGCGTCAGAACCTGCAATATGTGCTTTGCTTCTACTGTTCCCTTGAACTCTAAACCTGCCTCTTTCAGGTGACTGTTAATCTGGTCTCTCAGCGCTTTGTCTTTCTTCAGCAAGGTGTTAACTTTCTTAAGCGTGCCGGCGCAGCCAGGGCAAAGCGTGAGAATATTCAAGCCTTGCTGTTCTGCTATCGCAAGGTTCCGCGCTGCCAAAACAAGCATTGCCTCGTGGCTAACCGGATCCAGCGGCAGTCCGCAGCAGTTGAATTCAGGCATCTCGACAAGTTCTACGCCTAGCTTGGCAAGAACCTTGCGGGCTGAAATCTCATAGGCGGCGACGCGGTAAGGAACGGCGCAACCGAGAAAAATCAAGTATTTGCTGCTCATGTGGTGTTACTTCCTTTTTGTATTGCTTCAAAGAATTTGATTCCTTTAAGCGTCTTGCGCAGGCTTTCAGGGTTGCCTCTTGGAAGCGGAGGTAACCCTTGTGTCTCGCGTTTCTTAATCTTCAACTCGGGAATATTGTAAGCATAGCCAGAAGTGAGTATGGCGTTGGCTTGCTCCTTGAAAACTGCTGGCACAATGCCTTTTTCGGCAGCCAAATTTCTTAGAACACGAATTACACTTGCGACTTCAACGCCTTGTGGACAGCGGTCTGTGCAGGTGAAGCAGGCGGCGCAT
>JBNARN010000145.1:0-2715 GCA_049718365.1 Candidatus Bathyarchaeales archaeon
AGGGCACACGGTTTTCTGTCACTACTACATTGATGATGTCGGCCGTCAATCTTCGGTTGTTGCCTATGGCTACGATAAGCTTGGCAGACCACAGCCAGATGAGAAAGCAGACCATTTTGTAGGCAAGATTTACACGATAACCAGCTGCTTGGTTGAACTTAATCGCTTGAGGAGAGAGCTTGAGCTTGCAAAGGTAAATGCGTCCTCGGATGAGGTGGCGAAGATTACTAAGCAGATTGACGAGTGGATGTCAATTGCCGCGGAGCTTAAAGAAAAGTTTCCATCGCTCTTTGAGAAGCTATTGGAGAAACTAGGCCAAGCTGAAAACGCTGAGGAAGAAATAAACAGGCTAAATCTTGCCTACGAAAACGGCCAGCCAAGGGCTGTAAAGCTTGTGCGTGAAGTAAGCGAGTTATGCCTTAAAGGTTTCATGGAAACACTGGAGCGCGTCGGAGTCCGCTATGACTCATGGGATTGGGAAAGCGACTTGGTATGGAGCGGGCAGGTTTCGGAAGTTCTCCAAAGGCTTAAGGCAACGCCCTTTGTTTATACTGAAGGTGGCGTTTTAGAGTTTGACGCGGAAAAGGTAGCGCGTGTCTTTAAGCTTAAGGCTAATTTGGGTTTAAGGGAGGATTATGAAGTTCCACCTTTGACGCTTACGCGGGCGGATGGCACATCGCTTTACACAACACGCGACATCGCCTACACATTGCGGAAATTTGACCGCGCGGATAAAGTGATAAACGTTATTGGCATGGAACAATCTCTGGCACAATTGCAGCTAAAGTTGGCACTGCATGCTTTGGGCCACGACAAATGCGCGGATAATCTGATACATTTCGCTTACAACCTTGTCACGCTACCTGGATATAAGATGTCTAGCAGGCGAGGACGATACATCACTTTCGACGAGGTGCTTGACGAAGCGGTTGAGCGTGCTTACGTGGAGGTTTCGAAGCGCTCTCCGCAATTGTCGGAGAAAGAAAAACGCGAAATAGCCCGCTTCGTGGGCGTCGGCGCCGTGCGCTACGCTCTTGTGGATGTTGACGCAGCTAAGCCTGTTGTTTTCACATGGGATAGAGTGCTGAACTTTGAAACTAACAGTGCGCCTTACGTGCAATACACACATGCCCGTGCATGCAGCATCCTCCGCAAAGCAGCAAGAGAACCAGCTGAAGCCGACTTCTCGCTTCTGGAGGAGCCGCTGGAACGTGAACTTGTGCTCTTGTTGGCGGGCTTTCCAGAAACCTTCATTGACGCCGCGGAATACTTGAAACCGAACTTGATCGCGGATTTCGCTAATGCGTTGGCAGACAAGTTTAACACCTTCTATAACGCGCTGCCCGTCATAAAAGCGGAGCCGCAAGCGCTCAGCGACGCCCGGCTTGCCTTAACCGACGCGATAAGAATTGTACTCCATAACGCGTTAAACATAATCGGCGTAGTAGCACCAGAAAAAATGTAAAAGCGGCGCCCTTTCCAATTTTTAGAAAAAAGGCCACGCAAAATGCCGCATCAAGCTATGGCGGCGGATAGACCCCTCTATTTAGAGGATAGGCTATCTGTTGAAGAGTTAGAAGGCGGAGAATTGCAGGATGTTTTGCTTGTTTCTATGAGCAACCTAATCATTGATTATAACAACAAGGCCAAAATATGCAAGGCAGTAAGGCTAGGCAGATTATCCAGAAACCATAAACTTTTTAAATATATGAACAGTAGTCTTTACGGAACGTTTCACGGAGGCAAAAATATAGTGAGGGATCGCCACCTCAATAGCTGGGATCGCCGGGTATCGGCAGACTGTTTTATTTAGCCAGCGCCCTATCGCCGCCGTGACAGCTACAAATAAACTCTCCCCTTGCAATCCGTTAAGGCAAACGCCTAGTAATCATTCTAAACAGGAAAAAGGAGTATCAGAAAGAAATGACTACAACTAAAATGACCGGCGCAAACGCGCTGCTACAAGCCCTAGAACGCCAAGGCGTCAAACACATCTTCGGCATTTTAGGCGGCGCCATACTACCCGTCTACGATGAGTTGTGCCGCCACCCGAAACTGAGACATATATTGGCTAGACACGAACAGTGCGCTGCACACGCTGCTGACGGCTATGCACGTGCCTCAGGCAGACCAGGCGTCTGCTTCGCCACCAGCGGTCCAGGCGCCACCAACCTAGTCACGGGCATAGCGAATGCGCATATGGATTCCTCTCCTGTCATAGCAATCACAGGCCAAGTTCCATCCGTTAGCGCCAACAGCAGCTACATGATAGGCAGAGACGCTTTCCAAGAAGCAGACATCATCGGCATTACTACACCCATAACCAAATATAACCATCAGGTGCGCTCAGCTGCTGAGATTCCACAGGTAGTAAGCGCCGCATTCTACATTGCCACAACAGGGAGACCTGGACCAGTGCTGATAGATTTCCCGAAAAACGTGCAAACCGAAGAAGCTGAAGTCACATTTGACGGCAAAATTGATTTACGCGGCTACCGTCTTGCAGGCGCGCCACATCCCTTGCAGATACGCAAAGCCGTCGAGCTACTTGTGGAAGCGGAGCGGCCCATCATCCTAGCGGGCGGTGGCGTCATAACAGCAAACGCCTCAGACGAGCTGCTTACGGTGGCGGAGCTGCTTCTGGCGCCTGTAGCTACGACGTTCATGGGTAAAGGCAGCTTTCCGGAGATACATCCGCTTAGTTTGGGCAATATC
>JBNARN010000146.1:0-1699 GCA_049718365.1 Candidatus Bathyarchaeales archaeon
CGGAATCATGATCGAAGCAGGACAAAGCTCAGGCATGACACTAAACTTCGACACGGTAAACGAAGATGCACAGAAAATCCTTGCAGAAGCCGCCACAGTTGCTGAGCAAAAGGTTAAAGACAAGTTCCCAGAGTTGCCGCCAGGCATGCCCTCAATTGCCACGTCGCAGACAGAGAAAACTTCGGAGAGCTTCTAAACTAAAGGGGGAAAAACATGTCCAACGAATCCAATCTTTTTCTTTCTATTGGTAAACCAATAAAAGATGAATATGGCCGTGCAGTAGGCAGAGTTGCCTCTTTCGCACTGACGCCAAGCGGAAAATTCGACAGCGTATTCATAGAATATAATGATGGAAAATTCTCAAAGGTTCCAATGGAGTACCTGCAATTTAATGGTGCCGAAGTCACATTCCTCTCAACCATAAGATCCCAAGCAAGCATCCTTTGCGACCAGATCCCGCTTATATGGCGCAAAGACCAAGCCCTTAAAGACTTAGCTGAAAAAAGAAAGATTGCTCCCGACCTTTACCAGGAGCTTCATAACAATTTCGAAGGTGTCCTAAGCCAACTGAAAAAAGACGCGCAGGTGCTCATCGATACGGTCACGAAGGAAATTGCACGCTGCGACCAGGAGATCAAAACACTGGGCTATGCTGTTGTCAACTTAGAGCTGGAGCATGAGATAGGCCAAATCGATGATGAAGCCTACAAATCAGCTTTCAACATGCTTCAAGAAAATCTCAAGCGCGTCCACAAAGAAAAAAGCGACCTTGAACTTACCAAAAGCAAGCTTTCGAACATACTCTTAGGCGATTCTAAACCGCTGGAGCCAAAGCCCACAGTAGTCCACACTGAACCACCTGCTAAAAAACCAGCTGCTAGCGAAGCGCCTATTGTAACGACTGAGCTTCCAGAGCCGCCAGTTGTTGTCTACGTGAAAGAAGTCGGAAAGGCAGGTATATAGCCTACAGAATGAAGAAGCGGGCGGAGGGAGAAGGTCATTAAGGGTCTAATGAATTCAAGCCCTCCACCGATACGGGAAGTTGCCACCAAATCCATTCTTACTCTTCGCGTTCAGCAGAACAAGCTGGAGCAGGCAAGCTACCGGTTAAAGGAAAGAGACCGCGTACTTTTTGAATCTTGCATGAGTGCTTTAAAGAAGAATAACAAGGAAAAAGCGGCAATCTGCGCTAACGAGATTGCTGAAATTAGGAAGCTAATCAAGTTTCTTTATAATGTGCAACTGGCAATTGAACGTGTCATTCTTCGTCTTGAAACGATAAAGGAACTAAGCGACATTGTTGTTGATTTAAAGCCCGCTTTGAAGCTTCTCCAAAGCGTTTCATCAGAACTGTTCCAATTCTTGCCTGATGTCTCGAAGGAACTAAATAATGTTAATGAAGCAATTCATGAAACGCTCTATGCAGCCAAGATTAATGCAGACGAGTCTCTGATACCTGTAGGTAAAAAGACCGAAGCAGGAGAGGAAATACTAAGCGAGGTATCCAGTTTCCTTGAGCGAAAGCTGTCAGAGACTCTTCCTGAACCGCCCGCTACTTCTCTGCCAGCCGAAGAGAAGGCTGCGCCGATAAAAGAGATGGTAGCGCTTTCAGCAACTTCCTCGCAGATAATTGGGCGTAAGGCTGCTGATGAGCTTGGTTTCAATTCTTCAGAAACCCTGATTTCTTACAAGAAATCCG
>JBNARN010000146.1:1709-2713 GCA_049718365.1 Candidatus Bathyarchaeales archaeon
AATCTCATTGAAGGTTGAGAAGCCCTCCCTTGAGGATGCGCTTCTCGAGTACGTGCGAAAAAGCAATGGCGAGATAGATTTAACCCGTTGTTCAGTTGATTTGAAAACTTCCTATGAAGAAATCGAGAAAGCTCTAGAAAACTTGGGAAACCAAGGAAAAATCAAAATCGAAATAAAATCTCCTGAATGAGAAAGGTGAAAAACGCATGAGTGCCTCACATGAACTTGAAAAAGCCGCAACCGCTTACGCGCTAGACGCGGTGCGCTTGGACAAGCAGGGCGCAAAAGGCAGAGCCATAACCATGTATCAGAAAGCCATCGAAAGCCTCCTACAGCTTGTGCAGCTCTATCCTGATTACAGCCTAAACAAGGTTTATGTTCAGAGGGCAATTGCTTACCAAGAACGAATCAAAGTCTTGCAGGGCTCTGTTTCGCCCAGTGAAATGCGCGCAGAATCCAACAATGGCGGCGAAGGCGGTGAAACAGCCACTGAAGGAGGCAACGGTGGAAAGCAAGGAGAGGAGCTTGTTGTGACTGAAAAGCCTAAAGTAAACTGGGCTGAAGTTGTAGGTTTGGATATGGCTAAAAAAGCCGTTAAAGAAGCCATTGTCTATCCCGTTCAGAGACCCGACCTGTTTCCGCTCGGCTGGCCCAGAGGAATCTTGCTTTTTGGTCCGCCTGGCTGTGGTAAAACACTGCTTGCTGCTGCGGTCGCCACGGAGATAGATGCCAACTTCTACTCCATAGATGCTGCTTCAATAATGTCTAAGTGGCTTGGCGAAGCGGAACAGAATGTTGCTAAACTCTTCAATTCAGCACGCAAGTCTGCAAATGAGGGCAAACCTGCCATTGTCTTCGTTGACGAGTTAGACTCGCTGATGGGGCAGCATCAAAACGAAGTCGGCGGCGAAATCCGCGTCCGCAACCAATTCCTGAAAGAAATGGACGGAATCGTGGACAAAGGCAAGAACCTGCATGTCTACGTTATCGGCGCCACCAACAAG
>JBNARN010000147.1:0-2684 GCA_049718365.1 Candidatus Bathyarchaeales archaeon
GGATGTCCTATGCATGACCAATCCTGAAGTTCGCGAGTACAACCTAAAACTAATAGAGGAATGCGCAAAGAAAACGCCTGGAATAAGCATCAGCAGCCAGCACTTCGCGGAGCACGCGTTCTGCACTTGCCCACGATGTGTGGAGCTTTGGCGGAAAAGCGGGCTAAACTGGGTTGATTGGCGCGCTAAAACCGTGGTTGAGTTTTTAGCTGAAGTTCGCGAGCGCGTGGTTGACAAGCCCTTGTTCGTGAATTGCCTTCCTGATCCAGTTTTAGGTAAGGTGCGGTTTGGCTACGACTTTGACGCTATGGCGAAATACGCTGACTACTTTGTTGTTCCAATGTTCTCAAAGGCTTACCCTACGCCATGGTACTGGGAAACAATAGCCAGAGCGTTTAAGAGTATTCTTAAGAAGCCCATGTTCGTTAACTTTTACGTGCGTGGTCCAGGCGAAACATGGGAAACCGTGGCACCACACAGGCAAATTATGACAGTGGCTACTCGCGCAGCAAGAACAGGCATTGATGGCATAATCTTCCTAGCCGAGAAGGCACAGTGGATAAGAGAGTTCCAGAAGAAAGTTGTCGAAGACAAAGAATGGCGTAAAGAGCTTGAAGGCTACGGCGGAGACGAAGTGCTCGAGCTCTTTAACCGCTGGGAAAAACTCTTCTAAACCCCTTTACTCCTTAGTCCAGCCGTTTTCGTGAGCGCCAAATTCTCATCAATTTGATTTGGCGTCAGAAGCATCTTAGCCGATGCCAAGTTTCAATTTCATGTATCCAACAAGGTTTACTAGCACGGTTATTGCTGTTGAAAGTTTGAATCTTCGGCTCTTATCTAGGAAGTAGGCGGGGCGTAGATAGAAGTGATGGAAAGCTTGTAAACGTAAATTCCTAAGCTCTTTCATGCTCAGCCATGGCGTTTCAAAAATTGGTGTTGCTGTGTCATACTTGTCGAAGTCAGTTACCTTCAGCCAACCTTTCTCTTTGACCAAATCATAAAGGGGCGTTCCCGGGAAAGGCGTAGCTATATTGTAGAAGCCCAGCGCATCTGGACTTATTTTCTCCACGAATTTTATGGTTTCCCAAGCTGATTTCTTGGTTTCGCCCGGGAAACCCAAGATAACGTTGGGCACCGGCTTTAGCCCCAACTCGCGCACCCAGCCTAAAACTTTGATTGTCTGCTCTGTGGAAATTCCCTTTTTCATAGCATCAAGAACATGTTGTGAGCCAGACTCGACTCCGAACCACACGGAGATGCAGCCTGCTTCCTTCATCTTCGCGAGCAACTCTTTCGTGATCATGTCAACGCGTGTTCCGCAGTTCCATTGAATTTTCAGTTTGCGGTTTACGATTTCCTTGCATAGGGCTTCTGTTCTAGCTTGGTCAACGGTGAATGCATCATCACAGAATGTGAACTTGCTTACGCCGTAAGTCTTGTTAAGAAACTCTAGCTCATCAACAATATTTTTGGGGCTGCGCATTCGAAACTTGCGGCCGTGCATGCGGACAGTGGCGCAGAACTCGCACCAGAAGGTGCAGCCTCGGCTTGCCGCTAAATAGAGAACATCCTCATACTCGCGAAGACGCTCCATGGGCCATAGGTGCCTTGCGGGAAAGGGCAAAGAATCTAAATCTTCTATGTATGGTCTGTCTGGGTTTCGCACTGCTTGCCCGTTTTTGCGGTAAGTTATGCCTAGCACATCATGGAAGCTCTTGCCTGCTTCTACCCGCTGTGCCAGCTCCAGCAGAGTGAGTTCGCCTTCTCTTCTCACGATAACATCCAGTTCTGGGCATTCCTGCAGCGCCTTGTCATCCCAGAAAGTAACATGCGGCCCACCCATGACGGTCAGGCAGTTTGGGCAGACTTCCTTGGCTATCTTTGCCATCTGCAGTCCAGATTTGTATGTGAGCGTAGTCGAGGTGATGCCGACGATGTCGGGCTGACGCTTTGCGACTTCACTTTTGAATTTGTCAGTTGAAAGTTTAAGCACTTGGCAGTCAATCACGTCCACTTCGTATTGGTTCTTTTCTAAAACAGCTGCCAAATAGCCTAAGCCTAAAAGGGCGAAGGGTAAATGTCCAGTTGATCCGCTTGGCGTGGGCGGGTTCACGAGGGTTATGTGCGGCTTCATCTTTTCTTCACTGAATGAGGGTTCTTTCGAGAATACAAGACGCTGAGTGCTTAAATGTTTCGCATAAACTTTCAAGCTTAGCAGAGTAAAAAACATTGCTGACAGAAAAGTACACGCAGAGAAACACTGGACTGGAAGCAGTTAGCGCTATGCCCCTCGTTTTTTATGCTGTGGCGGCTGGAATCTCTGAATAACAAAGCTTTAATTGTCTTTTGCTTCAACCATTTTACTCGGTGGATGCGATTTAATGAGGCTTGTTGTTCACTGGAGCGGCGGTAAAGAGTGCTGCTTGGCGCTTCATAAAGTGATTAAGCAGGGTTATGAAGTTGCCTATTTGCTCTCTTACATTTACAAGGAACCATACGTTTTTCACAGTATTCCCCTGATGGAGTTGCAATCCAAAACCATAGGCATCCCACACTTGAAAGTTAAGATTAAACGCTCCTACGAGGATATTCTCGCAGAGCTTGCGCGGCTTAACAGGGAGGAAGGCGTGGAAGGCTTTGTCACCGGCGACATTGTAGGCGCCGGCTGCGCGCAGGTCCATCAG
>JBNARN010000148.1:0-1394 GCA_049718365.1 Candidatus Bathyarchaeales archaeon
CGTAAGCTGTCTGCAGGGTTCAGCGGCAAGTCTCAAGCGAGAATTAACTTTGCCTAATGTCTCGCAAACAGTTATTATCACGCGGCCTGAGGGTAGAACGCCCGTGCCAGAGTCTGAGAGCATACGAAAGCTGGCGCAGCATCAAGCCACCATGGTCGTTTTTCTCGGCACGCCGCAAATAGCCGAGGTTGTTGAAGAACTCAAAAAGGGCGGCTACCCAGCCGACACGCCAGCCGCAGTGGTTTACAAGGCAACGTGGCCTGACCAGAAAATCGTCAAGGGCACTTTAAACGACATCGTTGAGAAGGTGCGGGCTGCTGGAATAGCCAAGACGGCTCTAATCTTCGTCGGGCGTGTCTTAAACCCTGAAGCGTTCGACTTCTCAAAGCTCTATGAGCCTTCTTTCACTACAGGCTTCCGCAAAGGCGTTGAAAATGTTTGAGAAGGGCATAGCTGTTATCGCAGTCACTCGCCGTGGAGTTGAAACCGCACTTAAAATCAAAGCAGCATTAGACACGCTGGGTTTTCCCTGCACAGTGTTTGCCCCCGAAAAATATTGCCAAGCGAACGTGTCTTCGTTAGATAAGAAACTGGACGAATTCATAAAGGAAATTTACCGCAAAGTCGACGCTATAATAGCGGTTATGGCTGCTGGCATAATAATCCGCGCGGTCGCACCACACTTGGAAAGCAAACTCGTTGACCCCGCCGTTCTATGCGTTGACGTTTCTGGCCGATTTGTCATAAGCCTCCTCTCAGGCCATTACGGAAGAGCCAACGAACTCGCAAGGCTTCTTGCCGAAGGTATAGGCGCGGTGCCCGTTATCACCACCGCCTCTGACGTCATGGGAAAACAATGCGTTGAAGAACTTGCGCTAACTCTACATTTCTCAATAGAAAATCCTGAAAGCCTTGTGGCAGTAAACTCGGCTCTGGTTGACGATGGGCACTTGGTTCTTGTCTTGGTCGGCGACGTAAAAGTTCCAGAAAACAAAATTGCCGGCTACGAAATGAAAAGAGTTGATAACGTTAAGCAGGCTGTAGAGCTAGTAAACAGCTTTGATGCAGGGGTCATTATTACAAGAGAAAAAGTGTCTAAGGAGACGTTAACAAAGCCTGCTACGATACTTAGACCTAAAACGGTGGTTGTGGGTTTAGGTGCAAGAGAGCACGTCAGCGAAAACGAGGTCATAGACACTGTGAAATACGCTTTGGCGCGCGTTGATATTCCGCTGGAGCGTGTTGACCGCTTAGCAACAGTTAGCATAAAAAAGAATTCGCTCAGCATCATAAACGCTGCCAAAAAACTGGGATTACCCATCACGTTTCTGGAAGTCGACACGCTTCGTGCCTTTAAGCATGAAGACCTTTCACCTGATTCGCCTATAGTGGAA
>JBNARN010000148.1:1536-2618 GCA_049718365.1 Candidatus Bathyarchaeales archaeon
AACCTACATCGAACTAATTCAGCCTATCATCGCAAGCAACGCTGAGGTTGTCTCCGGCTTTATGGGTCAAGAAGTTGAAAGAGCACGAGCCGCCGTAGCAAAGGCACTGGAAAACAAGCACGTAGCAGTCATCAGCAGCGGCGACCCAGGAGTTTACGGCATGGCAGGCGTAGTTTCAGAAGTCGCAGCGCATGAAAAAGCCGATGTCCCCATAGAAATTATTCCCGGTGTAACGGCGGCGACAGCAGCAGCCGCAGCACTTGGCGCGCCTTTGGTTGGCGATTTTGCCGTAATAAGCCTCAGTGACCTTCTGACGCCGTGGGCGCTTATTGAAAAAAGGTTGAATGCCGCTGCCAAAGCTGATTTCGTAATTGTATTATATAATCCCCAGAGTCAAGGTCGTAAAGAACCTTTGGCAAGGGCGCATCAAATTCTGCTTCAATACAGAGGCTCCGATACTCCCGTGGGTATCGTCAAAGCGGTTGGGCGAGACGGCGAAAAAGTGGTCATAACGACGCTTGGAAGCATGCTTGACTACGAAATAGATATGGCTACAACAATAATAGTAGGCAATTCAGCAACACGGGTCATAAACGGAAAGATGGTCACGTCGAGAGGCTATGACTTGTTTAAGAATTAACCTATCAGTAGCCAAAACGCTAGCGCAAGAAGCACTGCGCCGCTAACTTTTGGGAAATATTTCTCATACCTACTGATTCTTGCTTTAACCTTCTCGTACATTTTTACTCCAAGAATGGTGACGCCCACAAGCCCTGCAGTCACAGCTAATCCATAAGTCACCATCATGAAAAGCGGGTTAACTCCGCCCATCGCCAATGCGAGAAGCGCGAATTCTTCTTCGTGGGCAAAGCCTAGGAAAAATGCGCAACTCGCTATTTTCCACAAGCTGAGGTTGTTCATCCGTTTTGGATGAAAATGCGGGTGAATATGCCAGCCGATGTCTGGATGCTCGTGTTCGTGTTCATGCTCGATGTCTTCAGTGTTATCATGTAAGTGCCCATGCTGGTTTTCCAGTTCAGATTCCGTTTTCTCCATGAAAAACTTAACTGCCAGCAGTACTA
>JBNARN010000149.1:0-2504 GCA_049718365.1 Candidatus Bathyarchaeales archaeon
CTCTTTTTCTCCGAAAAAAGTGGGCCCGACGCCCTCGACAACAAGCGAAGCCGCTGCAGAACCCACGCAAGCACACCATAACGGGTCCTTTTGGCGGATGTATTCGGCTAAGAAGCCGCCTATGAACGTGTCTCCGGCGCCTGTTGGGTCAACTACTTTTCTGGAGCGGCACGCCGGAATAGTGTGCTGCATGCCGTTCTCGGATAGCACAGCGCCTTTAGCGCCTGATGTGACGATTACGGTTTCAACTCCGAAGTCATGAACCGCTTTTATCGCCGTCGTCAAGTCAGTATGACCAGTTAACGTGCTGATTTCGTCTTGTGAAGATTTGTAGACATCGATGAGGCTGAGTAAGCGTTTATCCGCTTGCGCCTGTAGCGTTACAGCGCCTACTTCATCGAAGTTGCGCAGCAAACCCTGGGGGTCGAGGGATAAAACTTCCGCGGAAGCCCTTAGCTGCTCGACCACCTCGTAAGAGACTTCAGCGGCAACTGGCGCGATGTGAACCGCTTTGGCGCATAGGAAACGCGGCAGGTCGCGTGCATCCAGCGCATCAGCCCTGCTTGTTAGTGTAAGCTTTCTGTCCGCTAAATCGCTGCCGTATTCGAGCTTAAACCGTGTGGTCTGCTCCTCAGCGCGCTTAATCACGCTGGAAAGGTCTATGCCTTCCGCGCCAAGCCACCAAAAGTAAGCTTCTGGAAAATCGCCGCCAACCCTTGAGATAACAGAAACCGAAGCGCCTAGGCGTTTTGCTGCAAGAGAAACGTAAGCCGCTGCGCCGCCTAAAATAGTGACGGGGCTCGAATGCCCTGGCAAGTGAATAGTGTCTATGGTGAAGTGCCCAACCACTGTAACGTCAGAAGCGCTAAGAGCCATACAACCCCTTCTTCTTGGAAAACACGTATAGCACATGTGCTATATAGGAATGCTTGAAACCAGAAGCGCAATTTTAGCCACGTTTACCCGCAGTGGCATATAAGAAACAGGAAGGAAAATTATGACTGCAACAGCAATATCGCTTTTGCCAAGTCGCCCTCGCATTCTTCCAGCGCTTTTCTGGCTTCTTCTATGCTCTTGCCAGTCTGGTCCGCCACGAGCTTCACGTCTTCCTCGGACACAGCGAACCTTGGAGCGCTCGCCGCTGCACGTTCAGGCGCTTTCTCGGTGACTTTTCCGCCGATGACCTGGAAGATTTTTTGACCTTGCATCTCGAGAATTGCTACCTCAGGCTGCTCAATCATTATCTCCTTACTGCTTGTTTTTATAACCACCTGCTCAACATCGGGCACAGCATCCATGTTCATGCCCATGCGCTGCATCATGCGCCTTGTTTCTCGCGGACTCATGCGTCTATGCATAGGAAACCGCTCCACAAACTATTCCGCAGTGGAGTCTCATATACTTAACTTTCCTTCATGCTGCCGTGCCTAACCTTCACGGCAACGCCTGTATTAAAAGCCTTCATCTCAGCGCTTGATAACAAGGCGCGGCCAACAGCCAAAACCTGCCTATCCTCGTCGACTACGATAACTTCGTCCTTAGCATGGACTTCGTCGTCAACCCTGACTACATGCGCTGCAAACACGTCGCCTCCAGTAGCAACAAACTGAGAAACTTCTTTTCTCACCGTGACGAAGCAGCGGGCGAAGGCAGCGTGTTCAGCAATACGTTTAGCCGCATTCACGCTTAAAGATAGCAAACCGTCCATGGGGCGGAGAGTTGCAAGTCTCTTGCCATTTAGATTCACATAGCGAATTCTGCCAGTGGCCTTTGAATACAAGACTTCAACGTTTTCAGGAAACAGCACTGCGCCGACGCCTTTCCCAAACTGGTAATCAGCAATGCGCCTAAGCCGCTGCAAATCACTGTCCACTTGATTCACCGCTGCGCCCCTTTTTGTTTCGACAACTATAAACATTACCACATAATAAAAACAATATAGGTGAAGAACCAGTGCGATGCGAAGTCTGCGGTCGCAAAATCCACGGCGCACCAATCAACGCGGTAATAGAAGGCGCTAAACTAATGGTATGCGCCGAATGCTCAAAACATGGAAAAATAATCAGCGGAGAAGAAGCCGAGTTAGGCCAGAAACAACCAAAAAAGCTGCTAACGCCGACGCCGCTTACCCATAAAAAGAAACCTGCACAAGCCAAAGTGGAAATTACCCAAGAAATTGTGGACGATTATCATGTCAAGATAAGGCAAGCGCGAGAAAAACTAGGGCTCACCCATGAAGAGCTTGGCAAGAAAATAAACGAGAAAGCGTCTGTTTTAAGCAAGATTGAAACGGGAAAAATGGAGCCAGATAACGTTCTCGCCGCCAAGCTTGAGCATGCCTTAAAAATCAAGTTGCTTGTCCCAGTGAAAGAGGAAGCTGCGCCTACAATTCTAAAGTTACCGAGCCGCGAGACAACCTTAGGCGACCTTATAGAACTAAACAAGAAAAGCGCGGAGGAACCCACAGAACGAAAGCAATCATAGTGCAGCGGCGGCTAAGCCAT